>NZ_JBFBFA010000025.1:97814-105537 GCF_040683915.1 Kitasatospora sp. NPDC093102 | reverse complement strand
GCACGGTCGCGCGGGAAGCCCTCGGACATGCACAGCAGGAGGCCGTCCGCGGAGACCACCACGGTGTGGGACACCCCGGGGGTGTTGTCCACGAAGTTGGTGATCAGCCAGTTCAGGTTCTGTGCGGCCTGGCTCATCTGGTTCAACTCAACGCTCCTGGTGATCTGCGCCGTTGCCGTCGCTCCGGCCACCGAAACTATCGAATCCGGCCTGCTGGGCACCATGCTGGAAGCCCGTCTGGCCGGCGGCCTGCTCGGCCCCTGCGCGGCGGCCCTGCTGGATGCCGCGGCGCAGGTTGGTCAGCCGGCCGCGGACCTCCTCGGGGGCCCGGGAGACCTGCGGACCGGTCAGCGGCGAGGCCTCGGCGGTGCCGGAGACCAGGTTGGCCTGCGGGGTCCGCCGGGGCAGGCCCGACATGGTGACGCCGCTGGTCGAGGGCTCGCGGATCTGCTCGGCGCGGCGCCAGCGCTCGTCGTTCGCGGACGGACGCCAGGGCGCGTCGTCGCTGCCCGGCTGCTGCTGGTTCTGCTGGGGCTGGCCCTGCGGCTGCTGCGGAGCCTGCGGGGAGGCCTGCTGCTGCGGCGCCTGCCGGGGCTGCTGCTGCTCCTGGGCCTGCGGCTGCGGTGCCTGCCGGGGCTGCTGTTCCTGGGCCTGCTGCTGGAACTCCGGTGCGGTGGTGCCGGGGCGGCGCGGCTGGTACGGCCGCGGCCGCGCCTGCTGCTGGCCCTCGGCCTGCGGGTACCAGGGCTGCTCGCCGGCGCCCTGCTGACCGGTGGCCTCGGACGGGCCGGTCGGCAGCGCCATCGGCTCCTGGTACGGCAGCGGCTGCGGCTGCTGGGGGGCCTGCTCCTGGCGCACCGGCTCCGGACGCGGCGGGTTCGGCACGTTCGGCAGCACCGGCTCCACCAGGCCGAGGCCCAGCGGGTCGCGCGGGTCGATCTGGCTGGCCTCGAAGCGCGGGCGGGCGAACTGCTGGGTGCTCTCCACCGGCGCCGGCTCGGCCGACGGCAGCGGCTGGGGCTGCTGCGGGGCCTGCGGCGGCAGCTGCGGCTGACGGTCGCGCTGCGGCGCGTCCGGGCCGGGGCGCTGCGGACCGCGCGGGCCCTGGGCCGCGGGCCGGCCGGGGGCACCGGGGCCCTGCGGGGCCGGACGGCGCTGCGGCAGGCCGTCCTGCGGACGGTTGCCCGGACGGGCACCCTGCTGCGGCGAGCCGGGACCGCCGGGACGGCCGTGCTGCGGCTGCTCGCCGGTCCGGGCACCCGGACCGCCGTCGAACTCACCGCCGGGACGGGGCCGTTCCTGACCGGGCCGGCCCGGCTGGGGCTGACCGGTCTGCGGCCCGCCGGGCTGGGGCTGGCCGGGCTGCTGCTGGCGGCCGCGGCGGGGCAGGCCGTTCGGGCCGGCCTGCGGCGGGCCCTGGCGGCCCGGGGCGCGCTGCGGCAGACCGCCCTGCTGGGCCTGCTGCTGGGCCTGCTGCTGGGCCTGCTGCTGGGCCTGCTGGTTCTGCGGGGCCTGCTTCTGCTGCGGCTGGTTCTGCTGCGGCTGGGCGGGCTGCCGGCCCTGTCCCTGCCGACCGCCGCCCTGCGGGACCGGGTTCTCCTTCAGCGACTGGCCGACCTGGCGGGTCGGCAGACCGTTGCCGGGCGCACCCGGGCCGGCCTGCGGACCGGGACCGGCCGGACCGCCCTGGCCGAGCTGCGGGCGGCCGCCCTGCGGGGCACCGGCGGCCGGGCCCTGGCCGAGCGCGGCCGGACCGCCCTGGCGGGCGGGTGGCACCTGGCGCTGCTGGCGCGGCGTCGGGGCGGCCCCGCGCTGCTGCTTGCCCTGGCTGGAACCGGTTCGGCCGGAGCCGCGGCGGTCGCCCGAGTTGGTGACGTCCACCGGGAGCATGACCAGCGCGGTGGTGCCGCCGGAGTCGCTGGGGCGCAGCTGGATCCGGATGCCGTGGCGCAGCGACAGGCGGCCGACCACGAAGAGGCCCATGCGGCGGGAGACCGAGACGTCCACCGTCGGCGGGTTGGCGAGGCGCTCGTTGATCTCGGCGAGGTCGTCGGGGCTCAGGCCGATGCCGGTGTCGTGGATCTCGACCAGGACGCGGCCGTCCGGCAGCGCGTGGCCGGTGACCCGGACGCGGGTCTGCGGGCTGGAGAACGAGGTGGCGTTCTCCAGCAGCTCGGCGAGCAGGTGGACGAGGTCGTTGACGACGCGGCCGGCGACCTCGGCCGACGGCACGGCGGCGAGCTCGATGCGCTCGTACTGCTCCACCTCGGAGGCGGCGGCACGGAGCACGTCGACCAGCGGGACGGGACGGGTCCAGCGGCGGCCCGGGTCCTCGCCGGCGAGGACGAGCAGGTTTTCGCCGTTGCGGCGCATGCGGGTCGCGAGGTGGTCCAGCTTGAAGAGGTTGGCCAGCTGGTCCGGGTCCGCCTCGCGGCTCTCCAGCTCGGAGATGAGCGACAGCTGGCGCTGGATGAGGCCCTGGCTGCGGCGCGAGAGGTTGGTGAACATCGCGTTGATGTTGCCGCGCAGGAGGGCCTGCTCGGCGGCGAGGCGGACGGCCTCGCTGTGCACCATGTCGAACGCGTGGGCCACGTGGCCGATCTCGTCGGTGGAGTCGACGGCGACCGGCTCGACCGTGGTGTCGACGTCGTGCGGGTCGGCCTCGGAGAGGGTCTTGACCAGCTCGGGCAGACGGCGCTCGGCGACGTCCTCGGCCGCGGCCTGGAGACGGGTCAGCGAGCGCACCATCGAGCGGGCGATCAGACCGGCGCCACCGAGGGCGACGAGCAGCACCAGGGCGATCGCGACACCGATGATCAGGGCGTCGGCGTCGGCCTGGGCCTGGAGGTCCTCGGCCTTGCCGTCCAGGTTCTCGATGAGCTTGGACTCGATCCGGCGCTCGGCGGTGATCTTGGCGCTGGCCTTCTCGAACCAGTCCTTGTAGCTGACCGCCTCGGTCTGGCGGATGCCGCTCTGGGTGAGGATCGTGGAGGCGTAGCGGTCGGCGTCGGCGACCACCGAGTTGTAGCTCAACTGGCTGCGCAGGTTGTCCAGGTCGTGCGCGGTGTAGATGTTGTTGAAGCTCGCGATCGCGTTGTCGTACGAGCTGCGCAGGCGGATACCGAAGGACTCGTCGCTGGGGCTGAGGTCGGGGGTCTTCGGGTTGGCGAGCGCGGCGCTGATCAGGGCCCGCTGCTGCGAGGTCGCGTTCTTCGCCAGCGAGAACTGCTGGAGCGCGCGGGTGGAGACGACCAGGTCCTTGTTGTTCGACGCGAGCGCGATGTCCTGGGTGATGGACAGCAGGTCGCGGATGATCACGTCGTAGGCGGTGATCGTCGACTGGATGTTCTGGTTGTTCTGGTACGGCAGGCTGCGGGTGTCCGCGATCGAGTTCAGGTCCTTGCGGATCTGGAGCAACAGCGCCTTTCCACCGGACAGTTCGAGGTTCTCGAACTTGTCGGAGGACGCGGTGAAGGTGCGGCTCAGGTCGTCGGTGGACTTGCGGGCCGCGACGATGTCGTCGTCCAGCGGGGCGGTCGGATCGTGGGTGATCGGGCCGGCGCTGATGTCGCGCTCGGTCTGGAGCGCGTCCGCGAGGTTGGTCGCCTTCTTGGCCAGGTCGGACAGGTTGGCCATCTGGGCGAGTTGCTGCGAGTTCTCCATCGAGCTCTGGATGCGCAGGCCACCGAGGACCAGCGAGACCAGCACGGGGAGGGCGAGCAGCGCGATCAGACGGGTGCGGATGCGCCAGTTGCGCATCGCGAGCCGGTTCAGACCGGTGGCTCGGCGCCGGGTCAGGGACGTGCGGAGCTTGTCCCGGGTGGACTTCCGCTCCTGGCCGTCCTCCTCCGGGCGGCCCGGGGCCTCGGGTGTCACCGGCTCGGCCGGGCCGCCGGGGGCCGCCGCCTGTTGGGGGGCTGCCACAGGCTCACGTGACTCCGGGTTACCCGCGGCGCCGCTACCCCTTTTGAAACGTCCCTGCACTGGCGTCGCAACCTCTGGACCGGGCGTCCCGCCGCGTCGCCACGGCCTGGACGGTGTCGAGTTTCCATCCGCACCCCGGCCGGTCCGGGAGAGCGGGCACCGGGGTGGACCACTCCCTACCCACGGTCCGTCGCATTCCAGCACAGCCGGGGAATCCCAACAAGGGCCGCAGGAACCAGGACCCCGACGCTACCGACCGCTTGCGCAATCTCACGGACTGTGCGGTAACCGGACCGGAATACCGCCTTTTTCGGACACTCGCCGGATACATGCCAAGCGGACCCGAGGCCGGGAAGAGTCGCAGACCTTCCGGAATGCCCCTTATCAGCGGAATGTCGGAAAATCCCGGTGCGGCGATATGTCGGATATCTGCGTTTTGCTCGGCATTTTGTGAGCAATATCACAGTCTAATGTGTAGCTTTGGTCACGGTCTCTGTGGAAAGAGATCTCGTAACCTGGCTGTCTCCGGAGCACGGCCCCGATCAGCCTGCCCAGAACCCCTCCGAATCAATCGGAATCCATCAGGTCGTGCCCATCGGCCCGGCCATGACCATGAGGTGCTCTCGATGTCCCAGGCGAAGAAGGCCACCCAGTCCACGCTGTCCAGCCGAGCCACGGCGAACCCGCGCCGGACGACGCTGGCCTCGGTCGAGGACTTCAGCAAGATCCCGGGTGCCCGCAAGCCCGGGGACGTCGTGACCTACGGCACCGAGCTGCCGGCCGTCACCGCCAACCCGCGCCGCACCCAGCTGATGGTCGCCCCGGTCGTCGTCGTGCGGGACTGACTCCGCAGCGTTCCGTCGAGGGCGCCGTCGTCACAGCAGTGGCGGCGGCGCCCTCGGCGTACCCGCCCGCTCGCGGGTTCCGCCCCGATCCTCCCGAACAGGGGCAAAGCGGTCAGCCGGGGCCCCACGCGATAGCCTGGAGGCCGATTGACGGGGCCGCGCCCACCGTGGGCGGGGCGCCCACCAGCGCCCGGGCGCGCCCCGGGCGGCCGACGAAGCGAGGGGTAGCCCAGCCGTGCGCATTGCCAGGTTTTCCGTCCGGGAAGGGAGCCCTGCCGCCGGCAGCGTCTCCTTCGGAGTGGTGGAGGGCGACCCTTCCCAGCCCGACTCGCTGGTCGTCCACGCCCTGGCCGGCCACCCGTTCGGCCAGCCCCAGCCCACCGGCGAGAGCTTCCGCTTCCAGGACGTCCGGCTGCTCAGCCCGATGCTCCCGAACAAGATCGTGGCGGTCGGCCGCAACTACGCGGCGCACGCGGCGGAGCTGGGCAACGACGTTCCGGACGTCCCGCTCACCTTCTTCAAGCCGTCCACCTCGGTGATCGGTCCGACCGAGAACATCGCCTACCCGCCGTTCTCCTCGGACGTCCACCACGAGGCCGAACTCGCCGTGGTGATCGGCCGGATGTGCCGTGAGGTGCCGCTGGACCGGGTGCCCGAGGTGATCCTCGGCTACACCTGCGCCAACGACGTCACCGCCCGGGACGTCCAGCGGCGCGAGGGCCAGTGGGCCCGGGCCAAGGGCTTCGACACGGCCTGCCCGCTGGGCCCGTGGATCGAGACCGACCTCGACCCGAGCGACCTCGCGATCACCTGCACGGTCAACGGCGAGCTCCGCCAGACCGGCCGCACCTCCCTGATGGTCCGCTCGGTCGCCGAGCTGATCGTCCACATCTCCGAGGCCATGACGCTGCTGCCCGGCGACGTCATCCTCACCGGCACGCCCGCAGGGGTGGGCCCCCTCAACGTCGGCGACGAGGTCGCCGTCTCCATCGAAGGCATCGGCACTCTCACCAACAAGGTGATCAAGCGTGGCTAACACTGACCCGGCCGTCCGGGTTCGCTTCTGTCCGTCCCCGACCGGCAACCCCCACGTGGGGATGGTCCGCACGGCCCTCTTCAACTGGGCCTACGCCCGCCACAACGGCGGCACGCTGGTCTTCCGGATCGAGGACACCGACTCCGCCCGCGACTCCGAGGAGTCGTACAACCAGCTGCTGGACGCCATGCGCTGGCTCGGCCTCGACTGGGACGAGGGCCCGGAGGTCGGCGGCCCGGACGCGCCGTACCGCCAGTCGCAGCGGATGGACATCTACGCGGACGTCGCCGGCCGCCTGTACGAGGCCGGCCACGCCTACTACTGCTACTGCTCCACCGAGGAGCTGGACGCCCGCCGCGAGGCCGCCCGCGCGGCCGGCAAGCCCTCCGGCTACGACGGCCACTGCCGCGACCTGACCGACGAGCAGGTCGCCGTCTACAAGCTGGAGAAGCGCGAGCCGATCCTGCGCTTCCGGATGCCCGACAAGACCATCAGCTTCGACGACCTGGTGCGCGGCACGCTCACCTTCGAGCCGGAGAACGTGCCGGACTACGGCATCGTCCGGGCCAACGGCGCCCCGCTGTACACCCTGGTCAACCCGGTGGACGACGCCCTGATGGGCATCACCCACGTGCTGCGCGGCGAGGACCTGCTGTCCTCCACCCCACGGCAGGTCGCGCTGTACGCCGCGCTCGCCGAGATCGGCGTCGGCAACGGCACCACCCCGCGCTTCGGCCACCTGCCGTACGTGATGGGCGAGGGCAACAAGAAGCTCTCCAAGCGCGACCCCCAGTCCTCGCTCAACATGTACCGCGAGCGCGGCTTCATCCGCGAGGGCCTGCTCAACTACCTGTCCCTGCTCGGCTGGTCGCTGGCCGAGGACCGCGACCTGTTCGACATGGACGAGATGGTCGCCGCCTTCGACGTCACCAAGGTGAACGCCAACCCGGCCCGCTTCGACCTGAAGAAGTGCGAGGCGATCAACGCCGAGCACGTCCGCCGGCTGGCCCCGGACGACTTCGTCCGCCGCCTGGTGCCCTTCCTCCAGGGCGCCGAGCTGCTCCCGGCCGAGCCCACCGCCGAGCAGCTGGACCTGCTCGCCAAGGTGGCGCCGCTCACCCAGGAGCGGATGGTCGTGCTGAGCGAGATCGTGAACATGGCCGGCTTCCTGTTCGTGGCGCCGGAGAAGTTCGCCCTCGACCCGGACGACGCCGCCAAGGTGCTCACCGCGGACGCCCGCCCGGTGCTGGAGGCCAGCATCAAGGCACTGGAGGAGCTCGCGGACTTCACCCCGGAGCCGATCCAGGCCGCACTGCGCGAGGCGCTGGTGGACGGCCTGGGCCTCAAGCCCAAGTTCGCCTTCACGCCGCTGCGGGTGGCCGTCACGGGCCGCCGGGTCTCCCCGCCGCTGTTCGAGTCCATGGAGCTGCTGGGACGCCCGGAGACGCTGCGCCGGCTGCGTGCCGCCCTGGACGCCCTGCCGGCCGCCTGAGCGGGCCGCTGAGCAGGCCGCGGGCCCGGCTTCGTGCCGGGCCCGCGGCGTACCCGGAGGTCATCCGCAGGCCCCCCGGCCGCTGCCTGGGGTTATCGATTTTGGAGCCAGGGCCGACGTCGGGTAATGTTCTTTCTGCGCCGCCCGGGAGGGAACGGACGAGGGAGCGAAAGCCCCTCGGAAGGGACCGACCGAGAGGCGCAACGCCTGAGAAGGGCCCGCAGGGCTTCAACTCTGGTGGGGTATGGTGTAATTGGCAGCACGACTGATTCTGGTTCAGTTAGTCTAGGTTCGAGTCCTGGTACCCCAGCGCAGTACGCGAGTACGGCACACAAAAGAAGATCAAGCCCCCGTTGTGTAGCGGCCTAGCACGCTGCCCTCTCACGGCAGTAGCGCCGGTTCGAATCCGGTCGGGGGTACTGATCC
>NZ_JBFBFA010000025.1:0-97716 GCF_040683915.1 Kitasatospora sp. NPDC093102 | reverse complement strand
CCCGCAAGGGATCACCTGGAAAGCCCCCGTTGTGTAGCGGCCTAGCACGCTGCCCTCTCACGGCAGTAGCGCCGGTTCGAATCCGGTCGGGGGTACTGATCCCGCAAGGGATCACCTGGAAAGCCCCCGTTGTGTAGCGGCCTAGCACGCTGCCCTCTCACGGCAGTAGCGCCGGTTCGAATCCGGTCGGGGGTACTTCAGAGCAGGAAGCCGGTGGGCTCGCCCATCGGCCCTTGCTTTGTGTTGGGGTATGGTGTAATTGGCAGCACGAGTGATTCTGGTTCATTTAGTCTAGGTTCGAGTCCTGGTACCCCAGCCAGAAATTGGGAAGACCCCGGTTCCGGGGTCTTTTTGTTTTCTCCGGAAATGCATCGAAGGGCCCCGCCGGGTTGCCGGCGGGGCCCTTTCGGCGTTCGGCGGGGTTCCGTCAGGTGCGGCGGAGGGCTTCGGTGAGGCGGTTGGCGGCTTCGACGACGGCCTGGGCGTGGAGGCGGCCGGGGGTGGCGGAGCCGGCCTTCATGGGCAGGGTGCTGCCGACGGCGACGCCGAGCACCAGAGCGGCCTTGTCGATGACGCCGACGCCGCTGGTGTTGTCCATGCGCTAAGACTGCGGTCTCATTCTGCGAGACGCAAGTTCAAACTTCCGGGAAAAGCGCCACTCTGGAGGGAAGCAGCCCGGGAGGCATCCAGGATGCGGCCCCGTCCGGGCGTCCGCATGGTGGACGGTGATCCGGCGTGCAGGTCTCGCGAACGTGCCCCGCACCGGGCGGCGCACACGCTTTGACCCCGACGACACGAGAAGGCCGGCAACGCGGCCGGCTGGAGGGAATCCGATGGGACGGACACTCGCAGAGAAGGTCTGGGACGACCACGTCGTGCGGCGGGCGGAGGGCGAGCCCGACCTCCTCTTCATCGACCTGCACCTGCTCCACGAGGTCACCAGCCCGCAGGCCTTCGACGGGCTGCGGCTGGCCGGCCGCACGGTCCGCCGCACCGATCTGACGATCGCCACCGAGGACCACAACACCCCCACCCTGGACATCGACAAGCCGATCGCGGACCCGGTCTCCAAGGTGCAGTTGGAGACCCTGCGCAGGAACGCCGCCGAGTTCGGCGTCCGGATCCACTCGCTCGGTGACGTCGAGCAGGGCGTCGTGCACGTCGTCGGCCCGCAGCTCGGCCTGACCCAGCCCGGCATGACCGTGGTCTGCGGCGACTCCCACACCTCGACCCACGGCGCCTTCGGCGCGCTGGCGTTCGGCATCGGCACCAGCCAGGTCGAGCACGTGCTGGCCACCCAGACCCTGCCGCTGGCGCCGTTCCGGACCATGGCGGTCACCGTCGAGGGCGAACTGCCCGAGGGCGTCACCGCCAAGGACCTGATCCTGGCCGTCATCGCGAAGATCGGCACCGGCGGCGGCCAGGGCTACGTTCTGGAGTACCGCGGTTCGGCGATCCGGAGCCTGTCCATGGAGGCCCGGATGACCGTCTGCAACATGTCGATCGAGGCCGGCGCCCGGGCCGGCATGATCGCCCCGGACGAGACCACCTTCGCCTACCTCCAGGACCGCCCGCACGCCCCGCAGGGCGAGGACTGGGACGCCGCCGTCGCGTACTGGAGGACGCTGGGCACCGACGAGGACGCGGTCTTCGACCACGAGATCTTCATCGACGCGAGCGAGCTGACCCCGTTCGTCACCTGGGGCACCAACCCGGGCCAGGGCGCCCCGCTGGGCTCGGACGTGCCGGACCCGGCCTCCTTCGCCGACCCGCAGGAGCGCCAGGCCGCCGAGAACGCCCTGGCGTACATGGGCCTGGAGGCCGGCACCCCGCTGCGCGAGGTGAAGGTCGACGCCGTCTTCGTCGGCTCCTGCACCAACGGCCGGATCGAGGACCTGCGGGCCGCCGCGGCCGTCGTGGAGGGCCGCCGGATCGCCGACGGCGTGCGGATGCTGGTGGTCCCCGGGTCCGTCCGGGTCGCCCTCCAGGCCGTCGAGGAGGGCCTGGACAAGGTCTTCACCGCGGCCGGTGCCGAGTGGCGCCACGCGGGTTGCTCGATGTGCCTGGGCATGAACCCCGACCAACTCGCCCCGGGGGAGCGTTGCGCCTCCACCTCGAACCGCAACTTCGAGGGCCGGCAGGGCAAGGGTGGCCGCACCCACCTGGTCTCCCCGCAGGTCGCCGCCGCGACCGCCGTGCTGGGCCGCCTCGCGGCCCCCTCCGACCTGACCGCCGACGTCGCTGCCGTGGAGGCCTGAGCCATGGAGAAGTTCACCACCCACACCGGCCGGGCCGTCCCGCTGCGCCGCAGCAACGTGGACACCGACCAGATCATCCCGGCCCACTGGCTCAAGAAGGTCACCCGATCCGGTTTCGAGGACGGCCTGTTCGAAGCCTGGCGCAAGGACGAGTCGTTCATCCTCAACCGGCCCGAGCGGCAGGGTGCCACGGTCCTGGTGGCCGGCCCCGAGTTCGGCACCGGCTCCTCCCGGGAGCACGCCGTCTGGGCGCTCCAGAACTACGGCTTCCACGTGGTCGTCTCGTCCCGCTTCGCCGACATCTTCCGGGGCAACTCGCTGAAGAACGGCCTGCTGACGGTCGTCCTGCCGCAGGAGACCGTGGAACGGCTCTGGGCGCTCACCGAGAGTGACCCTTCGGCCGAGATCACCGTCGACCTGGAGGCGCGCGAAGTCCGTGCCGAGGGCGTCACGGCGACCTTCGAACTGGACGACAACGTCCGGTGGCGGCTGCTCAACGGCCTGGACGACATCAGCATCACCCTGCGGAACGAGGCCGACATCGCGACCTTCGAAGCGACCCGCCCGGCCTTCAAGCCGCGTACTCTGCCGGTTGCCTGAGTTCCCTTCAGAACAAGCATTCTGACGATCCGCCGGATGGCCCGCGCCCCCCTCGGGGGGGCCGGGCCATCCGGCGTTCCGGAGCGCGAGTTAGCGCCGGGGCCCGCCCCGGATTGCCCATTTGGCTTTGCGGAAGAGGGCCCCGCGCAAGTACAACTGCGGGTAGATGGCACAATCAGTACATGCACCGGCACCATGAACCTCCGTACGCGGGCGGCGAACCCGCGGCTGAGGACTCCATGGGCCGGCCATCCGAACGCCGAATTGACGATCGGCCGGACGTCACCTCCGCGCCAGCTGAGGGGCCGGACGACCAGGAAGTCGCAGCGCTCTACGCGCTTGTGGCCGAGCGGTTGAAGCAAGCTCACGCCCGCGTGCATGCGCTGAACGTGTCTGCCGATGCAAAGACCGCTCTCACCCGTCAACTCCTCATCGTCACCGAGACCGCCAAGCGCGATCTTCCGGAGGCGGCAAGGCGGTTGAGTCGCTTTGTACATGACCTCGACGAGGGGCCCCCGCCGCTCGACTGAGGTCGCCGACGCGCAAATCCATTGCGACACTAGGGTGATTCGCGCGTTTGGTAATTGAAAGTCCGCAGATACATACCTAACGTGCGAAAAGAACGGATGGAATCATCCGGCGCCCGTTTCCGAAGGGGAAGACGTGAACAAGGCTCAGCTTGTCGAAGCGGTGGCCGAGCAGCTGGGCGGTCGCAAGGCTGCCGCAGAGGCCGTCGACGCAGTGCTCGACACCATGGTCCGTGCCGTTGTGGCCGGTGACCGGGTTTCGGTCACCGGGTTCGGCACCTTCGAGAAGGTGGAGCGCTCCGCGCGCTTCGCCCGCAACCCGCAGACCGGCGAGCGGGTCAAGGTCAAGAAGACCTCGGTCCCGCGCTTCCGTCCGGGTCAGGGCTTCAAGGACCTGGTCAGCGGCAGCAAGAAGCTGCCGAAGGAAGGCCCCTCGGTGAAGAAGGCCCCCAAGGGCTCCCTCACCCCGGGCAAGAGCGGCGTGGCCGCCACCCCGGCCGCCAAGCGTGCCGCCACCAAGCGTGCCGCCGCTGCCGCCGCCGCCCCGGCCACCAAGAAGGCCGCCGCCAAGAAGACGGCGACCACGGCCGCCGCCAAGAAGGCTGCCACCACGGCCGCGAAGACCACCGCCGCCAAGAAGACCACGGCCACCGCCAAGAAGGCCGCCGCGAAGACCACGGTCGCGAAGACCACCGCTGCCAAGAAGACCACGGCCGCCGCGACCAAGGCCGCCGCGACCAAGAAGACGGCCGCGGCGAAGAAGGCGACCACCACGGCTGCCGCCAAGAAGACCACGGCCACCGCCAAGAAGGCGACCGCCACGGCCAAGAAGACGGCGCCGGCGAAGAAGACCGCCACCCGCAAGACCACCGCGCGCAAGACCTCTGCCAAGTAAGTCCCGCGCGACCGTCCCCGGACGGCCTTCGGTCCAGAGCCGCGGCACCCCCTTCCGTGAATTCACGGAAACCGGTCGCCGCGGCTCTTTCGATTTCCGGGCGCTTAGTCAGGAATCGACGGCGTGCGGCGGCACCGGAGGTGTCCCGGGCGTGGTGCGGCGGGGCGCGGACCGGCCCGGCGGTGCCGGGGGGCCGTCAGCCCTCGGCCGGGTCGGGGAAGGTCTGGAGCGTCACGAAGACCACCCGGCGGGCCTCGCCGGTGCCCTCGGTGCGGATCCGCACCCGCTGGCCGGGGCGCAGCAGCCGCAGGCCGCCGGCGTCGAAGGCGGCCGCGTCGAACGGCACCGGGGTCCCGTCGTCGAGCAGCACGGAGCCGGCCCGGGTGGCGGGGTCGAAGGTGAACGCGGTGGCCTGCATGCGAGCAGCATAGCGAGCGGGCCGGTCCGGACCCGGGGCAGGCCGACGCCGGGCCGGGACGGGGCCGGGAGGCGTGCGGGCGGCGTCCGGGAGGGGCTCAGGACGGGCTCAGGGCAGGCTCAGGGCAGGCTCAGGGCGGCGAACAGCGCGCTGGTGTGCGGGCCGAGGCCGAGCACCGCGGCCTGGCCGAGGTCCGTCCCGGTGTCCACGTCCCGGCGCACCGACTCCACGTCCGCGAGACGCAGTTCGAGCGCTCCGCCGGCCGCGTGCCGGGCCCGCGAGCCGTCCCCGAACGCGGGGGAGAGCGGGTGGCCGGGGGTGCAGGCGAGCAGCGTGGTGCCGAGGCCGGGGGAGTCCGGCAGGAAGGCCCGGCCGTCCGGCGGCACCGCTCCCAGCACCCGGGCCAGTTCGGCCGGGCGCAGCGCCGGGAGGTCCGCCGAGAGGGCCGCCAGCGGGGCCCGCGGGGCCAGTGCCAGGGCGGCCGCGGCGCCGTGCGCCAGTGCCCGGTTGAGGCCGCCGCCGGGCTCGTCGGCGACCACGAGTGCACCGAGCGCGGCCAGCAGGGGGCCGGCCGTGGAGTCCCGGGTGACCACCAGGACCCGGTCGACGCCCGGGGTGGCCAGGGCGGCGGTGACGGTGTCCAGCGCGAAGGACAGTGCCAGGTCGGCCCGGTGCGGCCCGGCGTACGGCGCCAGTCTGCTCTTGGCCAGGGCGAGCGGCTTGAGCGGAAGCACCAGCGACCAGCCGGCCGTGGGTGCAGGGGGCGCGACGGGCCCGCTGGGGCGTACGGTGTCCTGGGTCATCGGCGTCATTGTGGCGCCGGTCCCGGAGCCCTCGCCAGGCCGTCCGAGCTGTGGGGACGTGCGTTTGATCACGCCCGCCGGGCGGGTTGGCGCGGTTGCTCGACAGCCGGTGAGCGGGCGGGCGACACTGGTCCGCGCCCGTGGCCCGGGCGCCGGTGGAATCGGTGCGCGGCACCGGGACGCCATGACCGCGGCACTCGATGCCGCATCGGATGAGAAGGAGCTGGGGTGGCCCGCCGCTCGTACGCCAAGTTCGGCAACGCCGACTACGGCATCTGGTACCGCTTCGCGGCCGTGCTGGTGAAGCCGGTGACGACCGCCCTGGTGAAGCCGGACTGGCGGGGCTGGGAGCACATTCCGAAGAGCGGCGGATTCATCGCCGCGGTGAACCACAATTCGATCATCGATCCGGTGATCTACGCGCACTGGCAGTACAACAGCGGACGTCCGCCGCGCATTCTCGGCAAGTCCTCGCTGTTCTCGGTCCCCTTCATCGGATTCATGCTGCGCAAGACCGGCCAGATTCCGGTGTTCCGCGAGTCCACCGACGCCGCGCAGGCGTTCAGGGCCGCGATCGACGCGGTCAACGGCGGTCAGTGCGTGCAGTTCTACCCGGAGGGCACGCTCACCCGGGACCCGGACCTGTGGCCGATGACCGGCAAGAGCGGGGTCGCCCGGGTCGCGCTGGTGACCGGTGCGCCGGTCATCCCGGTCGCGCACTGGGGCGCCCACGAGATCATCCCGCCGTACGGCCGGCCCGGTTACGGGAAGGGCAAGTTCAACCTCTTCCCGCGGCACAAGGTCACCGTCGCGGCCGGGCCGCCGGTGGACCTGAGCAAGTACCAGGGGCAGGAGCTCACCGCCCAGGTGCTCGCCGACGCGACCGAGGACATCATGACGGCGATCACCGCCGTGCTGGCCGAGGTCCGGGGCGAGGAACCGCCGGCCGAGCGCTACGACATGCGCAAGGCCGCCCGGGAGCGTGCCGCGGCCGCGCTGGCCGAGCGCCGGCGCGCCAAGGGCGGGCCGGGCACGGGCGCCGGGGAGGCCGGCAAGTGACCCGCTGCGCCGTGATGGGGACCGGCTCCTGGGGCACCGCGTTCGCGATGGTGCTCGCCGACGCCGGCTGCGAGGTCGTGCTGTGGGCCCGTCGCCAGGAGCTGGTGGACGCCGTCAACTCCACCCACGAGAACCCGGACTACCTGCCGGGCGTCCGGCTGCCCGACACCGTGCGGGCCACCACCGACGCCGCCGAGGCGCTGGCCGGCGCCGACTTCGCGGTGCTCGTGGTGCCCTCGCAGACGCTGCGCGACAACCTGGCCGCCTGGACGCCGCTGATCGAGCCGCAGACCGTGCTGGTGAGCCTGATGAAGGGCATCGAACTCGGCACCGCCAAGCGGATGAGCGAGGTGATCGACGAGGTCACCGGGGTCGGTCCGGAGCGCGTCGCGGTGGTCAGCGGTCCCAACCTGGCCAAGGAGATCGCCAACCGGCAGCCCGCGGCCAGTGTGGTCGCCTGCTCCGACGAGGCGGTCGCCAAGCGGCTCCAGGCGGCCTGCCACACGCCGTACTTCCGGCCGTACACCAACACCGACGTGGTGGGCTGCGAACTCGGCGGTGCGGTCAAGAACGTGATCGGCCTGGCGGTCGGCATGGCGGCCGGCATGGGGCTCGGCGACAACACCAAGGCGACGCTGATCACCCGCGGGCTGGCCGAGACCACCCGGCTCGGCGAGGTGCTGGGTGCGGACCCGCACACCTTCGCCGGGCTCGCCGGGATGGGCGACCTGGTGGCCACCTGTTCCTCGCCGCTGTCGCGCAACAACACCTTCGGCATGAATCTGGGCCGGGGCATGTCGCTCGCGGAGACCATCGCGGCCACCCGGCAGACCGCGGAGGGCGTCAAGTCCTGCGAGTCGGTGCTGGACCTGGCCCGGCGCAACGGGGTCGACATGCCGATCGTCGAGGCCGTGGTGGACGTGGTGCACAACGGGCGGCCGACCCAGGAGGCGCTGCAGGCGCTGATGTCGCGTTCGGCGAAGGCGGAGCGGCGCTGAGTCCCGCGGCGGCGCCCGGCTCCCCCGGCGCCGCCTACTTTCCGGTAGAACCTCGCACGGTAGTCTCAAACCCGATATGAGCATCGAACAGACCTCCCCGAACCGGCCCGACCGGAAGCCGCGCGTCGCGCTGGTCTTCGGCGGGCGAAGCTCCGAGCACGCGATCTCGGTCTCCACCGCGGGCAGTGTGCTCAGGGCGATCGACCGCGACAAGTACGACGTGCTGCCGATCGGCATCACGCACGAGGGCCGCTGGGCGCTGACCAGCGACGAGCCGGCCCGGATGGCCATCACCGACGGGAAGCTGCCGGACGTGGCGCACGTCGCCGAGGGCGTCGACGGCCAGGTCGCGCTGCCGGCCGCCCCGGGCAACCGCGAGGTGGTCCTGACCGAGCCGGGCAGCGCCCCCAAGGCCCTCGGCGAGGTCGACGTGGTGTTCCCGCTGCTGCACGGCCCGTGGGGCGAGGACGGCACGCTCCAGGGCCTGCTGGAGCTCTCCGGCGTCCCGTACGTCGGCAACGGCGTGCTGGCCAGCGCGGCCGGGATGGACAAGGAGTTCGCCAAGCGGATCCTGGCCTCGCACGGTCTGGACGTCGGCCGCTACACCATCGTGCGGCCGCGCGAGTGGGAGTCCGAGGCGGGCCGCGCGGCGGTGCGCGAGCGGGCCGCCGAGCTGGGCCTGCCGCTGTTCGTGAAGCCCTGCCGGGCCGGTTCCAGCATCGGCATCACCAAGGTGAAGGACCTGGCCGACCTCGACGCCGCGATCGAGGAGGCCCGCCGGCACGACCCCAAGCTGATCATCGAGGCGGGCGTCACCGGCCGCGAGATCGAGTGCGGCGTGCTGGAGTTCGAGGACGGCCCGCGGGCCAGCGTGGCCGGCGAGGTCCTGGTCGGCGAGGGCTACGACTTCTACGACTTCGAGGCCAAGTACATCGACTCCTCCGAGGTGCAGATCCCGGCGAAGCTCACCGCCGAGCAGCTCGCCGAGATCCAGCGCCAGGCGGTCGAGGCCTTCGAGGCGCTCGGCTGCGAGGGCCTGGCCCGGGTGGACTTCTTCCTGCTGGAGGACGGCACCTGGATGATCAACGAGATCAACACCATGCCCGGCTTCACCCCGATCTCGGCGTTCCCCAAGATGTGGGAGGCCAGCGGGGTCACGTACCCGGAGCTGATCGACCGGCTGCTCGGGACGGCGCTGCGGCGTTCGACCGGGCTGCGCTAGCGGGTCCTGCGGCGGAGGGCGGGCCGGAAGCTCCCGGCCCGCCCTCGGTACGTCCCGTCAGGCCCCGGCCGTCGCCCGGCTCAGCCCGGGACGTTGGCCTTGACCGCGCCGCTCAGGGCGGCCGCCGGGTCGAAGGGGTTCTGCGCGGCCCCGGCAGGGACGGTCACCTCGACGTAGGCGGCGCGCATGGTCGTCACGAAGCGGTAGCCGCCGCCGGCGAGCTTCTGCGACCACCAGGTGACGCCGTCGACGCTCGGGGACCAGTCCGCGGCGTGGTCGCCGTCCAGCTCCTCCGGCCGGTCGACGCCGCAGCGCAGCACCGTCCGGGGCGAATCGCCCCAGGCGGCCACGTACGGCGAGGCGGGCGACGGATCCCTGCGGGCGTGCCCGAGCAGTTCGGCGGGCAGCGCGGCGGCGAGCGAGCGGCAGTACTCGGCCGCCCTGCCGCTCGGCCGAGGGATCTCGATCCTCGGGTCGGCCGGGCCCCAGCTGCCGACCAGCACCACGACCGTGCAGATCAGCGCGACGGGCAGGGCCAGCCAGCGGACCGGGGCCGGCAGGGCGGTCAGCACCTTGGGGACGCGCAGTTCTCTGGCCACCCGCCGATGGTATCCGGGGCCCGGGACCCGTCGTCGCACTCCCGACTGCGGGGCGTCCGACAACAGTCCCCGGGCGTCCCGGACCTACAGGTGCACCACGGGACAGGTGAGGGTGCGGGTGATGCCCTCGACCTTCTGGACCCGGGCCACCACCATGCGGCCCAGCTCGTCCACCGTCTCGGCCTCGGCCTTGACGATCACGTCGTAGGGGCCGGTGACATCCTCGGCGGTGAGCACGCCGGGCAGCTCGGAGATGGTCCCGGCCACGGCGGTGGCCTTCCCAACCTCGGTCTGGATCAGGATGTATGCCTGTACCACGAGGACCTCCCGGCGGCCGGTTAGGGGGGATCGCCGCCGTGATCGCCCGGTCAGGCGTGTGGGTGGGTGGGCTCACCGGCAGGCTGATCACCACGCTACCGCGCAGCGGGCCGGGGAGGGGAGACCCCGAGGCCCCCGAAGGGCGTACGCTGCGCGCGGGGGAGCGCGACGGGGACCGAATCGGATGGAAACGCGAGAGGACGGCAGATGCAGGGGACCGTGGGCGAGCTCGGCGAGTTCGGCCTCATCAGGGAGCTGACCGCCCGGGTGCCGCTCACCGATGCGGTCGACCTCGGCCCGGGTGACGACGCCGCGGTGGTGCGGGCTCCGGACGGCCGGGTGGTGGCGACCACGGACGTCCTGATCGAGAACCGGCACTTCCGCCGGGACTGGTCCACCGCCTACGACGTGGGCCGCAAGGCCGCCGCCCAGAACCTCGCCGACGTGGCCGCGATGGGGGCGGTGCCGACCGCCATACTGCTCGGCCTGGTCGCCCCCGCGGACCTGCCGACCACCTGGGCCACCGAGTTGATGGACGGGCTGCGCGACGAGTGCCAGGTGGCCGGGGCGACGGTGGTCGGCGGCGACGTGGTGCGCGGCGACACCGTCACGCTGGCCATCACGGCGCTCGGAGACCTTCAGGGGCGTGCGGCGGTGACACGCGCCGGCGCGCAGGTCGGCGACGTGGTCGCGGTGACCGGCTGGCTCGGCTGGTCGGCCGCCGGCCTCACCGTGCTCCAGCGCGGCTTCCGCTCCCCGCGCGCCTTCGTCGAGGCGCACCGCCGGCCCGAACCGCCGTACCACGCGGGTCCGGCGGCGTCCGAGCTGGGCGCGACCTCGATGATCGACGTGAGCGACGGGCTGGTCGCCGACCTCGGCCACGTGGCCCGGGCCAGCCAGGTGGACATCGACCTCAGGGCCGCCGACTTCGACGTCCCGGCGCAGATGGCCGACATCGGCCAGGCGGTCGGGGTGGACCCGCTGGTCTGGGTGCTCTCCGGAGGCGAGGACCACGCGATCGTGGCCACCTTCCCGCGCGGGGTCCAACTCCCGGCCCGCTGGCGGGTGGTGGGCGAGGTGACCGGCCGCCCGACGGGCAGCCGCAGCGGCCGGGTCACGGTGGACGGCGCGCCCTGGGACCGGGTCGGCGGCTGGGACCACTTCGCCGAGTAGCGCGCGGCCCGCGCGGATCCCCGTACGGTGGGCGGCGCGTGACGTCCCGGCGTGCGGGGGGACGGGCGTCGCGGGTGCGTTTTGCGTACGCTGGCGACATCCCAGCCCGCCCGTCCGGTGCGGGTGGTCCGAACCACTGCGAGCGGGAGCACACCAGACATGCGGATCGGTGTACTGACCAGCGGCGGCGACTGCCCCGGCCTCAACGCGGTGATCCGATCGGTGGTGCACCGGGGCACCGACGTCCACGGGGACGAGATCGTCGGCATCCTGGACGGCTTCCTCGGGCTGATCGAGGGCCGCACCCGGACGGTCTCGCACGACGACGTCACCGGCCTGCTCACCCTCGGCGGCACCATCCTGGGCTCGGCCCGGGTGCGGCGGGACCGGATCGCCTGGGCGGTGGAGAACGCCAAGGCGCTGGCCCGGGAGATCGGCATCGACGCGCTGATCGCGATCGGCGGGGAGGGGACGCTGACCGCCGCCAAGCAGTTCAGCGACGCCGGACTGCCCGTGGTCGGGGTGCCGAAGACCATCGACAACGACATCGAGGCCACCGACGTGACCTTCGGCTTCGACACCGCCGTGCACGTCGCGACCGAGGCGATCGACCGGCTGAAGACCACCGCCGAGTCCCACCAGCGCGTCATGGTGGTCGAGTTGATGGGACGGCACACCGGCTGGATCACCCTCACCGCGGGCATGGCGGGCGGTGCGCACGGCATCCTGATCCCGGAGAAACCCTTCGACATCGAGGCGGTGGCCCGGATAATCGAGGACCGCTTCGCGCGCGGCAAGAAGTTCGCCATCATCGCCGTCGCCGAGGGCGCCTCCCCGGTGCCCGGCACCATGCGCTTCGACCACGGCGAGGTCGACCAGTACGGCCACCGGACCTTCGGCGGGATCGGCAACCGGCTCGCCCACGAACTGGAGAACCTGCTCGGCAAGGAGGCCCGCCCGGTCATCCTCGGCCACGTCCAGCGCGGCGGCACCCCGACCGCCCGGGACCGGGTGCTCGCCACCCGCTTCGGCTGGCACGCGGTGGAAGCCGTCCACCAGGGGGCGTTCGGGCACTTCACGGCCTTGCGCCGGACCGGCATCGAGCTGCGGCCGCTCAGCGAGGCGGTGACCCGGCTGAAGACGGTGCCGAAGGACCGCTGGACGGAGTCCGAGGCGGTGCTCTGAAACCGCGCGGGTAGGTTGGGGTCCATGGCCCTCCCGTCTCCCACCCCAGCCCCCGGCCGGCTCTCCCCCGGACTCCGTCCGGGGGCACCCCCGTCGCGCGGCCCCTCCGAGGCACCTCCCCGCGTGCTCACCGTCGCCGGCTCCGACTCCGGCGGCGGCGCCGGCATCCAGGCCGACCTCAAGGCGATGCTCGCCCTCGGCGTCCACGGCATGAGCGTGATCACCGCCGTCACCGCGCAGAACTCGCTCGGTGTCCAGGGTTACTGGGAACTGCCCGCCGAAGCCGTCCGGGCGCAGTTCCGCAGCGTGGTGGACGACATCGGGGTGCAGGCCGTGAAGACCGGCATGCTCGCCTCGGTCGAACTCGTCGAGACCGTCTCCGAGCTGCTCGCCGGGGTGGACGCCCCGGTGGTGGTCGACCCGGTCGGGGTCTCCAAGCACGGGGACGCGCTGCTGGTCGCCGAAGCCGTCGCCACCGTCCGCGAGAAGCTGCTGCCGGTCGCCACCCTGGCCACCCCCAACCTGCACGAGGTGACCCAGCTCACCGGGCTGACCGTCGAGGACGAGTCGCAGATGCTGGACGCCGCCAAGGCGCTGGTCGACCTCGGGCCGCGCTGGGCGCTGGTCAAGGGCGGCCACCTGGCGGGCGAGGCCGCCGACCTGCTGTACGGCGGACCGGAGGAGGTGCACTGGTTCCGGGCGCCGCGCCACGACAACCGGCACACCCACGGCACCGGCTGCACCCTGGCCAGCGCGATCGCGGCCGGCCTGGCCAAGGGCGAGCCGCTGCCGCAGGCGGTGGCCTCGGCCAAGGAGTACGTCACCGGCGCGATCGCCGGGGGCTTCGCCCTGGGCGCCGGCATCGGCCCGGTCGACCACGCCTGGCGCTGGCGCTGAACACCCCGGAAAAGCAATGGTGGGCGGGCTCCTCAAGGGAGCCCGCCCACCACCGGTGAGTCCGGAAAACGGCGTAGCCGGCCACGGAAACAGCGAAGCCGGCCCATCCGAGGATGAACCGGCTCACTGGAGGACCGGCATGCCGGTCTGCGCGTCAGCGCGAGACCTTACCGGCCTTGATGCACGAGGTGCAGACGTTGAGCCGCTTCGGCGTCCGCCCAATCACAGCGCGCACCGTCTGGATGTTGGGGTTCCAACGACGGGGGGTACGGCGGTGAGAGTGGGAGATGCTGTTGCCGAAGCCCGGCCCCTTGCCGCAGACGTCGCAGTTGGCAGCCACAGGAGTCACTCCAAGACTTCAGATCAGATACTTTCGAAAACCCCGCTCACCCACCAGAACACTCACGTGAACCGGACCGGACAAGGGGGTGAGCCTGGACGGTTCCAGGCAACCGGAAGAGCATACAACGCTTGCTTCCGTCCCACGAAACTACCATGACCGGCCGAGTGATCGCTCCGGTCGCCGGTCCGGACGGCCCTGCCCCGCCCCGATAACCTGCCGGTATCACCCCTCGCCGCCGGCCCGACCGTGCCGCTGCCACTCGGGCCACCGCGGCGTCCCATCCGGAGGAGACCTGGTGCTGCACACGCTCGACGCCCCGGCCGTGCGCACCTGGTGCCAGCTCGCGCTGCGCGCGCTCGGCCAGGCCCGCGAGGAGATCGACGCGCTCAACGTCTATCCCGTCCCGGACGGCGACACCGGCACCAACCTCTACCTGACCGTCGAGTCCGCCGCCGCCGAGGTGGAGAGCCGCTTCGCCGACCCCGCCGTCGACCCGGCCCCCGGGCTGGCCGACACGGTCCGGGCGATGGCCCGCGGCGCACTGGTCGGCGCCCGCGGCAACTCCGGGGTGATCCTCGCCCAGTGGCTGCGCGGCACCGCCGAGACGCTGGCCGAGGGAGGCGGCGCCGAACAGCTGCGGGCCGCCCTGCAACGGGCCGCCGACTCCGCGTACCAGGCCGTCGCGGAGCCCGTCGAGGGCACCCTGCTGACCGTCGCCCGGGTCGCCGCCCGGGAGGCCGTCCGGGCCGGGGACGGGCTCGCGCAGGTCGCCGACACCGCCCACCGGGCCGCCCGGGACGCGCTGCGGCACACCCCCGAACAGCTCGCCGTACTGGCCGAGAACGGGGTGGTGGACGCCGGCGGGCGCGGCCTGGTGGCCGTCCTCGGCGCGCTCGCCGACGCCGTCGCCGGACAGCAGCCGATGGGGCCGGTCGCGCTGCGCGGGGACGTCCGGGCCGTCGAGAGCTGTGAGACGCACCTCAGGCCGCCCGGCCCCGGCCACCCCGCCTTCGAGGTCATCTACCTGCTGGACGCCCCCGACGAGGCGCTGCCCGCGCTGCGCGAGCGGCTCGGCGAGCTCGGCGACTCGCTGGTGATCGGCGGCGGCGACGGCCTGTGGAACGTGCACGTCCACGTGGACGACGCGGGCGCCGCCGTGGAGGCCGGGGTCGGGGCGGGGCGCCCGCACCAGATCCGGATCACCCACTTCGCCGAGGCCGCCGCCCGGGCCGGCACCACCGCCGAGCGCGGCGAGCGCGAGGAACGTGCCCGCGCGGTGCTCTCGGTGGTCTCCGGCGAGGGCCTGGCCGAACTCTGCGAGCAGGCCGGCGCCGTCGTCCTGCACGCCGACCCGGACCGCCCGCCGGCCAGCGCCGAACTCGCCGCCGCGGTGCGCCGCTCGGCCGCCCGCGAGGTCGTCCTGCTGCTCAACGACCCCGAGCTGCGCGCCGCCGCCGGGGCCGCCGCCGACCAGCTGCGCGAGGAGGGGGTGCGGATCGCCGTCCTGCCCACCCGCTCGCCGGTGCAGGGCCTGGCGGCGCTGGCGGTGCACGAGGGCGGCCGCCGCTTCGACGAGGACGTGGTCGCCATGACCTCCGCCGCCGGGGCCACCCGGTACGCCGAACTGGCCGTCGCCGAGGGGGAGTCCTGGACGATGGCCGGGGTCTGCCAGGCCGGGGACGTGCTCGGGCTGATCGACGGCGACGTCGCGGTGATCGGCGCCGGGCTGGCCGAGGTCGGCGAGAGCGTGCTGGACCGGATGCTCGGGGCGGGCGGCGAACTGGTCACCCTGATCCTCGGCGAGGGCACCGACGAGGCGCTCGCCGAACGGCTGGTCTCCCACGTCCGGCACCGGCGGCCCGAGGTGGACGCGGTGGTCTTCCAGGGCGGACAGGAGCCGGCGCCGCTGCTCATCGGGGTGGAGTAGGGCCTGTTCGTCGGTGCCTTGGTGTAAACAGGGGCCTGATGGGCGCTCTCGATGAACCACTGACCAAGCTCGTCGGCGACCGCACCGCGAAGGTGCTCGCCGACAGCCTCAAGCTGCGCACGGTCGGGGACCTGCTGCACCACTACCCGCGCCGCTACGTCGAACGCGGCCAGCTCACCAGCCTGGACGAGCTGGAGATCGACGAGCACGTCACCGTGCTGGCCCGGATCGAGAAGGTCACCCTGATCCCGTTCCGGGGCCGCAAGGGCGACCGGCTGGAGGTCGTCGTCACCGACGGCCGCAGCCGGCTCTCGCTGGTCTTCTTCAACCAGGGCTGGCGGCAGAAGGAGCTCAAGCCCGGCGCCCAGGGCCTGTTCGCGGGCAAGGTCGGGGTCTTCAACCGGACCCGCCAGCTGGTCTCGCCGGACTACCAGCTGCTCGACGAGGACACCGGGTCCGACGCCGCGGAGCAGTTCGCCGGCCGGCTCATCCCGGTGTACGGCGCCAGCGCACAGATGCCCAGCTGGAAGCTGTCGATCTGCATCGAGACGGCCCTCACCAAGCACCTCGGCGACGTCGGCGAACCGCTGCCCGCCGAACTGCGCGAGCGGCACGACCTGATTCCGCTGCCCGAGGCGCTGGAGCTGATCCACCGCCCGCGCAGCCACGCCGACCGCGAGCGCGCCCAGAGCCGGCTGCGCTGGGACGAGGCCTTCGTGCTCCAGGTCGCCCTCGCGCAGCGCCGGGCCGCCGACTCCGCCCTGCCCGCCAAACCGCGCAGGGCCCGCGAGGGCGGTCTGCTGGACGCCTTCGACGCCCGGCTGCCGTTCACCCTCACCGAGGGCCAGCAGAAGGTCTCCGCCGAGATCGCCGCCGACCTCGCCACCGAACACCCGATGCACCGGCTGCTCCAGGGCGAGGTCGGCTCCGGGAAGACGCTGGTCGCGCTGCGCGCCATGCTCGCCGTGGTGGACGCGGGCGGCCAGGCGGTGCTGCTGGCGCCCACCGAGGTGCTCGCCCAGCAGCACCACCGCTCGATCGTCGAGATGATGGGCGACCTGGCGGAGGGCGGCATGCTCGGCGGCTCCGAGCACGCCACCCGGGTGGTGCTGCTGACCGGCTCGATGGGCGTCGCCGCCCGTCGTCAGGCGCTGCTCGACATGGCCTGCGGGGACGCCGGGATCGCCATCGGCACCCACGCACTGATCGAGGACAAGGTGCAGTTCCAGGACCTCGGCCTGGTCGTGGTGGACGAGCAGCACCGCTTCGGCGTCGAGCAGCGGGACGCGCTGCGCGCCAAGGGCGAGCAGCCGCCGCACCTGCTGGTGATGACCGCCACCCCGATCCCGCGCACCGTCGCGATGACGGTCTTCGGGGACCTGGAGACCTCCGTCCTGGACCAGCTGCCGGCCGGCCGCTCGCCGATCTCCACCCACGTCGTCCCGGCACTGGAGAAGCCCAACTTCCTCACCCGGGCCTGGGAACGGGTCCGCGAGGAGGTCGCCAAGGGCCACCAGGCGTACGTGGTCTGCCCCCGGATCGGGGACGAGGAGCCCGCCGCCGACCCGAAGAAGAAGCGCCGCAAGGCCGCCGAGGAGGACTTCGAGGAGGTCGCCGGCGAAGGCGCCGCGAGCGACGAACGGCGGCCCCCGCTCTCGGTGGTGGAGACGGCGGAGAAGCTGACGAAGGGCTCGCTGAGCGGCCTGCGGGTGGAGATCCTGCACGGCCGGCTCGTGCCGGAGGCCAAGGACGAGGTGATGCGCCGCTTCGCGGCCGGTGAGGTGGACGTGCTGGTCGCCACCACCGTGATCGAGGTCGGCGTCAACGTCCCCAACTCCACCGCGATGGTCATCATGGACGCCGACCGCTTCGGCGTCTCCCAGCTCCACCAGCTGCGCGGCCGGGTCGGTCGCGGCAGTGCGGCGGGCCTGTGCCTGCTGGTCAGCGAGATGCCCGGGGGCAGCGCCGCAAGGGCCCGGCTGGACGCGGTGGCGGGCACCCTGGACGGCTTCGAGCTGTCCCGGATCGACCTCGAACAGCGCCGCGAGGGCGACGTGCTGGGCCAGGCCCAGTCCGGGGTGAGGTCCTCGCTCAAGGTGCTCTCGGTGCTGGAGGACGAGGAGGTCATCGTCACCGCCCGCACCGAGGCCACCCGGCTGGTCGCCGAGGACCCGGACCTGGCCGCCCACCCGGAGCTGCGCACCGCGCTGGAGAGCCTGCTCGACGAGGACCGCGCGGCCTACATGGAGAAGGGCTGAGGGGTCCTCGGACGGGCCGGATTGTCAGACCCCCGCGAGAGAATGAAGGTGTTCAGGGCGCACCCCCAAGGTGCGTACCTGGCGCGACACTTGGGGGTCATGCCATGGCATTCCGTCATCTCAACGAGCTCCCGCTGGGCGACAAGGTCTTCCGGATCGAACTCGCCAGCGACGACGACCGCGAGGTCACCCTCACCCTGACCGGCTGGCGTGAGGGGGCGGCCGCCTCGCCGCTCGCCTCGGGCAAGCTCCGCCTGCCGGTCGAGGACGTCGCCTCGCTGCGGATCGCGCTCAACCGCGCGCTGCGGGCGCTGGCGATCGTCGCCGACGTCTCCGAGCCCATCCCCGACCGCGACGTGCTGCGCGAGCTGTACCCCGGCCACGGCGCCCCCTGGGTGCCGCAGCACGAGGAGGAGCTGGTCCGGCGCTTCCACGACGGCGAGACCATCGCCCGGATCGCCGCCCGCTTCGGCCGTACGCCCGACTCCGTCCGGACCAAGCTGCGCGAGCTCGGGCACGACCCGCGCCGCCCCGAGTTCTGCCCGCCCGACGGCTGCCTGTCCTGGTCCCGCTACGCCTCGCCGGCCCTGCTCGGCGCGGGCGTCCCGGCCCAGTCGGCGGGCTCCGAGGCGAGCTGAGCACCGCGTGCAGGAGTGCGGCCCGGCGGGATGTTCCTGCCGGGCCGCGCCCGTCCGGCGTGAGCGCGGTGCGGTGATCGGGATAGCGTGGTCGGGCAGCGACGAAAGGACCTCCCACCACCATGACCCGCGTGATCGCCGGGGCGGCCGGCGGCCGCCGGCTGGCCGTACCGCCCGGCCGGGGCACCCGCCCGACCTCCGACAAGGCCCGTGAGGCGATGTTCTCCACCCTGGAGGCGCTGCACGGCACCCTGCACGGGGCCCGGATGCTGGACCTGTTCGGCGGATCGGGCGCGGTCGGCCTGGAGGCGCTGTCGCGCGGCGCAGAGCACGTCCTGCTGGTCGAGGCCGACAGCCAGGCGGCCCGGGTGATCCGGGAGAACGTCCGCACGATCGGCCTGCCGGGCGCCGAGGTACGGGCCGCGAAGGCGGAGAAGGTGATCGTCGGGCCGTCTCCGCAGAGCCCGTACGACCTGGTGTTCCTCGATCCGCCGTATGCCGTGACGGACGAGGAACTGCGCGAGATGCTGATCACACTGTCGGCTGGAGGCTGGCTCGCGGACGAGGCACTCGTCACCGTGGAGCGCAGCACCCGCGGCGGCAGGTTCGACTGGCCCGAGGGTTTCGAGGAGTTGCGCTCCCGCCGCTACGGCGAGGGCACGCTCTGGTACGGTCGCGCCGCCGCCGCGGCCGGCGATCACGAGTAGCGGGCCGCGGCCCGCAGCAGCCGTCACCCCACGAGGGAGCACACACGCCATGCGTCGAGCCGTCTGTCCCGGTTCGTTCGACCCGATCCACAACGGCCACCTCGACATCATCGAGCGCGCCTCGAAGCTGTACGACGTGGTGCACGTCGCGGTCCTGGTGAACCCGAACAAGCAGGGCATGTTCAGCATCGCGGAGCGGATCGGCCTGATCGAGGAGGTCACCGCGGAGTTCGGCAACGTGGTGGTCGAGTCGCACCAGGGCCTGCTGGTGGACTACTGCCGCGAGCGCGGCATCCCGGCGATCGTCAAGGGCCTGCGCGCGGTCAGCGACTTCGACTACGAACTGCAGATGGCGCACATGAACAACGGCCTGACCGGCGTGGAGACGCTGTTCCTGCCGACCTCGCCGACGTACAGCTTCCTCTCCTCGACGCTGGCCAAGGAGGTCGCCTCGTACGGCGGCGACGTCTCGCACCTGCTGCCCGCGACGGTGCACCGCCGGCTGGTCGAGCGGATCGCGGAGCGCAAGGCCGCGCAGTAGTCCGCTGCCTGTCCGTTTCTGCCGGTTCGTCACGAATTGTCCTGTGGGCGGAAGACCGGTTCGGCTCAGGCGTTGTGACCCCGCCCGGCCGTGGCCGTACAGTCTGTATTCCTGCCCTGCGGTGAGGTCCACCGCGTCGGGCCTGCCTCCGCCGGACCGTCGGCGGCACACGGAAAGACGAAGCCCCGTGGACGTGCAGAACAAGGTCGACGAGATCGTGGCGGCGGTCGAGAACGCCCGCTCGATGCCGATGTCGGCCTCCTGCGTGGTGAACCGGGCCGAGCTGATCGGCCTGCTCAACGACCTCAAGTCGGCCCTGCCCGCCGAACTCGCCCAGGCCCAGTCGGTGATGGCCGACCACGAGCAGGTGGTGGCGGGCGCCCAGGCCGAGGCCGAGCGGATCATCCAGGGCGCGCACGCCGAGCGCGGCTCGCTGATCTCGGACACCGAAGTGGTCCGCCAGGCCCAGGCCCAGGCCGACCGGATCCTCGCCGAGGCGCGCGCCGAGGTCGACGCCAAGCGGGCCGAGGCCGACGACTACGTGGACAGCAAGCTCGCCAACTTCGAGGTCGTGCTCACCAAGACGCTCGGTGCGGTCGGCCGCGGCCGCACCAAGCTGCGCGGCGACTCCAGCGTCTTCGAGACCGAGCCCGAGGGCGAGGGCGACGGCGAGGAGTTCCGCCCGCAGCGGCTCAGCCCGAGCCCCGAGGTGGACGAGTACGTCGATGTGAAGCTCGCCACCCTGGAGAACGTGCTCGGCGCCACCCTGGAGGCGGTCGGCAAGGGCCGGGACAAGCTGCTCGGCAAGCGGCCCATCGACGAGTTGGGCGCCTACCTGGCCGCGGCCGACCAGGCCCAGCAGGCCAAGGAGCGGGCCGAGGCGGTGGCGGCGGGCTTCGCCCAGGACGCCGATGGCGAGGACATCGCCTGGTACCGCGAGGACGTCCCGCAGCAGCAGACCTGGCCGGAGCAGACCCCGGCCGCGGCCGGCTGGCAGGCCCCCGGCACCGACCAGTACGCGGCCGCCCAGCAGCCGGGCGGGCAGTACGCCGAGGTGTACGGCGGCGGCTACGACCCGGCCGGCCAGGGTGACCCGTACAACACCCAGTGGGGCCAGGGCGGCTACGGGCAGCAGGGCTACCCGGAGCAGCAGCAGGGTGGCTACGGCTATTCCCCGCAGCAGCCGGGCTACGCCGCGCAGTCGTACGACGGCTACACCTACCCCCAGGCGCCCGCCGCCCCGCCGGCCGTGCCGCACCCGCAGCAGGGCCAGGGGCAGGGCCAGGGACAGGGTCTGGACGAGACCAGCTTCTTCGACACCAGCATGATCGACATGACCAGGCTGCGGGAGCTCGGCGGCCGCTGAGCGGGCGGTGCGGGAGTCTCCTGACGGGACCGAAGTTGGGCCTGGCGGGAGACTCCGGTAGTCTGACCACTCCGGCCTCTCCATGTCCGGCTGTCGGCTTGCCCGCGCAACGCCGACCGGACGGAGACGCAATCGAAGATTCCCCATGGAAGTCAGGACACCGTGAACCGCCTCGACCACCGCGACCCCCTCGTGTTCGACACGCACGAGCTCGGTCGTCGCCCGGGCTCGATGCGCAAGGTGAGCCGGACCGTGGAGGCCCCCGAGGGCTTCGGGATCATCGACGTGATCGGTGTGCCGGAGAAGAGCCCGATCGAGCTGGAGCTCCGCCTGGAGTCCGTGGTCGAGGGCGTGCTGGTCACCGGCACCGCCGAGACCCACGTCGAGGGCGAGTGCGTCCGGTGCCTGGAGCCCGTCGAGTTCGACGTCGACGTGGACTTCCAGGAGCTGTACTACTACCCGGAGTCCGACGAGCGCCATCGCGCCCGGACCGCCGGGGCCGAGGACCTCGACGAGGACTCGGAAGAAGAGACTTACCGGCTGGAGGGCGACTTCTTCGACCTCCAGCCGGTGCTGCGTGACGCGGTGGTGCTCGCACTGCCGCTGCAGCCGGTGTGCCAGGAAGACTGCCTGGGCCTGTGCTCCGAGTGCGGAGCGCGCCTGAGTGACGACCCGGCGCACCACCACGATGCCGTCGACCCCCGGTGGGCGGCTCTGCAGGGACTCTCCGCCGCCCCCGGCGACGAGGGTGACGGATCTAAGAACAGCGACACCCGTGAGGGTCTCGCCGAGAACCAGGAGAAGTAGCCGTGGCTGTTCCGAAGCGGAAGATGTCGCGCAGCAACACGCGCCACCGCCGTTCCAACTGGAAGGCCGTTGCCCCGGCCCTCGTGGCGTGCGACCGCTGCCACGAGCCGAAGCTGGCGCACATCGCGTGCCCGAGCTGCGGCACGTACAACCGTCGCCAGGTCCTCTCGGTCTGATCGGCGGGGTGTACGGATCGATGTCGGACGGTAACTCCACCCGCAAGGCGTCCACCGCCCCGAAGGGTTCTTCGGGCGGCGGCAAGGCCGGCGGGCCGGCTTCGACCGAATACGACGTCCTGGAAGGGCGCCTCGGGTACACGCTTGAGCGCGCCCTTCTGGTACGTGCCCTGACCCACCGCTCGTACGCGTACGAGAACGGTGGGCTGCCCACCAACGAACGCCTGGAATTCCTCGGCGACTCGGTGCTGGGCCTGGTGGTGACCGACACCCTCTACCGCGTCCACCCGGACGTCCCGGAGGGAACGCTCGCCAAGCTGCGCGCCGCGGTGGTCAACTCCCGCGCGCTCGCGGACGTCGGCCGTGGCCTGGAGCTCGGCGCGTTCATCCGGCTCGGCAAGGGCGAGGAGGGCACCGGCGGCCGCGACAAGTCGTCGATCCTCGCCGACACCGTCGAGGCCGTGATCGGCGCCATCTACCTGGACCAGGGACTGGACGCGGCCACCGAGTTCGTCCACCGGCTGTTCGACCCGCTGATCGAGGAGTCCTCTCAGCTGGGCGCCGGCCTGGACTGGAAGACCAGCCTCCAGGAGCTCACCGCCTCGGTGGGCATCGGAGTGCCGGAGTACGTGGTCATGGAGTCCGGTCCGGACCACGAGAAGACCTTCACCGCGGCGGCCCGGGTGGCCGGCGAGGACTTCGGCAGCGGCGTCGGCCGCTCGAAGAAGGAAGCCGAGCAGAAGGCCGCAGAGAGCGCCTGGCGCGCGATCAAGGAGAAGTACGCCGACCGGCTGCCCGCCGGGGCGTGACATCGAAGTAGCCTTCACTCCTGCTGATCCGTACCGAGCAGGAGGCGTGTTCCCGTGCCCGAACTTCCCGAGGTCGAGGTCGTCCGCCGTGGTCTGGCCAACTGGGTGGCCGGGCGGACCGTCGCCGACGTCCAGGTGCTGCACCCGCGCGCGGTGCGCCGCCAGCCGGCCGGCGCGGCCGACTTCGCGGCCCGGCTGACCGGCACCACCCTCGGCACCGCGCAGCGGCGCGGCAAGTACCTGTGGGTGCCGCTGGCCGGTACCGGGGCAGGATTCTCGCTGATCGGCCACCTCGGGATGAGCGGCCAACTCCTCGTCCAGGACCCGTCCGTACCCGACGAGACGCACCTGCGGGTGCGGCTGCGCTTCGCCGACGGCGGGCGCGAACTGCGCTTCGTCGATCAGCGGACCTTCGGCGGCCTGGCGGTCGAGGAGGCCGAGGACGGCGACCCGGAGGGCACCCCGGTCTCCATCGCGCACATCGCCCGCGACCCGCTCGACCCGCGCTTCGACGACGCCGCCTTCGTGGCCGCGCTGCGCGCCAAGCGGACCACGGTCAAGCGCGCCCTGCTCGACCAGACCCTGATCAGCGGCGTCGGCAACATCTACGCCGACGAGGCGCTGTGGCGCTCCGGACTGCACTACGAGCGCCCGACCGCGACGCTCACCCGCCCGAAGGCCCTGCTCCTGCTGGCCAACGCCCGGGACGTGATGACCTCGGCGCTCGCCGTCGGCGGCACCAGCTTCGACAGCCTCTACGTCAACGTGAACGGCGAGAGCGGCTACTTCTCCCGGGACCTCGACGCCTACGGCCGCGAGCAGGAGCCCTGCCGCCGCTGCGGCACCCCGATCCGGCGGGCGGCCTGGATGAACCGCTCCAGCTACTTCTGCCCCCGCTGCCAGCGCGTGCCGCGCACCCGCAGCGGGGGCTGAGCCCGTGCTACCTCCGGGCGAGTTCGGACTCCTCCGAGGCCGCCTCCCCGGCCGCGCCGTGGGTGTCCTGGCCGAAGTAGGCGACCCCGACCGCGGCGACCACCGCGAGCAGGAAGCCGATCACGCCGAGCCAGCCCAGGCCGGCCTTGGAGGAGTCGCCGAGCCAGAGCACGCCGACCGCGCCGGGCAGCACCGTCTCGCCGACCACCAGTGCGGCGGTCGCGCCGTTCACCGAGCCGATCTGGAGCGCCACGGTGTGGATGTACATCCCGCCGATGCCGCCGACCAGCACCGCGTACAGCGCCGGGTCGGAGAGCAGCGAGCCGAGGTCGAACGGCTCGATGCCGTTGAGGATGCGCACCCCGACGCCCAGGGCGCCGAAGCCGAGGCCGGAGAGCAGACCGGCGACGATCGCGCCGTTGGAGCCCATCCACCGCACCAGCAGGCTGCCGCCGACCAGCAGCACGGTGGTGATGATCAGCAGCCACCAGTGGAAGGACATCGCCGCGTGGTGGCCGCCCTCCGGTCCGGCCGAGACGGCCAGCAGCACCAGCGCCGAGCAGAGCACGGCGATCGAGGCCCACTCCAGCTGCTTGAGCCGGATGCCCAGCAGCTTGATGCTGAGCACCGCGGTGATCACCAGGTTGGCGCTGATGATGGTCTGGGAGAGGAACAGCGGCAGCAGCCGGGCGGCCAGCGCGCCGAGCCCGAAACCGATCAGGTCGAGCACCGTGCCGAGGATGAACTCCCAGGTGACGGCGGCCTTCGCGGTCGAGGACAGGCTCGGGCCGCCGTGCTCGGTGGTCGAGGTGGTGGCGCCCTTGGCCGCCTCCTCCCGGGCGGAGCGGCGGGATCCGACGGCCTGGAGGACCGAGCCGGTGCCGTAGCAGGCGGATGCCGCCACGGCAGTGACGAGGCCGATGATCACCGAGCGCTCCGATCGGGAGTTGGGTCAAGAACATGCTGAGTAAAGAAAAGGCAATGGGACCGGTGGTCCGGGACCACTATGCCCGTTCGCACGGTACGGTCGGCACGCCCCCGCAGTGCCCCGAACCCGGGCCGGGCCCGCCGGAACGTACGTCCGGGAACCTCCCGCGGTTCCCGCGCGGGCCCCGTTTCAGGGGTGGCCGGGGGAAACATCATCCCCGAGGAGGGGAGCGGCCCCGGCGGTCGGCGGGGAGCCTCGTCAATACCAGTATGCGAAGGGTATGGCGTGCTTGCGGGCCGGTCACGGTAGCGTCGGGGGCATGAGAACCCTTGCACGACGTTCCCGGGGCGCCGGGCCGCTTGCCCTGGTGGCGGCGCTGCTCGGGCTGCTGCTCCTGCTGGCGCCGGCGGCCTCGGCCGCGGGCGGGCTGAGCGATGCCGCCGCCACCCTGAAGAAGGGCCAGGTCTACGTCGCCCCGGCCATGACCAGCCGCTTCAGCCAGTCCCAGGCGGACGCTCTGACGAAGAAGATCGACAAGGCCGACAAGCCGATCTTCATCGCGGTCATCCCCGACTCCGCGTACGCGAAGTCCACCCTCCAGGACCTCCGCACCCTGGTGGGCATCGACGGCGTCTACGCGGTCTGGCACGACGGCACGCTCGACGCCGGCGGCGACCGCGGCGCGATGGGCGCCGGTCAGCCGCAGCGCATCGCCGGCGCGGCCTCCCGCTCGAACGGCGGTGACATCGACGCCACCCTGAACTCCTTCGTCGACCAGGCCGCCCCGCAGACCAAGGGCACCGGGGTCAACCACAGCACCTCGATCGCCTGGGTGGTCATCCCGGTGCTGCTGCTGGTGCTGGCCGGCGCCGGGGTCTTCCTCCTGTTCCGCCGCGCCAAGAAGCGCAAGGAGGAGCAGGCCCGGGCCGAGCTGGAGCAGCTGCGCCGGGTGGTGGACGAGGACATCACCGCCTTCGGTGAGGAACTGGACCGGCTCGACTTCAACCCGGGCGCGGCGGACGCCGACGAGGCCCAGCGCACCGACTACACCCACGCCCTGGACTCGTACGAGAAGTCCAAGCGACTGATGGACGAGGCCAAGCGGCCCGAGGACGTCAAGCAGGTCACCGAGGCGATCGAGGACGGCCGGTTCGCGCTGGCCACCCTGAGCGCCCGGCGGGACAAGCGCCCGCTGCCCGAGCGCCGTCCCCCGTGCTTCATGGACCCGCGCCACGGCCCGTCCGTCAAGGACGTGGACTGGGCCCCGGCCGGCGGCTCCGCCCGTTCCGTGCCGGTCTGCCAGGCCGACGCGGACCGGGTGGCGGCCGGCCTCGACCCGGCCGTCCGCACCGTGGACACCGACCAGGGCCCGCAGCCGTACTGGAACGCCGGCCCGGCGTACGCCCCGTACGCGGGCGGCTACTACAGCAGCTTCGGCGGCGGTCTGCTGCCCGGCCTGCTGGTCGGCACCATGCTCGGCTCGATGATGAGCTCCCCGGCCTACGCGGCGGCGCCGATGATGGGCGGGGGCTACCAGGACCAGTACGAGGGCGGCGACTTCACCGGCGCCGACTTCAATGCCGCCGACTTCAGCGGCGGCGACTTCGGTGGTGGCGGCGACTTCGGCGGCGGGGACTTCGGCGGCGGGGACTGGTAACCCGCCCGAGCCGACGTCCACGTCAGCGGCCCCGCCGGTCCTCCGGCGGGGCCGCTCCCGTCCGGGTGCACGGCCGGCGTCCGCGGGGCGGGCCGGGCCGAGCTGTGACGGGGCGCGCGGGCGGCTAGGGTCGGGGCATGCACGGTCGCGACGCCCACAGTGAGGAACCGGTCCGGGTGACCGCCTGGGTCCGGGGGAAGGTCCAGCAGGTCGGGTTCCGCTGGTGGACCAGGGCGCGGGCGTTGGAGATCGGCCTGACCGGCTACGCGAGCAACCTCGGCGACGGCCGGGTGCAGGTGGTGGCCGAGGGGCTCGCGGCCGACTGCGAGCAGTTGCTGGCCCGGCTGCGCGGCCCGGGGACCCCGGGGAACGTCAGCGGGGTCACCGAGATCTGGACGGCCGTCGGCCCTGGCTACGACGGTTTCGAGATCCGCTGAGCCCGTCCCGGCCCGGCCCTTCGGCGGCCCGTCGGAGGTCTGCCGGAGGCCCGCAGCGCGGGGTTCCGGGAAAAGATCCGGAACAGTCGGTGTCACGAGGTTGCCATCCGGGCAGACTCGTGGTTGACTCCGCATCGAACGATGATCCACGAGCACGTGGTGGATCCGTCCCGAGGCCCCCAGGCGTGACGACACCGCCGGGCAGGTGACAGGGGGGCGGTAGCGTGCGGTGATCGTGTTGACCCGTACCGTCTTTGGTGAGACGCTGGAAGCCCGCGCACACGATCGCGTTTTCCCGGCAGGCGCATGCCGTCGTGGGCCCAGCTCACGGTGGTTGCGCCGTAGTGCCCAGCCAGCACTTCCGGTGGCGCGCCGCGCGTGCGTCCCCCTTCCCCCTAGACCTGTACCGTTCCGGTTCGGTCACTCAGCGTGGAGGACCATTCATCATGGCAAAGGCGCTTCTCGGGTACGTCGGCGGCCCCGACCCGCGAATGCTCTCCGAGATGCGGCGGCTTCAGCAGCGCGTCCAGGAGCTTGAAGCAGAGCTCCTGCGGATGCAGGCTGAGAACGACGCTCTGACCGCTGTCACCGGCGAGCACTCGCTGCTCAACAGCATCGATCTGGATCAGCGGGAGCCGGCTCTCACCTGAGTCCCGCCCGGTCCTCGCAGATCGACGCCGCTGTGCACTGAGCCGCCCCGAAAGGGACGCAGCTTGCAAGGGACGCCCGGATGTGGCGTCCCTTCGTCGTGTCCGACTCCGGATACAGTCGCACGCTGGGGCCCCTGGCGAGCGACGAGGAGACCGGCCGCGTGCACCTGAAGAGTCTGACGCTGCGCGGGTTCAAGTCCTTCGCCTCCAGCACCACCCTGCGCTTCGAGCCCGGCATCACCTGCGTCGTCGGCCCGAACGGCTCCGGCAAGTCGAACGTGGTCGACGCGCTGTCCTGGGTGATGGGCGAACAGGGGGCCAAGTCGCTGCGCGGCGGCAAGATGGAGGACGTCATCTTCGCCGGGACCAGCGGGCGCGCCCCGCTCGGCCGTGCCGAGGTCAGCCTCACCATCGACAACAGCGACGGCGCCCTGCCGATCGACTACTCCGAGGTGACCATCACCCGGACCATGTTCCGCAACGGCGGCAGCGAGTACGCGCTCAACGGCGAGACCTGCCGCCTGCTGGACATCCAGGAGCTGCTCTCCGACTCCGGCATCGGCCGTGAGATGCACGTCATCGTCGGGCAGGGCCAGCTGGACTCCGTGCTGCACGCCGACCCGATGGGCCGTCGCGCCTTCATCGAGGAGGCGGCCGGCGTCCTCAAGCACCGCAAGCGCAAGGAGAAGGCGCTGCGCAAGCTGGACGCGATGCAGGCCAACCTCAACCGGGTCCAGGACCTGGTGGCCGAACTGCGCCGCCAGCTCGGACCGCTCGGCCGGCAGGCCCGGATCGCCCGCCGGGCCGCCGGCATCCAGGCGGACCTGCGCGACGCCCGGCTGCGGCTGCTCGCCGACGACCTGTGCACGCTCCGCCGGGCCGTCGAGGCCGAGATCGCGGACGAGCTGGCGCTGCGGCTGCGCCGCACCACCGTCGAGCAGGAGCTGGCCGCCGCGGTCCAGCGCGAGCGTGTCCTGGAGGCGCAGGTCCAGCAGCTCGGTCCCGGTCTGGAGACCGCCCGGCAGACCTGGTACCGGCTCTCCGCGCTCGCCGAGCGCACCCGCGGCACCATCGGGCTGGCCGAGGCCCGGGCCCGGCACGCCGTCGCCGGGGGCCGGGGCGAGGAACGGCGCGGGCGCGATCCGGAGGAGCTGGAACAGGAGGCCGGGCGGGTCCGGGAGGAGGAGGCCGCGCTGACCGAGGCACTGGAGGAGGCCCGGTACGCGCTGGCCGAGGCGGTCGAGCGCAAGGACGGACTGGAGCGGGAGCTGGCCGCGGAGGAGCGCCGGCTGCGGGACGCCGCCCGGGCCATCGCCGACCGTCGGGAGGGCCTGGCCCGGCTGCAGGGGCAGGCTGCCGCCGCCCGGTCCAGGGCCGCCGCGGCGCAGGCCGAGATCGGCCGGCTCGCCGAGGCCAGGGACGAGGCGCTGCTGCGCGCCGAGGCCGCGCAGGGCGAGCTGGACGAACTCCAGCAGCAGGTGGACGGCCCGGCCGGGGACGACGCGCAGGCCGAGGCCGGGTACCGGCGGGCGCGCGAGGAGCTGGCCGCCGTCGAAGGGGAACTGGCCGCGGCGCGGGAGGTGGCCGGCGCCGCCGAGCGCGAGCGGGCCGGGCTGACCGCGCGGCACGAGGCGCTCTCCCTCGGGCTGCGCCGCAAGGACGGCACCGGCGCGCTGCTGGACGCGGGGGAGCGGCTGGGCGGGCTGCTCGGCCCGGCGGCCGCGCTGCTGCGGATCGAGGCGGGGTACGAGGTGCCGCTCGCCGCGGCGCTCGGTGCGGCGGCCGACGCGGTGGCCGTCGACTCGACGTCCGCCGCTGCCGGGGCGCTGCGGCTGCTGCGGGCCGAGGACGCCGGCCGGGCCGCGCTGCTGATCGCCGGTGTCACCGAAGTGGCGGATGCGGCTGGGGAGTTGCCGGGCGGGGCCCGCTGGGCGGCGGAACTGGTGGACGGCCCGGCCGAGTTGCTCGGCGCGGTCCGGCGGCTGCTGGCCGGGGTGGCGGTGGTCGCGGACCTCGACCAGGCGCTGCGGCTGGTCGACGAGCACCCCGGACTCTGCGCCGTCACCGCCGGCGGGGACCGGCTCGGCGCCGGCTTCGCCCAGGGCGGGTCCGGCGGTGCGCCGAGCCTGCTGGAGACCCAGGCGGCGGTGGACGAGGCGGCCCGGGCGATCCGAGAACTCACCGCGCGCTGCGCCGAGTCGGCCGAGCGGCTGGCGGAACTCACCGGGCGGCAGCGGGAGTCGGCCGCCGAGGTGGAGCAACTGGCCGAGCGGCGGCGGCAGGCGGAGAAGGAGCGCGCCCAGGTCGCCGGGGCGCTCGGCCGACTCGGCGGGCAGGCCCGTGCCGCCGCCGGGGAGGCCGAGCGGCTGTCGGCCGCCGCCGCGCGGGCCGAGCAGGGGCTGACCGAACTACTCGACGGTGCAGAGGAGTTGGCGGGTCGCCTGGCCGCCGCCGAGGAGTCGGCCGAGGCGGGGGAGGACGAGCCGGACGCCGCCGAGCAGCAGCGACTGGCCGAGGCCGCGAGCGCCGCCCGGCAGGCCGAACTGGAGGCCCGGCTCGCGGTGCGCACCCACGAGGAGCGGGTCCGCGCCCTGGCCGGCCGGGCCGACCAGCTGGACCGGGCCGCCCGCGCCGAGCGCGAGGCGCGCGCCCGGGCCGCCGAGCGCCGCCGGCGCGCCGAGCACGACGCCTCGGTGGCGAACGCCGTCGCGGCGGGCGCCCGGCAGCTGCTGGCCTGCCTGGAGGTGTCGCTGGCCCGCGCGGACGCCGGGCGGGCGGCGGTCGAGCAGGCGCGCGCCGAGCGCGAGCACGAGCTGCGCGAGCACCGCGAGCACGGCCGCGGCCTCAAGGAGGAGCTGGACAAGCTGGTCGACGCCGGGCACCGGGACGAGGTGCTGCGGGCCGAGAAGCGGCTGCGGATCGAGCAGCTGGAGGCCCGGGCGCTGGAGGAGTTCGGCATCGACGGCGGCGAGCTGCTCGCCTCGTACGGACCGGACCAGCCCGTCCCGCCCACGACGCCCGAGGACGGGACGGAGCCGGGGGAGCCGCATCCGTACGTCCGGGAGGAGCAGGAGAAGCGGCTGCGGGCGGCCGAGAAGGCGTACCAGCAGCTCGGCAAGGTCAACCCGCTGGCGCTGGAGGAGTTCGCCGCGCTGGAGGAGCGCCACCGGTTCCTCGGCGAGCAGCTGGACGACCTCAAGCGCAGCCGGCGCGACCTGCTGGACATCGTCCGGGACGTGGACCAGCGGGTCGAGCAGCTGTTCACCTCGGCCTACCACGACACCGCCGCCCAGTTCGAGGGCGTCTTCGCCCGGCTCTTCCCGGGCGGGGAGGGCCGGCTGGTGCTGACCGACCCGGACAACATGCTGACCACCGGGGTCGAGGTGGAGGCCCGCCCGCCGGGCAAGAAGGTCAAGCGGCTGTCGCTGCTGTCCGGCGGCGAGCGCTCGCTGACCGCGGTGGCGCTGCTGGTGGCGATCTTCAAGGCCCGGCCCAGTCCGTTCTACGTGATGGACGAGGTGGAGGCGGCGCTGGACGAGACCAACCTGCGGCGGCTGATCGGGATCATGGAGGAGCTGCGGGAGAGCTCCCAGCTGATCGTCATCACCCACCAGAAGCTCACCATGGAGTCGGCCGACGCGCTGTACGGGGTGACCATGAAGGGGGACGGCATTTCGCAGGTGATCAGCCAGCGGCTGCGCGTGGGGGCACCTCCCGGCCGCCAGGCCGGGGGAGAGCACCGGGGACGCAGATCGCGTGCCGTGCCACTTCGGCAGCGAGAGGAGGCGAGTACCTCCGGGCCGACGGGGCACTGACCCGACGGCCTGAGCCGGGGCAGCTGCCCTCGGCGGGAGCGATCCCGGATACTGGAGCGGTTGTGACTCCTCCCCCTCGTGTGAGGGGGCTTCTCACTCAGCCGTCGGACGACCTCGTGACGGCCAAGCCCTGACCGGTGCCGGACGGCACAGCGGCCAGCGTAGGGGAGGCGGGGACGCTCGTGCGTCGGTGACCGAAGGATCACTCTGATCGAGGGACCCAACGAAGGAGATTTATGTGGAATACGTGATCCTCGCCGTAGTCATCGCCGTGATCGCCATCGGCGCGATCGCGGGCCTCGTGGTTTCCGGCAGACGACGCCGGCAGCTGCCCCCGAAGTCGCAGGCGCCGGTCATCACGGCGCCGAAGCCCACCCCGCAGGAGCCCCAGGTCGGCGAGGAGGCCGCGCCGCCGACCGAGGCACCCCGCCGCACCGTCGAGGAGGTGGAACTCCCGGCGGAGGCCGAGGCCCCCGAGGCCGTCGAGGTCGAGCCCGCCGAGGCCGAGGCGGCGCCCGCCGTCGAGGTCCCCGAGCCCACGGCGGGCCGGCTGGTCCGGCTGCGCTCGCGGCTCTCCCGCTCGCAGAACTCGCTCGGCAAGGGCCTGCTCTCGCTGCTCTCCCGGGAGCACCTGGACGAGGACACCTGGGAGGAGATCGAGGAGACGCTGCTCACCGCCGACGTCGGCGTCGCCCCGACCCAGGAGCTGGTCGAGCGGCTGCGCACCCGGGTGAAGGTGCTCGGCACCCGTACGCCCGAGGAGCTGCGCGCGCTGCTGCGCGAGGAGCTGGTGGAACTGGTCGGCAAGGACGCCGACCGCGCCGTCCGCTCCACCCGGCACGAGGAGGGCCCGGCGGTGGTCCTGGTGGTCGGCGTCAACGGCGTCGGCAAGACCACCACCACCGGCAAGCTGGCCCGCGTCCTGGTCGCCGACGGCCGCACGGTGGTGCTCGGCGCCGCCGACACCTTCCGCGCCGCCGCCGCCGACCAGCTCCAGACCTGGGGCGAGCGGGTGGGGGCGCGCACCGTGCGCGGCCCGGAGGGCGGGGACCCGGCCTCGATCGCCTTCGACGCGGTCAAGGAGGGCATCGCCGAGGGCGCGGACACCGTGCTGATCGACACCGCCGGCCGCCTGCACACCAAGACCGGCCTGATGGACGAGCTGGGCAAGGTCAAGCGGGTCGTCGAGAAGCACGGCCCGGTGGACGAGGTGCTGCTGGTGCTGGACGCCACCACCGGCCAGAACGGCCTGATCCAGGCCCGGGTGTTCGCCGAGGTGGTCGACATCACCGGCATCGTGCTGACCAAGCTGGACGGCACCGCCAAGGGCGGCATCGTGGTCGCGGTCCAGCGCGACCTGGGCGTGCCGGTCAAGCTGATCGGCCTGGGCGAGGGCGCGGACGACCTGGCTCCGTTCGAGCCGGGGGCGTTCGTGGACGCGCTGATCGGGGACTGAGGACCCCGCGTACGACGAGCGTACGAAGGCCGTACGAAGGCCGTGCGAAGGGCCCGCCCCCTCCTGGGGGCGGGCCCTCTCGCGTGCCCGGACCACCGCCGGGCCGGTGGGTCAGGACGCCAGCCAGGCCGGCTCGGCGGTGCGCTCGCGGCTGCGGTGGCAGGCGTAGGCGAGGGTGCCGAGCAGCAGTCGGGCCTCGGGCGGGCAGCCCGCGTTGTCGCGGGTGGGGCGGCGCAGCCAGCGGACCGGGCCGAGGCCGTCGAGGACGGTGGGCGGGGCGGCGACGTAGCTGCCCTCGCCGTGGCAGGTCAGGTCGAGCGCGGCGTCGTCCCAGCCCATCCGGTACAGCAGGTCCGGCAGGCGCCGGGCGGTGCCGGCGGCGACCAGGAACTGGAGCCGGCCGGTGGGGGAGGCGAGCACCGGGCCCACCTGGGTGCCCATCCGCTCCAGCCGGACCAGTGCCTGGAGGCCGGCCTGCTCGGGGACGTCCAGGACGTCGAAGGCGCGGCCGGTGGGGAACAGCACCGAGCCCTCGGCGCGGGTGGCGCGGGCCCGGCGGCCGCCGCCCGGCACGGGGTGCAGGCCGGGTGCGGCGCAGCAGGGGGAACCGCAGGGACAGCGGGTCGGGGCGGTGGCGCCGGTGGCCGGGGTGCTGGTGGCCGGGTCGCCGGTGGCGACCGCCCAGCCCCAGCGGCCGGTGTACTCCGCGGCGGCCTGGGACGCGGTGACCTTGGTGCGGCGGCGCGCGCCCAGCGGTACCAGCCGCAGGTGCCCCAGTCGAAGTTCGCCGAACAGGTTGTCCATGCCTCCCCCAACAGGATCTCGTTGCCGATGGTTACGGGACGGTGACTGTGTGTCGATTGTCAGCTGTGTGGTGCGTAGTGCAGTGGCGGCGCGCAGCGCATGGTGTGCGCCTGTTCCGCCGACACGCCTCGGGCGCCGCCTTGTGGGGGCGGCGCCGATGCCGGATCGTCGTGTGCGTGAGACTGCCGCCGTCCCGAGTGGACGGTGAACTCGCGTGTGGCTGCGGTGGGTTGCGGGGTCTTCCGGGTCCTCCGGGATGGGCCGGGGGACTTGGCGGCCCGCATATGCCGGGCCGCTGGGACTCCCTAAGTGAAGCGTGTGCCCCCGGGCTTCGGTTCACTCCTGGGGGTGGCGAAAGGTGGCGTTTCGCCAGGGCCGCTCCCGTGGGCCCCTCGCGGGGCATTACGTTCAGCACGCGGATGTCGTCGAGGAGTCTGTTCCGGGCCATCGAGGAGCGGGAGTTGGGAATCTGACGGATCGTCCGCAACGATGGCACACCAGTGCGAGGGCGCTGCGGTACGGCGGCACCGCGGCACCGCGACACCTCAGGCACGGCACGTCTGGCAAGAGCCCGCAACCGTCGGGCGGTCACGATCGGGGGCCCCGCTAGGGGCCGGGCGGGATGGGGACGTTACCCATGGCAGAGAAGCAACCGAATGAGAAGCTGACCACGTGGTTCGCCCGCAGCGGCTGGTCCAAGGGCGAGTTGGCCCGCCAGGTCAACCGCCGGGCCCGGCAGATCGGCGCCCACCACGTGTCCACCGACACCTCGCGGGTGCGCCGCTGGCTCGACGGCGAGCAGCCCCGCGAGCCGATCCCCAAGATCATGTCGGAACTCTTCTCCGAGCGGTTCGGCTCGGTCGTCTCGATCGAGGACCTCGGCCTGCGCGCCGCCATCCCGGTCTCGACCGTGGGCGGCGGCGTCGACCTGCCGTGGAGCGGTCCGCAGACCGTCCAGCTGATCAGCGACTACTCCCGCAGCGACCTCATGCTCAACCGCCGGGGCTTCCTCGGCACCTCGCTGGCGCTGACCGCGGGTGCCGCGCTGATCGAGCCGATGCAGCGCTGGCTCGCCCCCGGCCCGTCCGGCGTCCCCACCCCGATCCTCACCGCGGCCAACGGCGGCGAGGCGTTCACCGGCCGGCTCTCCGAACCCGAGCTGGAACTGCTCGAACAGACCACGGTCATGTTCCGGCAGTGGGACGCGCAGAACGGCGGCGGTCTGCGCCGCAAGGCCGTCGTCGGCCAGCTGCACGAGGTCACCGACCTGCTCCAGGAGACGTACAGCGAGGACACCACCAAGCGGCTGTTCCGGCTCACCGCCGAACTCGCCCACCTGGCCGGGTGGATGTCCTACGACGTCGGGATGCACCCGAGCGCGCAGAAGTACTACGTGCTCGCCCTGCACGCGGCCAAGGAGGCGGGCGACCGCCCGTTCGGCGCACTGATCCTCACCGACATGAGCCGCCAGATGATCCACCTCAACCGGGGCGAGGACGCCCTGGAGCTCATCCACCTGGCCCAGTACGGCAGCCGCGACACCGCCACCCCGCGCCAGCAGTCCCTGCTGTACGCGATGGAGGCGCGCGCCTACGCCACCATCGGCGAGGTCAACCGCTGCGCCCGGGCGATCCGGCTGGCCGAGGACACCTTCACCGACATCCGGGAGGGGGACGGGGACCCGGACTGGCTGAAGTTCTTCTCACCGGCCGAGCTGAACGCCGAGAACGCGCACTCCTTCCGCGACCTCGCGTACCACTCGGACAACGCCGAGCTCTACGCCTCGATGTCCGCGCCGGTGATGGAGCGCGCGGTCGACCTGTTCCGCCAGGACGCCGACCACGTGCGCTCGTACGCCTTCAACCTGATCGGCATGGCCAGCGTCCACCTGCTGCAGAAGGAGGCCGAGCAGGCGGTGGTGATGGCCGAGCAGGCGGTGGACATCGCCACCAAGGTGCGCTCGGAGCGGCTGAACTCCCGGGTGCGCAAGACCACGGAGGCCGCGGCGGCCCGGTTCAAGGGCGTGGACGCGGTGAGCCGGCTCAAGGAGCGGGTGGTCCAGGACATCCCGGAGTTCGTCTCGGTGGTCTGACCGGTCCCGCCGAGGACTCCCCGGGGAAAGCTCCACCGACCGTGGCGGCCGCCGCCGTCACGGCCGGTGGCGTGTCCGGCGTCCGGCGGCGCGGCCCGCCGGGTGGCGGGGCCGTGGTTCACGCAGCCATGGTTCACACAGTCGCGGTTCACGCAGCCGTAACCCGCGCGTCGCATGCGTCACGGCGGTGAAACAACCGGCCGCACCGGCCGAAACCAGCCTTCGGCACGCTCCTGTCCAACGCCGACACCCCGGGTGGCACCACGGGACGGGTCCCCGGGTGCGGATCGGCCTGGACGCAGAGGAGACGCCGATGCCGGACGGCTTCAGTGCGGGCGACACCGCCTTCGTACTCATCAGTGCGGCCCTGGTCATGCTGATGACCCCAGGGCTGGCCTTCTTCTACGGGGGCATGGTCAGGGCCAAGAGCACGCTGAACATGCTGGCGATGAGCTTCCTCTCGCTCGGCATCGTCAGCGTGCTGTGGGTCCTCTACGGCTACTCGCTCAGCTTCGGGTCCGACTCCTTCGCCGGTCTGATCGGCAACCTGGACCACCTCGGGATGCGCGGCCTCGGCCTCGACGAGCTGACCGGCTCCATCCCGGTCACCGCCTTCGCGCTCTTCCAGCTGATGTTCGCGGTCATCACCCCGGCACTGATCAGCGGCGCCGTCGCGGACCGGGCCAGATTCGCCGCCTGGGGCCTGTTCATCGCGCTCTGGGTGACGGTCGTCTACTTCCCGGTCGCGCACTGGGTGTTCTTCTTCGACGGCGGCCACGGCGGCTGGCTGGGCGACCGCAACGGCGTGATCGACTTCGCCGGCGGGACCGCCGTGCACATCAACGCGGGTGTCGCCGGCCTCGCGCTCTGCCTGGTGCTCGGCAAGCGGATCGGCTTCAAGAAGGACCCGATGCGCCCGCACAGCCTGCCGCTGGTGATGCTTGGCTCCGGGCTGCTCTGGTTCGGCTGGTTCGGCTTCAACGCGGGCTCGGCGCTGGCCGCCAACGGCGTCGCCGCGATGGCGATGGTCAACACCCAGGTCGCCACCGGCGCGGCGCTGGTCGGCTGGCTGGTCTACGAGAGGTTCAAGCACGGCGCCTTCACCACGCTGGGCGCCGCCTCCGGCGCGGTGGCCGGACTGGTCGCGATCACCCCGGCCTGCGGCTCGGTCAGCCCACTCGGCGCGGTGGCGATCGGGCTGGTCGCGGGTGCGGTCTGCTGCGCCGCCGTCTCGCTCAAGTACCGCTGGGGCTTCGACGACTCGCTCGACGTGGTGGGCGTGCACGCGGTCGGCGGGGCGGTCGGCTCGCTGCTGGTCGGGCTGTTCGCCACCGGCGGGGTCGGCCAGGGCGTCAAGGGCCTGTTCTACGGTGGCGGGATCGGGCAGCTGGGCAAGCAGACGATGGGCGTGGCGGTGGTCGCGGCGTACTCCTTCGTGCTGTCCTGGCTGCTGGCCAAGGCGGTTGACCGGCTGGTCGGCTTCCGGGTCGCCGGGGAGGTCGAGGTGGCCGGCATCGACCAGGCCGAACACGCCGAGTCCGCCTACGATTTCAGCGCCGTGGGGGCGGGCCTGGCCCGGGCCCTGCCGGGCCTGGCCGCCGCTGCCGCGACGCCCGTCGCCGAGCGGCCCGCTGTTGCGGAGTCCGTCGCCGCGGAGCCTGCCGTGAAGCCCACCGAGAAGAAGACCGAGGTCGACGCCCGATGAAGCTCATCACCGCCGTGATCAAGCCCTACCGACTGGACGAGGTGAAGGCCGCCCTGCAGGCCTTCGGGGTGCAGGGCCTGACCGTCACCGAGGCCAGCGGCTACGGCCGTCAGCGCGGCCACACCGAGGTGTACCGGGGCGCCGAGTACACCGTGGACCTGGTGCCGAAGATCAGGATCGAGGTCCTGGCCGAGGACGAGGACGCCGAGGACCTGATCGACGTCCTGGTGAAGGCCGCCCGGACCGGGAAGATCGGCGACGGCAAGGTCTGGAGCATCCCGGTCGACACCGCCGTACGGGTCCGTACCGGCGAGCGCGGCCCGGACGCCCTGTAGCCCGGCGCCCGGTCGCCTCGCGCCGGACGGCGGGCCCGCCACGTCGGGGAGGGGTGTGGGTCCGCCCGGCGGCGCACCGGCGGCGTACCGGCGTCGTCCGGCCGGCCGAACGGCCCGCCCGAAGGCCGGTTCACCCTTCCGGTCCACCCGCAGGACGGTCCACCCGCAGGACGGTTCACCAGCACGACGGACGGGACCCACGCGCATGACCACCGAGACCAGCCCCTCCGACCCCGGTGACCCCGCCGACCCCTTCGACCCCGCAGGCGGGGCCGCCGCCCGGGCCGCACTGCTCGCCGGCCCAGGCCCGGGCGGCCGCCCCCGCCGCCGGGCGCTCGCCCGGCTCACCGACGACTGGCTGGCCGGACTGCTCGCGGCCGCCGGTGCCCCGCCCGGCGTGGCGCTGGTCGCGGTCGGCGGGTACGGGCGCGGCGAGCTCTCCCCGCGCAGCGACCTGGACGTCCTGCTGCTGCACGACGGCCCGGTCGCCCGGGAACTGCCCGAGCGGATCTGGTACCCGGTCTGGGACGCGGGCGCCAAGCTCGACCACGCGGTGCGCACCGTCGCGCAGGCCCGCACGGTCGCCGCCGGCGACCTCAAGGCCCAGCTCGGCCTGCTGGACGCCCGCCACCTCGCCGGGGACCGCGCGCTCACCGACGCGCTGCGCTCCGCGGTGCTCACCGACTGGCGTGCGAGCGCCCCCGCGCGCCTGCCCGAGCTGCGCGAGCTGGTCCGCGAGCGGGCCGAACGGCACGGTGAGCTGTCCTTCCTGCTGGAGCCGGACCTCAAGGAGGCCCGCGGCGGCCTGCGCGACGTCGTGGTGCTGGACGCGATCGCCGCCACCTGGCTGGCCGACGCGCCCCGGGACGGCCTGGACACCGCCGCCCGGCGGCTGGCGGACGTGCGCGACGCGCTGCACCTGGCCACCGGCCGGGCCACCGACCGGCTCAGCCTCCAGGACCAGGAGCAGGTCGCCGAGCGGCTCGGGGTACTGGACGCCGACACCCTGCTGCGCCGGGTCTACGAGGCCGCCCGCACCATCGCGTACGCGGGCGACGTCACGTGGCGGGCGGTGGACCGGGTGCTCGCGGCCCGTGGCGGCCGCGGTCGGCGGGTGCGCCGGCCGGGCATCCCGTTCGCCGGCTCCGGACGCGGCACCGGTGCGGTGGCCCGGGGCGCGGTCGAGCGGCGGCCGCTTGCCGAGGGCGTGGTCGAGCAGGACGGCGAGGCGGTGCTCGCCCAGGGTGCCCGCCCGGCCGCCGACCCGGTGCTGCCGCTGCGCGCCGCGGCCGCCGCCGCGCAGAACGGACTGACCGTCTCGTACGCCACGGTGCGCCGGCTGGCCGCCGAGTGCCGCCCGCTGCCGGTGCCCTGGCCGGACGAGGCCCGCGAGCAGCTGGTCACCCTGCTGGGCGCGGGGGAGTCGGCCGTCCCGGTGTGGGAGGCGATGGAGGCAGAGGGTCTGGTCCGCCGACTGCTGCCGGACTGGGAGCGGGTGCGCTGCCGTCCGCAGCGCAACGCCGTGCACCGCTGGACGGTGGACCGGCACTTGGTGGAGACGGCCGTGCGGGCCGCCGCGATGACCCGCCGGGTGGCCCGGCCGGACCTGCTGCTGGTCGCCGCGCTGCTGCACGACATCGGCAAGGGCTGGCCGGGGGACCACAGCGAGGCCGGCGAGGTGATCGTCCGCGACCTGGCCCCCCGGATGGGCTTCGGCCCCGAGGACACCGAGACCCTGGCGGTGCTGGTCCGCCACCACCTGACCCTGGTGGACACCGCGACCCGGCGCGATCCGGACGACCCGGCCACCGTCGAGGCGATCACCAAGGTGGTCACCACCCTGCCGGAGCTGGAGCTGCTGCACGCGCTGACCGAGGCGGACGCGCTGGCCACCGGCCCGGCCGCGTGGAGCGGCTGGCGGGCCTCGCTGGTGGACGGCCTGGTGGCCCGGGCGGCGGACCGGCTGGCCGGGGCGGGCGCCGCGCCGGCGGAGGCGGCGCCGACCGCCGAGCAGGAGCGGCTCGCGGTCGAGGCGGCCCGCACCGGGCAGCCGGCGCTGTCGCTGCGGGCCCGGTCCGAGGGGGCGTCCCCGGGCGCCGAGCCGATGGGCGTCGAGCTGAACCTGGCGGTCCCGGACCGCCCCGGGCTGCTCGGCACCGCCGCCGGGGTGCTCGCGCTGCACCGGCTGGCCGTCCGCTCGGCCGGTCTGCGCGAGCTGGACCCGGTGGGCGCCGGGCCGGTGCTGCTGCTGTCCTGGCGGGTGGCGGCCGAGTACGGCGAGCTGCCGGAGGCGGCCCGGCTGCGGGCCGATCTGCGTCGGGCGCTGGACGGCTCGCTGGACGTCGCCCGCCGCCTCGCCGAGCGGGACGCCGCCGCCCCGCGCCGCCGGGGCGTCCCCACCCCGCCGCCGCTGGTCGCGGTGGCGCCCGCGGTGGCGTCGGAGAGCGCGACCGTGCTGGAGGTCCGCGCGCACGACGCCCCCGGCCTGCTGCACCGGATCGGCCGGGCGCTGGACGGGGCGGGCGTGCGGGTGCGCACCGCGCACGTCTCCACGCTGGGCGCGGAGGCCGTCGACTCGTTCTACCTGACCGACGAGGCGGGAAGTCCGCTGACCGCCCGGCGGGCCGGCGAGGTGGCGGCGGCGGTCCGGGCCGCGCTGGGCTGAGCGGCGGGCCGGGCAGGGCCGGTCCGGGGCCGGGCAGCGGCGCGGACGAGGGGCGTGGACCGGGTCGCGGGCCGGGGTGCGGACAGGAGTTCCGACCGGGGGTGGAGACCGTACCCGGGGCGGCCGGATACCCTGGGGGGCGACGACCGTACCGATACCGATGCCGCAGAGGACCCGCGACGACGTGTTCGACACCCTTTCCGATCGCCTCGCAGCGACGTTCAAGAACCTCCGGGGCAAGGGCCGCCTGAGCGAGGCGGACATCGACGCCACCGCCCGCGAGATCCGCATCGCGCTGCTGGAGGCGGACGTCGCGCTGCCGGTCGTCCGGGCCTTCATCAAGCAGGTCAAGGAGCGGGCGCTCGGTGCCGAGGTCTCCGGCGCGCTGAACCCGGCGCAGCAGATCATCAAGATCGTCAACGAGGAGCTCATCGCGATCCTCGGTGGCGAGACCCGCCGGGTGCGGTTCGCCAAGAGCGGCCCGACGGTGATCATGCTCGCCGGTCTCCAGGGTGCCGGTAAGACCACCCTCGCGGGCAAGCTCGGCCACTGGCTGAAGAAGCAGAAGCACACCCCGCTGCTGGTCGCCTGCGACCTCCAGCGGCCCAACGCGGTCAACCAGCTCCAGGTGGTCGCCGAGCGCGCCGACGTGGCCTTCTACGGCCCGCAGCCGGGCAACGGCGTCGGCGACCCGGTGCAGGTGGCCAAGGACTCGATCGAGTACGCCAAGCAGAAGCAGTACGACGTCGTCATCGTCGACACCGCCGGCCGCCTGGGCATCGACGCCGAGCTGATGCAGCAGGCCGCCGACATCCGCGCCGCGGTGAACCCGGACGAGGTCCTGTTCGTCGTCGACGCGATGATCGGCCAGGACGCGGTCACCACCGCGCAGGCCTTCCTCGACGGCGTCGACTTCACCGGTGTGGTGCTCTCCAAGCTCGACGGCGACGCCCGCGGTGGTGCCGCCCTGTCGGTCGCGCACGTCACCGGCCGGCAGATCATGTTCGCCTCCAACGGCGAGAAGGTCGACGACTTCGACGCCTTCCACCCGGACCGGATGGCCTCGCGCATCCTCGGCATGGGTGACGTCCTCTCGCTGATCGAGAAGGCCGAGCAGACCTTCTCGCAGGCCGAGGCGGAGAAGATCGCCGCCAAGCTGCGCGGCGGCCCGAAGCAGTTCACCCTGGACGACTTCCTGTCCCAGCTGGAGCAGGTCCAGAAGATGGGCTCGATCTCCAAGCTGCTCGGCATGCTGCCCGGCATGGGGCAGATCCGGGACCAGATCAACAACATCGACGACAAGGACGTCAACCGGGTCGGCGCGATCATCAAGTCGATGACCCCGGGAGAGCGCGCCGAGCCGGAGCTGATCAACGGCTCCCGCCGGGCCCGCATCGCCAAGGGCTCCGGGGTCCAGGTCGGCGAGGTGAAGAACCTGGTCGAGCGGTTCTTCGAGGCCCGCAAGATGATGTCCGCGATGGCCTCCGGCAAGGGTGTGCCCGGCATGCCGGGGATCCCGGGCATGGGCGGCGGCGGGAAGAAGTCCGCGAAGAAGGCTCCGCAGGCCAAGGGCAAGCGCAAGAGCGGCAACCCGCTGAAGCGCGCGCAGGAGGAGGCCGCGGCCGCCCAGCGCCGCGCGCTCGGCCCGGGCGCCGGCCAGGCCCCGGCGGACGGCGGCGCGTTCGGCCTCGGCGCGGGCAAGGGCCCGGCCGACTTCGAGCTGCCCAAGGAGTTCAAGGACATGCTGTAGTGCTTGATTGACTGCGATCACCCCTGGTCGATCCTTGGCGACCCTCTGATCGACAGGGATCGGTCTTGATCGATTTTGGTCGGCCCGCCGTCCGGCATCTCCGGGCGGCGGGCCGACCGCATGTCCGATGATGGGGGCATGCGAGTGATGATCAGGGCCCCGAGGGCCGAGGACACGGGCGCGTACGCCGAGGCCGTCCGGCGGTCCGCCGAACACATCGGACAGTGGAACCCGGTCGAGCCGGACGGACTGCCCGACCTGCTGAAGCGCCAGGGACCCGGGCTGCACACCTTCCTGATCCTCGACCGGGAGACCGGCGGACTGGTCGGCAAGGTGAACGTCGCCAACATCGTGATGAGCCGCTTCTGCAACGCCACGTTGGGCTACGACTCGTACCTCCCGTTCAACGGCACCGGGCGGATGACCGAGGGCATGCGGCTGATCGTGGACCGCTGCTTCGCCCCGCAGTCGGCCGACGGGCTGGGGCTGCACCGGCTGGAGATCAACGTGCAGCCGGAGAACGAGCGCTCGATCGCGATGGCCAGGCGGCTGGGCTTCCGGCACGAGGGCTTCTCCCCGCGGATGCTGTTCCTCCAGGGGGAGTGGCGCGACCACGAGCGGTTCGCGCTGACCGCCGAGGAGTGGCCCGGTACGACGGCATAGCCGCTGGTGGAAGGGGTCGGCGCGGGCGGACGGGGGCCCGGGCGCGGCGTTGCGATTGGCTCGTCCGAGCACCTGTCCGTATTGTCCGATGGGTGACCGAACCCGTGCCGCCACGTCAGACCCCCGACCAGCCCTGGCGTTCGGAGGGTGCCCCGCCCCCGCCGCCCAAGCGCCGGATGCCCGGCGGCTGGGTGGGCCTCGCCCTCACCGCCCTCGTGGTGTTCCTGATCTCGGACCTGCTGCTGTCGTTCTTCGGCCCCGCCGGTGCCACCACGATCTCGTACACCGAGTTCAACCACCAGCTGAACAAGGGCAACATCACCAAGATCTACGCCAAGGGCGACGCGATCGAGGGCACCCTCAAGTCGGCCCAGCCCAAGCCGGACGGCGGCAAGGGCGACTACACCGAGTTCGACACCCAGCGGCCGTCCTTCGCGGGCGACAACCTCTGGGCCACCCTCCAGCAGCAGGGCGTCGAGGTCACCGCCACCTCGCCGGTCCAGCAGCGCAGTTTCCTCACCAACCTGCTGCTCTCGCTCGCCCCGATGCTGCTGCTGGTCTTCATCTGGGTGCTGCTCGCCCGCCGGATGGCCGGCGGGCTCGGCGGCGGACCGCTCGGCCGCAAGGCCCCGCCGAAGCCGGTCGCCGCCGAGGAGGGCACGCGCACCACCTTCGCCGACGTGGCCGGCATCGACGAGGTCGAGGCCGAACTCACCGAGGTCGTCGACTACCTGAAGCACCCCGAGCGGTACCGCAGGCTCGGCGCCAAGATGCCGCGCGGCGTGCTGCTGAGCGGTCCGCCCGGAACCGGCAAGACCCTGCTGGCCCGGGCCGTGGCCGGCGAGGCGAACGTGCCGTTCTTCTCCGCCTCCGCCTCCGAGTTCATCGAGATGATCGTCGGCGTCGGTGCCAGCCGGGTCCGTGAACTGTTCGCCGAGGCCCGCAAGGTCGCCCCGGCGATCATCTTCATCGACGAGATCGACACCATCGGCCGTCAGCGCGGCGCCGGCGGCGGCATGGGCGGGCACGACGAGCGCGAGCAGACGCTCAACCAGATCCTCACCGAGATGGACGGCTTCAGCGGCTCCGAGGGCGTCATCGTGATCGCCGCGACCAACCGGGCGGACGTGCTCGACCCGGCACTGCTGCGCCCCGGCCGCTTCGACCGGCGGATCACCGTCAGCCCGCCCGACCGGGAGGGCCGCGCGGCGATCCTGCGCATCCACAGCCGCAGCGTCCCGCTGGCCGGCGGCACCGACCTCAACCAGCTGGCCAAGGTCACGCCGGGGATGACCGGCGCCGAGCTCGCCAACGTGGTCAACGAGGCCGCGCTGCTGGCCGTCAAGCGCAAGCAGGACGCGGTCAACGAGCGGGACCTCTCGGACGCCCTGGAGAAGGTCCAGCTCGGTGCGGTGCGGCCGCTGGTGATGCCGCAGGAGGAGCGCGAGCGGACGGCGTACCACGAGAGCGGGCACGCGCTGCTGGGCATGCTCCAGCCCGGCGCGGACCCGGTCCGCAAGATCACCATCGTGCCGCGCGGCCGGGCGCTCGGTGTCACCCTCTCCACCCCGGAGAACGACCGCTACTCGTACACCGAGCCCTACCTGCGCGGCCGGATCATCGGCGCGCTCGGCGGCATGGCGGCCGAGCAGGTGGTCTACGGGGTGATCACCACCGGTGCGGAGAGCGACCTGGAGCAGGTCACCAACATCGCCCGCGGGATGGCCGGGCGCTGGGGGATGAGCGAGCGGGTCGGCCGGCTCACCGCGGTGCCCTCCGACCCGCAGGGCGCGTACGGGCTCTCCGCCGCGCCGACCACCCTGGACGCGGTGGACGAGGAGGCCCGGCGGATCGTCTCCGAGTGCTACGGCGACGCGGTGCGGATCCTGACCGAGCAGCGGCACCGGCTGGACGCCCTGGCGGCGGCGCTGCTGGAGGCGGAGACGCTGGACGAGGAGCAGGCCTACCGGGCGGCGGGGGTGCCGCGGGAAGCGCCCTCCGAGGGTTCCGGAGGTTCTCACGGGGCCGAAGGCTCCGATGGGCCTGACGAGACCGACGGGAAGCCGATCGACCGGGCGTGACGTCGGATGCCGGGGGCGCTCGCCGTAGTGGCGGGCGCCCCCGGTTTGCGTTTCCGGTTCGCGTTCGCAGTTCGCGTTTTCGGGGCGGGGCTGCCCGGCTATCGCGGCCGCTCGGCGATCAGGTAGCGGAACAGGTTCTCCATCCGCACCGAGCCGTCCGCACGCAGGTACGGCTGGAGCGCCTCCTCCAGCTCCTTGGCCACCAGCGAGGCACCGGAGAACTCCTCGGCCGGCTCGAACAGGCCGGTGGAGAGCAGGCCGCGCACCGCGCTGTCCAGGTCGGCGTAGGCGAACGGGCAGCTCACCCGGCCGCTGCCGGCCGGACGCAGCCCCGCCGGGGCGAGCAGGTCCTCCAGCGCGCCGGGCATGCTCAGCTCGAACGGATCGCGTGCGGTGGTCCGGCCCGCCATCCGCCGGGCCACGTCCAGCACCGGGGCGCTCTCGCAGCGCTCCGGCGGGCCCCACGCGGCCAGCACCACGTGTCCGCCGGGCAGGGTGAGCCGGGCGGCCTCGGCGACCACCGGGCTGTACTCGGCGGCGGGCAGCTGCTCGAAAACCGTCACCAGCGAATGGGCCGAGCGGGGGACGGCGGCGGGCGCCCGGGACTCGGCGCACACCCGCAGCCGACGGTCGCGGGCCAGTTCGCGCAGCTCGTCCCGCGGCTCCTGCCCGGCGACCTGGGCGCCCCGGCCGGCCGCGAGCAGCAGGGCCAGTCCGGACCGGCAGCCCAGGCCCAGCACGCTGCTCGCCGGGCCGACCTCCATCCGGTCGTAGACCGCCTCGTAGAGCGGCACCAGCATGCGTTCCTGGATCTCCGCCCAGTCGCGCGCCCGCGCGGGGCGGGCGGCCCCGGGCTGCGGGTGGTGCGGGCGTGCGCCCGTCGGTCGTGCGGTCGTGCCGGTCGTCCGAGCTGAAGCCATGGCGGCCTCCCATCCGGTCCTTCGGTGTGCTGCTACGGCTCCCCCAAAGTCCCGCCCCACACCAGCGAACAGCGGCTCGGGCCCGGCGTCCAGAGGGGTGCAGGGTGGTGCGCGCGTGTCGCGGTGGTGCGCCCCCGTCCGGTGATACCGATTCGAAACCGGGGCCCCGGGCCCCGTACCATTCGCCCCATGGCTAAGGCACCCGTTCTCACCCCTCAGGCGGAAGACTTCCCGCGCTGGTACCAGGACCTCATCAACAAGGCCGAGCTGGCCGACAACGGTCCGGTGCGCGGCACCATGGTCATCCGACCGTACGGCTACGGGCTGTGGGAGCGGATGCAGCAGGAGATGGACGCGCGGATCAAGAAGGCCGGCGCGCAGAACGCCTACTTCCCGATGTTCATCCCGCAGTCCTACCTGACCAAGGAGGCCGAGCACGTCGAGGGCTTCGCCCCCGAGCTCGCGGTGGTCACCCACGGCGGCGGCAAGCAGCTGGAGGAGCCGGTCGTCGTCCGGCCGACCTCCGAGACGATCATCAACGAGTACTTCTCGAAGTGGGTCCAGAGCCACCGCGACCTGCCCCTGCTGATCAACCAGTGGGCCAACGTGGTTCGTTGGGAGCTGCGTCCGCGCGTCTTCCTGCGCACCACCGAGTTCCTCTGGCAGGAGGGCCACACCGCCCACGCCAGCTACGAGGACGCCCGCGACTACGCGTCGATGATCCACACCCAGGTCTACGGCGACTTCATGACCAACGTGCTCGGCATCGACGTCGTGCTCGGCCGCAAGACCGCCAAGGAGCGCTTCGCCGGCGCCATCAACACCCTCACCCTGGAGGGCATGATGGGCGACGGCAAGGCGCTCCAGATGGGCACCAGCCACGAGCTGGGCCAGAACTTCGCCAAGGCGTTCAACACCACCTACCAGCTGCAGGGCGCCGAGCGCGAGTACGTCTGGCAGACCTCCTGGGGCGTCTCGACCCGTATGGTCGGCGGCCTGATCATGTCCCACGGTGACGACAACGGCCTGCGGGTGCCCCCGCGCCTGGCCGCCGTCCAGGCCGTCGTGCTCGCGATCAAGGGCGACGACGCGGTCGTCGCCAAGGTCCGCGAGATCGGCGCCCAGCTGGAGGCCGCCGGCATCCGGGTCGTGGTCGACGACCGCACCGACACCCCGTTCGGCCGCCGCGCCGTCGACTGGGAGCTCAAGGGCGTCCCGCTGCGCATCGAGGTCGGCCCGCGCGACCTGGAGAACGGCACCGCGATGCTGGCCCGCCGCATCCCGGGCGGCAAGGAGCCGGTCTCCATCGACGCCCTGGCCGCGCTGCTCCCGGGCATCCTGGAGGAGGACCAGGCGCTGCTGCTGCGCCAGTCCCGCGAGCGCCGCGAGTCCCGCACGGTCGACGTCAAGACCATCGACGAGGCCATCGAGGCCGCCGCGACCGGCTGGGGCCGGATCTCCTGGGCCGAGCTCGGCGCGGAGGGCGAGGCCAAGCTGGCCGAGCAGGGCGTCACGGTCCGCTGCATCGTCGCGGCCGACGGCTCGGTGCCGCAGACGGACGACCAGGAAGGCAATGTCGCGCTCGTCGCGCGGGCGTACTGACATCCGTTCGGTGCTCGGCGGATGCCCCACGGATGTCCGCCGGACGTCCGTCGTCCGCGGGTAATGACCGTCACCGGCGACATTTGCCCGGAATGCGGATGGGTAAGAATCCGGTAACTCCTCCGGTGTGCCCGTGCGGTGGACATCCCTACTGGCCGGTCAACTCCCGGTATTAACGGAATAGCGGTACGGTGTACGGCCCGTGGCCCTGTCAATCCGGCAGGCCCACGGGCCGTACGTCCCGGGTGGCGACAGCCCGCCCCCGGACGGAATTCACCAGGCCCGTCGGCGTTGCGACGGGCCGAAACCGGCAGGGGGTTGGTCTTGCGTCAGATCCGGAACGCGCAATTCGCGCGCGACCTTGCATTCCTGGGAGTTCCCTGTGAATTCCCCGGGAACGAGAACATGCGGAACATCGGCTCGCACTCCATCGTTGGTCTAGCGTGAGCACGACACAGCCCCTCGTTCTCGCGGCCGAACTGGCCGCCGCCTGGAGCGACATCCAGGCCTACCACCAGGACCTTCCCGACCTCGCCTCGCCCGAGGCACTGATCGGCGAGTCCTCCTCGGCCTGTGGGACGCGGCTCGGTTTCGAGCGGCTCCTCCACGAGGCTGCCCACGGTCTGGCCGCGGCCCGGGACATCCGGGACACCTCGCGCGCCGGCCGCTACCACAACCGGCGCTTCCTGATGCTCGCTTCCGAGCTGGGCCTGGCGCACCCGGTCGAGCCGCACGCGAGCAGCGGCTTCTCCCAGGTGACCATGCTCAAGGAGACCCAGGAGCGGTACGCCGAGACCATCGAGCGCCTGGACCGTGCCCTCGGGGCGCACCAGGAGGCGGTGGCCGGCGACGGCGCGACGCGCGCCTTCCGCGGCCCGGCGGCCCGGCACGGCTCCTCCGGGGGCGGCGTGCGGGTCAAGGCGGTCTGCGGTTGCGGGCGCAACGTCCGGGTCGTTCCGTCGGTGCTCGCGCAGGCGTCCATCGTCTGCGGCGCGTGCCAGCAGCCGTTCAAGATCGCGTAGTCGGTCGACGTCCCGGCGGGCTGCTGTGCGGGCAGCGGTCCGGCCGGAATGGGCGGCACACAGTGAGCGGTACAGCAGGACGGCAGTGATTTCTTCGGGTTGGACCGGGAGCGGGGGCTCCCGGTCGAGCCCTGACCGGGCGCCCGGGCCCGCGTGCAGGCGATTCCCGCCGGTGTGGCAGAATGGACAGCTGAGTACTCGGCAGCCGGGCAGGACCCCTCTCTCCTACGGCTGGCGTGTCCCTTGAACGGTCCGCCCCGCAACCCCACGCGACGGCGAGCCCGCTCACCCACGTCAACACCAGGAGAATCCACTCCCGTGGCAGTCAAGATCAAGCTGAAGCGTCTCGGCAAGATTCGCTCCCCGCACTACCGCATCGTCGTCGCCGACGCCCGCACCAAGCGTGACGGTCGCGCGATCGAGGAGATCGGCATCTACCAGCCGACCTACAACCCCTCGAAGATCGAGGTCGACAGCGACCGCGCCCAGTACTGGCTGTCCGTCGGCGCCCAGCCGACCGAGCCGGTGCTCGCCATCCTGAAGCTGACCGGCGACTGGCAGAAGTTCAAGGGCCTGCCGGCTCCGGAGCCGCTGAAGGTCGCCGAGCCGAAGGTCGAGGACTTCTCGCACCTGTTCGCCAAGGCCGTCGCCGGCTTCGAGGACGCCACCACCGGCGTCGCCATCACCCCGAAGGCCAAGAAGTCGGACAAGGCCGAGGCTGAGGCCGACGCCGCTGCCGAGGCCTGATCGTGATCGAGGACGCCCTCGACCACCTGGTGAAGGGCATCGTCGAGCACCCCGACGAGGTGCAGGTGCGCTCGCGCAACCTGCGTCGGGGCAACACCATCGAGGTGCGAGTGCACCCCGATGACCTCGGCAAGGTGATCGGCCGGGGCGGCCGTACGGCGCGCGCTCTGCGCACCGTGGTCGGCGCCCTCGGCGGTCGCAACGTCCGGGTCGACCTGGTCGACGTGGACAACATTCGCTGACGCTGCTGCTCGTTCAGCCGTCAGGGCTTGTGAGGCCGACCGGGACGCATGTCGTCCCGGTCGGCCTTTCGCATTTCCGTCCGCATTTCCGTCCCATCATCGCTTCGCAGCCCGTCGCTTTTCGTTTCGGCTCAGGAACTCCAGGAGAACGATCACCGTGCAGCTCGTCGTCGGCAGGATCGGCCGTGCCCACGGCATCAGGGGGGACGTCAGCGTCGAGGTCCGCACCGACGAGCCGGAACTCCGGCTCGGCCCCGGTGCCGTCCTGCTCACCGACCCCGCGTCGGCCGGACCGCTGACCATCGAGTCCGGCCGGGTGCACAGCGGCCGGCTGCTGCTGCGCTTCGCCGGCGTCAAGGACCGCAACGCGGCCGAGGCGCTCCGCGGCACCCTGCTCATCTCCGAGGTCGACCCGGAGGAGCGCCCCGAGGACCCGGAGGAGTACTACGACCACCAGCTGATCGGCCTGGACGTGGTGCTGCTGGACGGCACCCCGGTCGGCGAGCTGACCGAGGTCGTCCACCTGCCCTACCAGGACCTGCTCACGGTCAAGAAGGCCGACGGGACGGAGGTGCTGGTGCCCTTCGTGAGCCAGATCGTGCCGACCATCGACCTGGAGAACCAGCGCGCCGTGATCACTCCGCCGGCCGGGCTGATCGACCCGGAGCAGGCCGAGGTCGCGGGGACCTCCTCGGCCGAGCGCACCGAGGACACCGAGCGCACCGAGGGCACGGAGGAGTCGGAGTGACCGCCGAGGAAGGCGCCGTGTCGGGAGGCACCGTGTCCAGCGGCATGCGGATCGACGTCGTCACCATCTTCCCCGAGTACCTGGAACCGCTGGACATCTCGCTGGTCGGCAAGGCCCGCGCCCGCGGCCAGCTGGACGTGCACGTCCACGACCTGCGCGAGTGGACCCACGACGTGCACCGCACGGTCGACGACAGCCCGTACGGCGGCGGCCCCGGCATGGTGATGAAGCCCGAGCCGTGGGGCGAGGCGCTGGACGCGGTGGTCGCCGCCGGCCCCGAGGGACAGGTGCCCACCCTGGTCGTGCCGACCCCGAGCGGGCGCCCGTTCACCCAGGAGCTCGCCCAGGAGCTGGCCGGCCGTCCCTGGCTGGCCTTCACCCCCGCCCGGTACGAGGGCATCGACCGCCGGGTGATCGAGGAGGCGGCCACCCGGATGCCGGTGGTCGAGGCCTCGATCGGCGACTACGTGCTTGCCGGCGGCGAGGTCGCCGTGCTGGTGATGGTCGAGGCGATCGCCCGGCTGCTGCCCGGGGTGCTCGGCAACGCCGAGTCCCACCGCGACGACTCCTTCGCGCCGGGTGCGATGGCCGACCTGCTGGAGGGCCCGGTCTACACCAAGCCCGCCGAGTGGCGCGGCCGGACGGTGCCGGACGTGCTGCTCAGCGGCAACCACGGCAGGATCGCCCGCTGGCGCCGTGAGCAGGCCTTCGCCCGGACCCTGGCGAACCGGCCGGACCTGGTCGAGCGCTGGCAGTACGGCGCCTTCGACAAGAAGGAGCGGGAGGCGCTGAGCATCCTCGGCCTGGCCTGGGACGAGCAGCTGGGCCGATTTCGGTCCGTGGCCGGTGGTGTGGAAGAATAGGCGGCTGCTGTCTGTCGCTGGCTCCCTTCCGTAGGGGGCACGTGGACCGGCGCCCCCGCCACGGGGGGATCGTCGTCAGCCGATGCGGCCCGCAGCAGACCCCATTGTGACGATTTTCCGTGGGCGGCCCGTGGCGCCTGCGATGGAGAGCAACATGAGCAACAAGCTCGCTGCTGTCGACGCGGCCTCGCTGCGTAGCGACATCCCGGCCTTCCGCGCCGGTGACACCCTGAAGGTGCACGTCCGGGTCATCGAGGGCAACCGCTCCCGTGTCCAGGTCTTCCAGGGCGTCGTCATCCGCCGCCACGGCGCCGGCATCGGTGAGACCTTCACCGTTCGCAAGGTCAGCTTCAACGTCGGCGTGGAGCGCACCTTCCCGGTGCACACCCCGGTCGTCGAGAAGATCGAGGTCGTGACCCGCGGTGCGGTTCGCCGTGCCAAGCTGTACTACCTGCGTGACCTCCGCGGCAAGGCCGCGAAGATCAAGGAGAAGCGCGACCGCTGATCCACCGGCCCCCGGCCTCGCCGGGGGATCGGAACGCTCCGAGGGGGCCGAACGGCCGCAAGGTAAGCTCACCCCCCGATGAGCACGCACGAACCACCCGCGGACCGCGACGGCAGTCACGCACCCACCGGTGCGGACTCGCTGTCGCGGTCCGCGGTCGTTTCCGGTGAGGCCGCCGGTGGTGCGGCAGCGGATGGTGCCGAGGGCCTGGAGCGGGCCGAGGTTCTGGAGCGGGCCGAAGGGCCGGAGCCGGCCGAGGGTTCGGAGCGCGGCGGCGGTTCCGGCGACGACGGCTCGGACCAGGACGAGGAGCCCGGGCACTCGCGATCGCGGGACCTGCTGCTCCTGGTCGGGATCTGCCTGACGGCCCTGCTGCTGGTGAACGCCTTCGTCGCGCGTCCGTTCTCGGTGCCCTCCGGATCGATGGAGGAGACCCTGCGCCCGGGCGACCGGCTGGTCGCGAACCAGCTCGCCTACGCCTTCGGCGGCCACCCCCAGCGGGGCGACGTCGTGGTCTTCGAGGGGACGGGCTCCTTCCTGCGCGAGTCGGCGAAGCCGTCGGGCTTCTGGGACGGCCTGCGCTCGTTCGCCCAGGACCTCGGCCTGGCCCCGGCCGGGGACACCGTCTACGTCAAGCGGGTGATCGGCGTCGGCGGGGACCGGGTGACCAGCACCGGCCCGGGCGCGCCGATCACCGTCAACGGCGTGCCGATCGACGAGACCTCCTACCTGTTCCCGGGCGACGACCCGTCGAGCGTGGCCTTCGACGTCGTCGTGCCGGCCGGTGAGCTCTGGGTGATGGGCGACCACCGCAGCGCCTCCCGGGACTCCCGCGACCACCTCGGCGAGCCCGGTGGCGGCTTCGTGCCCGAGGAGAAGGTGATCGGCCGGGCGGACTGGGTGGTCTACCCGTTCGCGCGCTGGACCAGCCTGGACCGGCCCGCGGCCTTCGCCACGACTGCGGGGACGGGTGGTCATGGGGACCAGAGGTAGGGGGCGGCTCGCCGCCCGCCCGGCCGCCGGGGGAGCGGTGACCGGAGGACCGGGAGAGGACGGTGCGGCAGGCCGCGGGCCCGCCGGGGCTCCGCCGGGGCGGGGCCGTGCCGAGCGCCGTCGCAGTGCCCGCAAGGCGGCCCGTCGGCGCAAGCGTTCGCTGGTGCGCGAGCTGCCGCTGATCGTCCTGGTGGCCCTTCTGGTGGCGCTGGTGATGAAGACCTTCCTGGTCCAGGTGTTCGTGATCCCCTCGGGCTCGATGGAGCAGACCATCCTGATCGGGGACCGGGTACTGGTGGACAAGCTGACCCCCTGGTTCGGCAGTGAGCCGCAGCGCGGCGACATCGTGGTGTTCAAGGACCCGGGCGGCTGGCTGGAGCGCGACCGCAAGCCGTCCGGGGACGGCCCCGTGCTGGGTGCGGCCAAGCAGGTGCTGACCTTCGTCGGACTGCTGCCCTCCGAGAACGAGCAGGACCTGATCAAGCGGGTGATCGGCGTCGGCGGGGACACCGTCGAGTGCTGTGACGAGCAGGGGCGCCTCAGCGTCAACGGTCGTCCGGTGGAGGAGTCCTACCTCGCGCCCGGCAACCCGCCGTCCCGGCAGACCTTCAAGGTCCAGGTGCCGAAGGGGCGGCTGTGGGTCATGGGCGACCACCGGGACGTCTCCGCCGACTCCCGTTTCCACATGGGCAATCCGGGACAGGGGACGATCCCGCTGAGCGACGTGGTCGGTCGCGCATTCGTGATCGCCTGGCCGCTGGACCGCTTCCATCAACTCGATGCGCCGAGTTCACTCTCCTCTCTCGTCCGGATGCCGCAGGCCGGCGGAAGTGCCGCGGAACCGGTGGGCGTTGGGCCGGTTCCTGTGGAACCTCCGCTCGTTATGGGTGTGTTGGGCGTCCTTCCGCTCGTCGTTCGCCGGTCCGGACGGCCTCCGGAGTGAGCCGTTCCGGCCGCCGACCGGACGGGCCTCGCGTGTGGGACCGCGAGCCGGATGCCTGGGAGTGATAGAGAAGTGCAGGTGCGGCCGGGAGTGGTCCCGGCCGCGGGCCGAGGCCGTGCCGGTGTCGGGGGAGTCCGCGGTGGGCAGCCCTGAGGCGTTCATGGTCGTGGTGAGCATGGTGCCCGCTGTGCGGCACTCTGAGCGCGGGCGCGCGGGCGTCCGCACAGCAGGGAGGAGACGTTGTGGGGGATTTGGTGATCGGCGCCCGCTCAGGCGCCGGAGAGCCCGAGGGCCCGGGCCGTCGGGCGGCCCGGTCCGCCGAGTCCGCGACCTCCCCGGCCTCGGCCGAGGACGCGGCGGCGCAGACCGCCGACGGGCAGGGCGGCAGGTCGGAGGACTCCGAGGACTCCCCGCACGCGGAGGCCGAGCCCGCGGCCGGGTCGGAGTCGGAGGCTCCGTCCGAGCCGCACAAGCAGCGTTCGTTCTGGAAGGAACTGCCGATCCTGATCGGCATCGCGCTGATCCTCGCGCTGGTGATCAAGACCTTCTTCGTCCAGGCGTTCTCCATTCCGTCGGAATCGATGCAGAACACGCTGCAGGTCGGCGACCGCGTCCTGGTGGACAAGCTGACCCCGTGGTTCGGGGCCGAGCCCGAGCGCGGTGAGGTCGTGGTGTTCCACGACCCGGGCGGCTGGCTGAACGACGAGCCGACCCCGCAGAGCAGCAATTCCTTCCTCCGCGGTGTGCAGGACGTGCTCAGCTTCGTCGGGCTGATGCCCTCCGCCAACGAGAAGGACCTGATCAAGCGGGTCATCGCGGTCGGCGGGGACACCGTCGAGTGCGAGGGCGAAGGGCCGGTCAAGGTCAACGGCGTCGCGCTCGACGAGCCGTACGTCTACCAGGGCAACACCCCCTGCGGCGGCCACCCCTTCGGACCGGTCGAGGTGCCCAAGGACCGCATCTGGGTGATGGGTGACCACCGCGCCAACTCGCTGGACTCCCGCTTCCACATGGACCAGCCGGGCGGCGGCACCGTCCCGGTGGACAACGTGATCGGGCGCGCCTTCGTGGTGGCCTGGCCGGTCAGCCACTGGTCGACGCTGCCGGTGCCGGACACCTTCGACCAGGCGGGCCTGGCGGTGGCCGCGCCGATGGCGCCCCCCGTGGCCGGTGCGGTGGGGGCCGTGGCCATGCTCCCCCTGGTGCGTCGGGTGCGGAGTCGGGTGGAGCACCGCAAGGAGTCCTGACGTCCACCGGATCGTGTTCCACCGGGTTGGCCCCGGCTCTTGCGCGGGCCGTGGTACCGACGAGTAATCTGCTCGGACGTGCCACGGCCCGCCGGCTTTTCCGCCCGCGCCCCCGGCGTGCCAGTGGTGTTCTCCGGTCGGCCAGAGGTGGACGGTGTCGATGAGCAGTGTCGTGGAGCAGACGGCCGGCGGCCCGACCGCGCCCGCCCGCGTGCGCCGGCGGCCCGCCGCGGTGCTGCAAGGCGTCGCGCTGGCGCTCGGGCTGGTGCTGATGGTCGGAGGCTTCGCCCTGATCGCGGTCGACTACCGGCCGTACAAGATCCCCACCGCCTCGATGCACCCGACGTTGCGCGCCGGGGACACCGTGCTCGCCCGCAAGGTCGGGGGCGGCGACATCGGGCGGGGTGACGTGGTGGTCTTCCGGGACCAGGCCTGGGGCGGCGAGCTCATGGTCAAGCGGGTGGTCGCGGTCGGCGGGGACACCGTCGCCACCACCGGGGCCGAGCACCGGCTGACGGTCAACGGGCAGCCGGTGGACGAGCCCTACCTCGCGACCCAGGGCCGCCAGGGCGGTTCGTTCAGCGCGACGGTGCCGCAGGGGCGGCTGTTCCTGCTCGGCGACAACCGGGTGGGCTCGCTCGACTCCCGCACCCACCTGGAGGTCGACGGCGGGACCGTTCCGGCCGACACCGTCGAGGCCAGGGTCGAGGCCACCGTGCTGCCCTTCGGTCGGATGGGCCTGCTCGACCGGGTCACGGACTTCGACGGCTTCGCGGGCCCGAGGGCCTCGCAGCCGGGACCGCTGAGGCCCTTCGCCTACGCCTCCGTTGCGGGCGCGGCGCTGATCCTTGTGACGTCGGCGGTGGGAGGGGCGGCGGGCCTGGCACGCCGGCTCCGGGGACGCAGCTCCTGAGCGGGACCGTCGCCCGGCGGTCCGCTCTGCCGAACATCGCCCCGGACGGCCGCGTCGGGTGGCAGGATCGGTAGCGCCACCGATGCGAACGGAAGGAGCGTGGAGCGCTGCCATGACAGCACAGCGTCGCAGGGCGGCGCGGATCCTGCTGCTGGACGGGCTGGACCGCATCCTCCTCTTCCTGGGGGCCGATCCGGCCACCCCGGGGAAGACGTGGTGGTTCACGCCCGGGGGCGGCTTGGAGGCGGGGGAGGACGTGCGCGAGGCCGCCGAGCGGGAGCTCGCCGAGGAGACCGGCCTGCGAGGTGTGGACCTGGGGCCCTTGGTGGCGTACGGCACGGTGTCGTTCTCCTTTCAGGGACAGCGCTACGAGCAGGAGCAGTGGTTCCACCTGGCCCGGACCACGGAGACGGGGCTGGAACACTCGGGCATGGGCGCGGACGAGCACGCCCAGCTGCTCGCGGCGCACTGGTGGACGGTCGAGGAACTGAGGGGGACCGCCGAGACGGTCTATCCGGTCGGTCTGGCGGACTTCCTGGAGCGGCTGCTGGCCGAGGGCCCGCCGGTGGATCCGGTACGGCTCTGACCGTGGGTGCGGTGGTCCACAATGGGTGGACGTGACAAGTTGAGGGGACGCCTGGATGAGTGCCGAAGATCTCGAGAAGTACGAGACCGAGATGGAGCTCAAGCTCTACCGGGAGTACCGGGACGTCGTCGGCCTGTTCAAGTACGTGATCGAGACCGAGCGACGGTTCTACCTCACCAACGACTACGAGTTGCAGGTGCACTCGGTCCAGGGCGAGGTGTTCTTCGAGGTGTCGATGGCGGATGCGTGGGTCTGGGACATGTACCGGCCGGCCCGGTTCGTCCGCAAGGTCCGGGTGCTGACCTTCAAGGACGTGAACATCGAGGAACTCGCGAAGAGCGATCTGGAGCTGCCCTCGGACGAGTCCGGCTTCGGGAACTGACGTTGGACGACTCCGTCCCGCGTTGTCCAGCCGAATTTCGCGGGAGCGGGGCTTCTCACCCCTGCGGGTGACAAAAGTTGCCCACAGGCCCGGGTTATCCACAGGGAACGCGAATTCCCGGGCCTCATCGTGCGCATTGGTGCAGCCTCCTCGGCGGAGGTGGTCACCATGCAGCACACCGTCGTACAGGACCAGGCCGTACCGGACACGGCCGCAGCCGGGAGCGCCCCGCGGGCGATCGCGGACCGCAGCACCAAGAACGGACTCGGCCGCTACGGGGAGCGGGTCGCCGCCCGCCGCCTCGCGGAGGCCGGGCTCCGCATCCTGGACCGCAACTGGCGCTGCGTCGAGGGCGAGCTGGACATCGTCGCCCTTGACGGCGACACCGTGGCGGTCTGCGAGGTGAAGACCCGCTCCGAGCGGGGTTTCCAGCAGCCCACCGAGGCCATCGACCGGACCAAGGCCGCCCGGCTGCAACGCCTGGCCGAGCGCTGGATGGCCGAGCGCTGGCCCGGTCACTTCGCCCAACTGGCCGGCCCTGACTACGACCCGGGGCCCACCGATCCGCAATGGCCGCCCGCCCCGCCGGGCGGGGTGCGGATCGACCTGGTCGCAGTGGTCAACCGGGCGCGGGGTGCAGCCCTGGTCGACCACCTGCGGGGGGTGGTCTGAGATGGCCTTCGCCCGCACCTGTTCCGTCGCGCTGGTCGGTGTCGACGGAGTGATCGTCGAGGTCCAGGCCGATCTGGAGCCCGGGGTGGCCGCGTTCACCCTGGTCGGCCTGCCCGACAAGGCGCTCACCGAAGCCCGCGACCGGGTCCGTGCCGCGGTCGTGAACAGCGGCGAGGCCTGGCCGCAGCGCAAACTGACGGTCGGCCTCAGCCCCGCCTCGGTGCCCAAGAGCGGCAGCGGTTTCGACCTCGCGGTGGCCTGCGCCGTGCTGGCCGCCGCCGAACGGCTCGACCCCTCCGCCATCGCCGACCTGCTGATCATCGGCGAGCTGGGGCTGGACGGCCGGGTGCGGCCGGTCAGAGGGGTGCTGCCGTCGGTGCTGGCCGCCGCGGACGCCGGGTACGAGCGGGTTGTGGTCGCCGAGCAGACCGCGCCCGAGGCCTCGCTCGTCCCCGGGGTGACGGTGATCGGCGTCCGCAGCCTGCGCCAGCTCGTCGCCATCCTGACCGGGGCGGCGGCACCGGAGGAGCCGCCGGAGCCGATCGGCGGTCGGCCGGATCCGCTGATGGCCGGCCTGGTGCTGCCCTGCGCGGGCGTGCGGGGCCTGCCCGACGACAAGGCGGCCCGGCTCGACATGGCGGACGTGGCCGGCCAGTACGAGGCCCGGCGGGCCCTGGAGATCGCCGCGGCCGGAGGACACCACATCTATCTGAAGGGCCCGCCGGGTGCGGGCAAGACGATGCTGGCGGAGCGGTTGCCTGCGCTGCTCCCGCCGCTGACTCAGAAGGAGGCACTGGAGGTCACCGCCGTCCACTCGGTGGCGGGACTGCTCCCGGCCGGGCGTCCACTGATCGACACCGCCCCCTACTGCGCCCCGCACCACTCCACGACGATGCCCGCGATCGTCGGCGGCGGCAGCGGTCTGCCGAGACCGGGGGCGGTCTCGCTGGCCCACCGGGGCGTGCTCTTCCTGGACGAGGCACCGGAATTCCCGGTCCGGGTGCTCGACGCCCTGCGCCAGCCGTTGGAGTCGGGCGAGGTGGTGATCGCCCGCTCGGCCGGATCGATGCGGCTCCCCGCCCGCTTCCTGCTCTGCCTGGCGGCCAACCCCTGTCCGTGCGGCCGGCACTCGCGGCGGGGCGAGGGCTGCGAGTGCACCCCGGCCATGGTCAGCCGCTACCAGGGGCGGCTCTCCGGGCCACTGCTGGACCGGGTCGACCTCCAGGTCCAGGTGGCCCCGGTGACCAGGGTCGAGCTCATGGAGCGGGACACCACGGCGGAGACCACCGAGACCGTCGCGGCCCGGGTGCTGGCCGCGCGGGAGCGGGCGGCGGCCCGGCTGGCGGACACCCCGTGGCGGACCAACGCGGAGGTGCCGGGTCACGAATTGCGCACTCGCTGGCAGCTCGCGGCCGGCGCGCTCAACGACGTCGCGCGGCAGTTGGAGCGGGGGCTGCTGACCGCCCGGGGCCTGGACCGGGTGCTCCGGGTCGCCTGGACGGTCGCCGACCTCGCCGGACGCGACCGGCCGGACCAGCGGGACGTGCGCACCGCCCTGGTCCTGCGCACCGGCGAGAAGCACGGACTGCTCCTGACCGAGCGGGTTTTCGGCCGGCTCGGCGGAATCCCGGCGCAGCGCGGCAGCCCGGAAGACGGTTGGACCGGGAAGCCCGAGGCGCCTGACGGACATCCGCAAAACCAGGAGGGTGACGCATGAACCGGCTGGTGAGGCAACCTCGGATTCCCGGAGCGGCCGAGGCCGGGGCCGGTGCCGCAACCACCGCCGAGCCCAATCCCGAGCGTCTCGCCCGGGTGATGCTCGGCCGGCTCAGCGAACCGGGAGACGCGGTGGTCGGCCGGTGGCTCGGCCAACTCCCCGCCGTCGACGTGGTCAAGGCGATCCGGGACGGAACGGTGCCCGACCACCCCGGACTGGACTCCACCCGACTGGCCGGGTACCAGGCGAGGCTCCCGGGGCTGGACCCGCAGACGGACCTGAAACGGGTACGGGACGTCGGTGGACGGTTCATCATTCCGGGGGACACGGAATGGCCCAGCCAACTCGACGACCTCGGTGACGGGCGTCCGATCGGGCTCTGGGTGACGGGCACCGGCTCCCTGCGGCTGCTCGCGCTCCGCTCGGTCGCGATGGTGGGCTCCCGCGCCTGCACGGCCTACGGCGCCCATGTCGCGGGGGAACTGTCGGCCCAACTGGCCGAGCGCGGCTGGGTGGTGATCTCCGGAGCCGCCTACGGGATCGACGCGGCCGCGCACCGCGGGGCACTCGCGGTCGGCGGGATGACCGCAGCCGTGCTCGCCTGCGGCGTCGACGTGGCCTACCCCAAGGGCAACGCCGAACTGATCCGACGGATCGGCGTCCAGGGTCTGCTGGTCAGCGAACTCCCGCCCGGGGAGCACCCGAACCGCTTTCGCTTCGTCCTCCGCAACCGGGTCATCGCGGCGCTTACCCGGGGAACGGTGGTGGTCGAGGCGGCGGTGCGCAGCGGCGCCCTGAGCACGGCCAGACGGGCGCGGGACCTCAACCGCCACACCATGGGCGTCGCAGGCCCGGTCACCTCGGAGCTCTCCGCCGGGGTGCACGCCCTGATCCGCAGCGGAGGTGCCACCCTGGTCACCGACGCGGCCGAGATCACCGAGCTGATCGGGGCGATCGGGGACGACCTGGCGCCGCCGCGCAGCGGCCCGGTGCTCCCGCGCGACCTGCTGGAACCGGCGGTAGCCCGGGTGCTGGAGGCCGTACCGGCGACGGCGGAGGGCGCACCGGTCGAGCGACTGGCCCGGCAGTCAGGGCTCCCGCCGGACGAAGTCCTGCAACGGCTCTACGAGTTGGGATCACTCGGCTATGTGGAGCGGCACGGCGCGCACTGGCGCGTGGTGCGGAGGAGGTGAGCGTCGGGACGGAGAACGCATACGCGCCGAGGGAGAGCACGTCGGAACCGCCTGGCCGCCCGCCGATTCGGTTCCCCTGTTCGATTGCCGGTCTTGTGTGCGAACGCCACCGGATCGGGGGACGACCGGGTGGCGGTAGCGCTTTGCAGCGAGTCGGTCACGCTACGCTCCACATGCCTTCCCTATCAGCACATGACTCGGCAGAACGGCGCAGACCAACGCATGCCCACACACATTCCCGGACACAGAGTGACCGGCGGCGCTCGGTCCTCGGGAGGGCCGCGGGCCGACCGGCGCCCCGCGCCCGACTTCCCGGCCAAGTCGGCGGGGACGATGGGGGGCCTGTCGCGCCAGGGTGGCCAGCCGACGGTGGTGCCCCAGCCTGCGGACGCGGCCCGGTGCACAGAGCCGGCCCAGGGCGCTGACGCGGCCGGCCCCGTCGGTGCACCCGCCGGTGCACCTTCCAGCGCGTCCCCCGGCGCGGTCGTGGCCGGTGCGCCCCGGCCACCCGGCAGTGCGCCGGCCCGGGGCGCCGCCTCCCGGCCGTTCGCCTCGCCGGTGTCCCCGCCCCGCCGGGAGAGGGCGGCGGACGGGGATCAGGGGCAGGACGCCCGGGAGGCCGCGGCCCAGGGCCGCACCGCGCTCGAAGCGCTCTGGCGCTCCTACAAGGAGACCGGGGACCAGCGGCTGCGCGAGCAGCTGATCCTGCACTACTCACCGCTCGTCAAGTACGTGGCGGGCCGGGTCGGGGTCGGTCTGCCCTCCAACGTCGAACAGGCGGACTTCGTCTCCTCCGGAGTCTTCGGGCTGATCGACGCGATCGAGAAGTTCGACATCGACCGCGCCATCAAGTTCGAGACCTACGCGATCAGCCGCATCCGCGGCGCGATCATCGACGAGCTGCGTGCCCTGGACTGGATCCCGCGCTCGGTGCGGCAGAAGGCGAAGGCGGTCGAGCGGACGTATGCGACGCTGGAGGCCCGGCTGCGCCGGACGCCGCACGAGCCCGAGGTCGCGGCCGAGATGGGCATCGCGGTCGAGGACCTGCACGCCATCTTCAGCCAGCTGTCGCTGGCCAACGTGGTGGCGCTGGACGAACTGCTCCACCCGGTGGGGGAGGGCGGCGACCGGCTGAGCCTGATGGACACCCTGGAGGACCACGGCGCGGACAACCCGGTCGAGGTGGCCGAGGACCGAGAGCTGCGCAGGCTGCTGGCCCAGGCGGTCAACACACTCCCCGAGCGGGAGAAGACGGTGGTGACGCTCTACTACTACGAGGGACTCACCCTCGCCGAGATCGGACAGGTGCTGGGGGTGACGGAGAGCCGGGTGAGCCAGATCCACACCAAGTCCGTCCTCCAGCTGCGCGCCAAGCTGTCGGACATCCGGTAGGGCGTCGGCAGTCGGGCGCCGCAACCCGGGCCGGAAGTGACCGGCCGTCGGGCCCGCGCCTCCTCGCGATGCGCGGCGCCGTACCGGCCGGAGGTAGGGCTCCGTACAGTGGGAGCGTGCCGAAGATCCGAGCGGCCACGGTGGCCGAGCATCGCCAGCTCCAGCGTGCAGCCCTCCTCGATGCTGCCCGCACCCTGCTCACCGAGGGTGGCATGGAGGCCCTGACCTTCCCCGCGCTCGCGGCGTGCACCGGGCTGGCACGCTCCTCGGTCTACGAGTACTTCCGCTCCCGCGCCGCCGTGGTCGAGGCGCTCTGCGAGGTGGACCTCCCGCTCTGGGCGGCCGAGATCGAGGCCGGGATGGAGAGCTGCGACACCGCCGTCGAGCGGATCGAGGCCTACGTCCGAGGCCAGCTGGCGCTGGCCGCCGACCCCCGGCACCGCGCGGTGGTGGCGATCTCGGCGCTGGAGCTCGACGAGGCCGGGCGTGAGCGGATCAGGGCAGCGCACGGCAGGCTGGCCGGTCTGGTCGGCCGGACGCTGGAGGACCTCGGCCACGAGCAGCCCCGGCTCGCCGCAGCCCTGGTCCAGGGCGTCGTGGAGGCGGCGACCCGCAGGGCCGAGCAGGCCGCGGCCGGGGGGCGCGGCGGCTGTGCGGCCGAGAGTCCCGAGGAGATCGCCGACGCCGCCGTCGCGATGGTGCTGCACGGGCTCGTCCGTCCCTGAGCCGGGCCCCGACCCGGCCCCGGCCCGGCCCCGGCCCCGGCCCGGCCCAGGCCTGGCCCGCCGCCGACTGGCGCGCGACGGGGCGCCCTACCCGCCACCGCCGTCCAGCGGCAGCAGCCGTGCCGTACCCGCGCCGAACAGGGCCAGTGGGTCCAGGTAGCGGCTTCCGCGCAGCAGCCCCCAGTGCAGGCAGTCACGCCCGGCGCAGTGCCGTCCGTCCGGGGCGAGCAGCCCGATCACCTGCCCGGCGGCCACCGGGGTGCCGACCGGGACAGCGCCGGTGACGGGCAGGTACGTGGTCCGGAGCGGGGGAGAGCCCGAGCCGGGGTGGGAGACGGTCACCACCGGCCGCCCGGCCACCAGCCCGGAGAACGTGACCACTCCAGGAGCCGCCGCCCGCACCTCCGCCCCCGGTGCGCCGGCGAGGTCCACCCCCCGGTGCCCGGCCGCCCAGACCTTCGCCGGCGGCTCGAACCGGCCCAGCAGCCCGCCCGGCCCGCCCATCGGCCAGGCCCGCTCAACACCACCCCGCTCAACACCACCCCGTCCGACCCCGCCGCCCGCGCCCGGAACACCGCCCGCGCCGGCACCTCCGGAAGCCCCTGAGGCCCCTGAGGCCCCCGAGGCATCCGCAGTCCCCGACAGCACGGGCATGAGGACGAGCACCACCGCCACCACCGCGGACAGCACCCCTCGCACGCCCCGAACCACCCCGATCACCCCGACGAACCACCCTCGACCAGTCATGCCGGAAGCCTCACCACCCCGCCGCCCCCGCACCACCCACATCCGGATTCCTGTGGACAAACCGCCCACGTGCCCGAGCGCCATCCCCCCGGCGGGTGTACGGACGCCGCCATCCGGTGTACAAACGGCACATCGGCGACGGACCTCGGACGGGCGGCCGACCAGCTCGCGTCCACCTCCGAGCGCACACCCGGCTGCGCCCCGAGGCCCCGCCCCGACCCCGCCGCAGCCCCACCGGAACCCGCCCGCCCCGGCCGTTCCCCGGGCTCCCCCCAGGTCCTCGGCGGGCCCCCGGCCACGCGCGGAGTCGCTCGTCCCTCGGCGCTTCCCGTACACTTCACACGCGACCCGGTCCACCGGGTCGACTTCGCACGCCCCGCCACCGGCGGTCGGACGCGGTTCGTCCGCAGCCCCGCCAGGTGCGAGTGCCGCTCGGTCCGCCGAGCCCGACCGGTCCCCGGACCGGGAGGGCAGAAGCGGCTCGGCACGTTCGGGGCGTCAGGCGTGGCTGTCACCTGGCCGCCACGGACAAACCGAGCCTGACCCGGCTGTGGGCGATCGCTGCGAGGCAGCGCCGCCGCCGGGCCGTAACACCAAGGAGCACGGCAATGGCCGTCGTCACGATGCGGGAGCTGCTGGAGAGCGGCGTCCACTTCGGTCACCAGACCCGCCGCTGGAACCCGAAGATGAAGCGCTTCATCATCACCGAGCGCAACGGCATCTACATCATCGACCTCCTGCAGTCGCTGAACTACATCGACCGCGCCTTCGAGTTCATCAAGGAGACCGTTGCCCACGGCGGCAGCGTCCTCTTCGTCGGCACGAAGAAGCAGGCCCAGGAGGCCATCGCCGAGCAGGCCACCCGCGTGGGCATGCCCTACGTGAACCAGCGCTGGCTCGGCGGCATGCTGACCAACTTCTCGACCGTCTACAAGCGCCTCCAGCGCCTGAAGGAGCTCGGCGAGCTGGACTTCTCGGACGTGGCCGGCTCCGGCCTCACCAAGAAGGAGCTCCTGGTCCTCCAGCGTGAGCACGACAAGCTGGAGAAGACCCTCGGCGGTATCCGCGACATGCAGCGCGTTCCCAGCGCCGTCTGGATCGTGGACACCAAGAAGGAGCACATCGCGGTCGGCGAGGCCCGGAAGCTCAACATCCCGGTCGTCGCCATCCTCGACACCAACTGCGACCCGGACGAGGTCGACTACAAGATCCCGGGCAACGACGACGCGATCCGCTCCGTCACCCTGCTGACCCGTGTGATCGCCGACGCCGTGGCCGAGGGCCTGAAGGCCCGCGCCGGTGTCGCCAAGGGCGACGCCAAGGCCGAGCCGGGTGCCGACCAGCCGCTGGCCGCCTGGGAGAAGGACCTCCTCGAGGGCGAGAAGAAGGCTGAGGAGGCCCCCGCCGCCGAGGCTGCCGCCGCCGAGGCCCCCGCCACCGAGGCGCCCGCCACCGAGGCCCCCGCCACCGAGGCGCCGGCCGAGCAGGCCTGACGTACCAAGGGTGAGGGGCAGCCGCCGGCGCGAAGCCGGCGGGTGCCCCTCTCTCCCGCGCCGGGACCGAACCACCGGTCCTGGCGCCACTCCACGCAGACACGCGAGACGCGAGAAGAGATTCACACCATGGCGAACTTCACCGCCGCGGACGTCAAGAAGCTCCGTGAGCTCACCGGCGCCGGCATGATGGACTGCAAGAAGGCCCTGGACGAGGCCGAGGGCAACGTCGAGAAGGCCGTCGAGCTCCTGCGCATCAAGGGCCAGAAGGGCGTTGCCAAGCGCGAGGGCCGCGACGCCTCCAACGGCGCCGTCGCCGCGCTGATCGCCGAGGACAAGAAGTCCGGCGTCCTGGTCGAGCTGAACTGTGAGACCGACTTCGTCGCCAAGGGCGAGAAGTTCGTCGAGGTCGCCGACGCGATCGCCGCCCACGTCGCCAAGTCGGCCCCGGCTGACCTGGACGCCGCCCTGGCTTCCGAGATCGAGGCCGGCAAGACCGTCCAGCAGTTCGTGGACGAGGCCAACGCGTCGCTGGGCGAGAAGATCGTCTTCCGTCGCTTCGCCCAGTTCGACGGTGACGGCTTCGTCGCGGTCTACCTGCACAAGACCAGCCCCGACCTGCCGCCGGCCGTCGGCGTCCTGGTCGAGCTGGACAAGGAGAACGCCGAGGTCGCCAAGGACGTCGCGCAGCACATCGCCGCCTTCGCGCCGAAGTACCTGTCCCGCGAGGAGATCCCGGCCGAGGAGCTCGAGAACGAGCGCCGCGTCGCCGAGGCCACCGCCCGCGAGGAGGGCAAGCCGGAGGCCGCCCTGCCGAAGATCGTCGAGGGCCGCGTCACCGGCTTCGTGAAGGAGAACTCCGTCCTGGAGCAGGCCTTCGCGAAGGACAACAAGAAGACCGTCGCCAAGGTTCTCGAGGAGAACGGCGTCGCCCTCAAGCGCTTCGCCCGCTTCCGCGTCGGCGCCTGAGCCACGTTCCCCCTGGTTCCCGGCGCCCTTACGCTGGAAACCGCCCCCGCCCGCTGACCGGGGCGGGAGGAACGCCGAACGGGCTCACCCCGCGCCTACCGCCAACGGGCGGGCTCGCGTCGGCACCATGAACGACGAGGAGGCCATTGCCGTGCAGGACACCGAACCGGTTCCCGCGGCAGTGGCCTCCTCGCGTGTACACGCAGGCGGGGCATCCGCACACCCGCGCCTGTGACCAGTAGGTGCAAAAAGGAGAAGTCCATGCAGGAGACGCAGGAGACCGCGCAGGACCCCAAGGCCGGCTCGCGCCGCCGGGTGCTGCTCAAGCTGTCCGGTGAAGCCTTCGCCGGTGGTGGCGGGCTCGGCGTCGACCCGGACGTCGTGCACGCGATCGCCCGGGAGATCGCCACCGTCGTCCGCGCCGGTACCGAGGTCGCGGTGGTCATCGGCGGCGGCAACTTCTTCCGGGGCGCCGAGCTCCAGGTCCGCGGCATGGACCGGGCCCGCTCCGACTACATGGGCATGCTCGGCACCGTCATGAACTGCCTGGCGCTGCAGGACTTCCTGGTCAAGGAGGGCATCGAGACCCGGGTCCAGACCGCCATCACCATGGGCCAGGTCGCCGAGCCGTACCTGCCGCTGCGGGCCGTCCGGCACCTGGAGAAGGGCCGCGTGGTGATCTTCGGCGCCGGTATGGGCATGCCGTACTTCTCCACCGACACCACGGCCGTCCAGCGCGCCCTGGAGATCCACGCCGACGTCCTGCTGATGGGCAAGAACGGCGTGGACGGCGTCTACGACTCCGACCCGCGGACCAACCCGGACGCGGTCAAGTTCGACGCGCTGGAGTACTCCGAGGTCATCGCGCGCGACCTCAAGGTCGCCGACCTCACCGCGATCACGCTGTGCAAGGACAACAACCTTCCGATGCTGGTCTTCGAACTGCTGGCGGAGGGCAATATCGCGCGTGCGGTGAAGAGTGAGAAGATCGGCACACTCATCAGCCAGGATTCTGTCCGGGCCTGAGCAGCAACCAGCCGTACGGGACGGCGCCGGTGCCGAGACCGGCCACCGCGCCGACACCGGTCGGGACAACAGCAGATGAACCGGACAGGGAGACCACAGTGATCGAAGAGACCCTCCTCGAGGCCGAGGAGAAGATGGAGAAGGCCGTCAGCGTCGCCAAGGACGACCTCGCGGCCATCCGTACCGGCCGCGCGCACCCGGCGATGTTCGCCAAGATCGTCGCGGAGTACTACGGCGCCGTGACGCCGATCAACCAGCTGGCCTCCTTCTCGGTGCCGGAGCCGCGGATGGCGGTCGTCTCGCCGTTCGACAAGACCGCGCTGAAGGCCATCGAGCAGGCGATCCGCGACTCCGACCTGGGCGTCAACCCGTCCAACGACGGCTCGATCATCCGCGTGGTGCTGCCCGAGCTGACCGAGGAGCGCCGCCGGGAGTTCATCAAGATCGCCCGCACCAAGGGCGAGGACGCCAAGGTCTCGATCCGTTCGGTGCGCCGCAAGGCCAAGGACGCCATCGACAAGCTGGTGAAGGACGGCGAGGTCGGCGAGGACGACGGCCGCCGCGCCGAGAAGGAGCTCGACGACCTCACGGCCAAGTACGTGGCCCAGGTCGACGAGCTGCTGAAGCACAAGGAAGCCGAGCTGCTCGAGGTCTGATGAACGACGCCCCTGACGCCCCCGGCTACTGGGGCCCGTCCGACCAGCAGTTCCAGCCCTACCGCCCGGCGCCGCACCCGCAGGCGGCCCGTACCCCGGCCCACCCGGCGCCGGGGTACGGCGCGCAGTCGGTGCCGGCCCAGGGACACCCCGGCCACCCGGGCGGCCACGCCGTGCCCCCGGGCGCGCCGGGCGTCACCCGGGAGGTGCCGGGCCTCCGTTCGGATCAGTCGCAGCAGCCTCCGGTGTACTGGGGCGGCGACGCGGAGGAGACTCAGGTCATGCCTCCCGTGCCGGCCGGGCCCGGCGTGCTGCCCGGCGCGCCCGACCCCGGTCGGCCGGCCGCCCACGGACGGCCCGCGGCCCACGGACGTCCCGCCGTCGGCGGACCGGCCGGCCCCGCCGAGGGGCAGGCCCGGGAGTCCGGCCGATCGGGCGGCCCGCTGTTCCGGGAGGAGCAGCCCGTGCCGGCGCCGCCGGGCGTGACGGAGACGGTCGTGCTCCGCGCGATATCCGGCGACACCAGCCCCACCCCCGGCCACGGCACCCCGTCGCACCCGGGGGCACCGGTGCATCCCGCGCCGCCGGCGAACCACCTGGCGGCCGGGCAGCCCCACTTCGTGCCGTCGTCCCACCCAGGGCAGGAGACACCCGTGGCCGCCCAGCCCGCCCCGCAGCCGCAGCCGCGCAAGCAGCGCGGTGGCCGTAACCTCCAGGCCGCCATAGGCGTGGGCGTCGGTCTCGGTGTGGTGATCGTCGCCTCGCTGTTCGTGGTGAAGGCACTGTTCCTGGTCGTCGTGATGGCCGCGGTCGCGGTCGGCGTGTGGGAGCTGACCAGCCGGCTCGCCGAGCGCAAGCAGATCAAGGCGCCGCTGGTCCCGCTGGTCGTGGGCGGCATCGCCATGGTCGCCACCGGCTACTGGTCCGGCATCCAGTGGGCCGCCGCCTCGCTCGCGCTGACCGGGCTGGCGGTGATGGTCTGGCGGATGGCCGAGCCGCCGGAGGACTACCTGCGGGACATAACGGCAGGCGTGTTCACGGCCTTCTACGTGCCGTTCCTGGCCACCTTCGTGGCGATGATGCTGGCGGCCGACGACGGCCCCCAGCGGATCGTGCTCTTCCTGATCGTGACGATCTGCAGCGACACCGGCGCCTACGCGGTGGGCTACAAGTTCGGGAAGAACAAGCTGGCCCCGACGATCAGCCCGGGCAAGACCCGCGAGGGCCTGGCCGGCGGCATCGCCCTGTCGATGCTGGCGGGCGCGCTGCTGATGGAGCTGATCATCGACGGCGGCAGCTGGTGGCAGGGCCTGATCCTGGGCGGCTGCGCGGCGGTCACCGCGACCCTGGGCGACCTGGGCGAGTCGATGATCAAGCGCGACCTCGGGATCAAGGACATGGGGACGCTGCTGCCCGGTCACGGCGGCATCATGGACCGGTTGGACTCGCTCCTGCCGACCGCCCCGGTGGTCTGGCTGCTGCTGGCAGCCTTCGTCGGCAGCTGACCCGGCGTACGAGACGTACGAGGGAGGGCCCCGGACGCCCGGCGTCCGGGGCCCTCGCGCGTCTGCGACACTGGAACAACCATGCCTAAGCCCGGAGAACATTGACCGGCAAGACGCCGAAGGGCCTCCCACCAGCGGGTATTCCGCTAGCGGGAGGCCCTTCGGCGTGTGCCGGGCCGTCCCTGGGCCGTCAGATCGTCGGTTCGCCCGGCAGGAACAGCCGGTCGACGGCCTTCCGGGCCCGATCCTGGCTGTTCGGCATCAGGTGGGCGTAGACCCGGAGCGTCAGGGCCGGGTCCGCGTGGCCAAGGTAGTCGCTGACGGCCCGGATGCTCTCCCCGGCGTCCAGGAGCACCGACGCGTAGAAGTGCCGCAGGGCGTGCATGCCGTGTTCGCGCGCGGAGGCGTAGGGCTCGCCAGGGCACGGCGTCGGGATGAGGCCGGCCGCCGCAATGGCGGGCTTCCACTCCTGGAGGTTGAAGTTGCTCCGCCAGACCGGCCCGGCAGCGGTGTTGCTGAACAGGAGGCGAAAGGTGACCTTCGGCCCGTCCGGGGTCTTCCACGGGAGCGTGATCGGCACGGGCTTGCACGAGTCCATGTGGGCGCGGACGGCGCCAGCCACGGAGCGGGGGAGCGGCACGTCGCGCTCCTTGTTGCACTTCGGGGGAGCGAACACCGCCTTCCCCCGGATCTGCTTCACCTGACGGAGCACCCGTACGGTGCCGGTCTCGAAGTCGAGTGCGTCATCCTCCGCCAGGCCGACGATCTCGCCCTGCCTCAGCCCGCACCCGGCGCCCAGGTCGGCCATCGCCTGGTATCGCTCCGGCAGCGCGCCGCGTACCGCGAACACCTGCTCCGGGAGCCAGGGCACGACGCGGCGGGCCTCGACAGCCGGAGGACGAACCGACGCGGCGCCGCACGGGTTGCGACTCAGCAGCCCGTCGTCGACTGCGGCCGACAGGACCGCCCGCACGTCGGAGTAGATGTTCCGGGCGTACCCACCCGAGATCGGGCTCTGTTCCAGCCCCTTCACCAGCTCCTGAATGTGGGACGGCCGGAACGAGTCGAGCGGCCGCCGGCCGATCCGCGGGAACGCGTGCAGCCGCAACCTGGTCTCCACCAGAACCTGACTGGACGGGTCCGTGGTCTGCGCCTTGAGCCATCGCTCGGCGAACTGCTGGAACGTCGTCCGCGACGCCTTCGGGTCGAGGTACTGGCCGCGCGACATGTCGGCCTCGATCCGGGCCAGCCACTCCTCCGCCTGACGCTTCTGGCGATCGGGGAAGCTCTTGCTCTTCTCGGCGCCATCGGGGCCGACGTAGCGGGCCCGGTAGCGCTTGCCGGTGCCGTAGCGGTCGGTGCGGACACGGCGGGGCTTGCCGTCGGGGCCGGGCTCGGTCTTGTACCAGCGGTCTTGGATGTGTCCGGCCATGGGTCAGGCCGCCTCTCGGCTCTGGTCCGCCACCCAGTGGGCGACGGCATCGGGGTGGTAGCGGAGGTGCCGGCCGACCCGGAATCCGGGCGGGCCGGTGTGCTTGCGGCGCCACTGGTAGACGGTCTCCAGCGGGACGCCGAACATCGCGGCGATGTCCTCGGGGGTGAGGAAGCGGGCGGGTAGGGCGACCACAGCGGGTCCGGCGTCGGCCGGGGCGCGGCGGTTGGCCAAGGTGTCCTCCAGGGCGGTTGGGGCTGTCGTGTGGCCTGTCGCCTCACCTGTCGTGTCGCCTGTCTGTCACCTGTCGCCTGTCACCTGTCTGTCGCCTGTAAGGCGCAGGTCAGGAGGGTGTTTCGGGGCCGTGGGGCCCGTTTTCGGGGTGGAGACGACAGGTGACAGGTGACAGGCGACAGGTGGGCTCGGTGGGCGGCGGGTCGGGTCGGTCGCGGCGGGTGACGGCGTCAGGGGTGTCAGGGCGGCCGTCAGGGGTGTCAGATCGCGGTTGGCCGGCGGGGTTGGTCGGGTCTGCGGGGGTGTCAGGGCCGTCAGATCGGTCGGCGGGTGGGTGTCAGGGCCGTCAGGGTGGGTGTCAGGCGGGGGTGTCAGGGGCGTCAGGACGGGGTGTCAGACGCGTCAGACGGGGGTCTCTCGCGCGCGTGCGCGCCTTACCCGGGGTCTGGGTGTCAGGGCCGTCAGACGGTTTCTGACGCTTCGGGCCTGACGGTCGGGTGGCCGGTCAGTTGGTGACGCTGTGTGCCGGTCGGGGGCTTCCTCGCGCGTACGCGTGCACGCGTACGTGGGACCCCCGGATTCACGGAGCGGGTGATGAAAGTGAGCGCGGAGAGTGACCTCCCACCCACCCCCCACCCGGCCCCAGAACGCCTCCCAGGGGCCTGGACGGCCGGGGGAGGGGTTTTCCTCGGGTGGGGGGTGGGTGGGAGGTCACCGGCTGCTGCTCGGCCGGTACCGGGGTGGGTCGCTCTGCGGGCCGGTGGCCGTGTGGCGCGGAGGGAAGAGTCCACCCGCCCGCCGAGGGGGCGGGGTGGCTTCTTCTGCCCGGCCGTCCGTGGTGGGGAACGGGCCCGGGGCGTCGTGGCGGCCGGTGGGACTTCCGCCCGGGCGGCCGGTCGGGCGGGCGGTCGGGTGGTGGGGCGGGTGGTGGTCGGGCGGGTCATGGCGGTGGTCTCCGGTCTGGGGTGCGTGGTGGAAAGGGTGGAAAGGTTGGAAAGGGGTCTGACCTGCGGTTTCTTCTGGTGGAAAGTGGGGTGGAAAGGGGTGGAAAGGGTCGGGGGCTGCGGGCGGTCGGGGGCTTTCCACCCCTTTCCACCCGCCTTTCCACCCGGCGTTTTCGCAGGTCAGGGCCCTTTCCACCCTTCTCACCCTTTTCACCCGGGGGGTGCGAAGAGGTAGACGGTGCGGTGGCGGCCGTCGCCGGGGACCTGGACGGCGGCGAAGCCGGGCAGCTCGCAGAGCCGGGCGGTGAGGTCGGAGCGGTAGGCGGCGTTGCGGCGCTTGAACAGCCGGTACACCTCGTCCCCGGTGAGCCCGCCGTCCCCGGCTGTCTTCACGGCGGCGGCGAGCTTGTCCAGGTCGGGATCGCCGGTGCCGTTGGCCATCGCGCCGAGGACGTGGGCGGCGCTGGCGCGGGCGTAGCGCACGAGGGCCCACGCGGCCCGCAGGTGGGTTTCGGCGATGCGGTCGGTGTGGTCGGTCAGGGCGTAGACCATGGCGGCGCGTTTGGCGTAGGGGGCGGCGCGGGCGGTGAACTCGGCGATGGGGCCTTCGTCGCCTTCGTCCCCGCACAGCGCCAGGTAGATCTCGTCACGCCAGAGCTGGGCGGCTTCGGGAGTGAGCTGGACCTCGCCGAGGCGGCGGGCGTCGGTGATGACGGTGCGCCAGGCGGAGGCGAGGTTGTCGATCAGCTCGTCGGAGGCGCCGGGGGCGTCCGGGAGGAGGAGGTTGCGCCAGACGGCGATGGCGAGGAAGCGGTTGTAGGTGCCGCCGGCCATCTCGGCGTCCTGCATCTTGGCCCGCAGTTCGCGGGAGCTGATGTGGCCGATGACGGCGATGTGCGGGGCGGTGGCGTGCAGCGCGTCGCGGTTCATCACGCCGAGGTCTTCGCCGTTCCAGGCCTGGCGCAGGATGCCGCTCAGGGAGGAGCCTTCGCGTCGGCCCCGGGCCATGGTGACGCCGTACTCGGACTCGATCACCCACAGGCGCTTGTCGGTGACGCCGGGGTCCTTGTCGCCGTCGCCGTCGCGGACCATGTCGATCAGGCCTTCGCCGGAGGACAGGCCGGAGCGGGTGTTGGAGGCGATGAAGTCCGGTACGGCGGCCTTGAGCAGGCGGCGCACGGTGTTGGTGGCGGCGCCCTTCCTGCCCAGTGAGGTGCCGCCGATGGTGAGGGCCCAGATCAGGGCGGGGTGGCGGTCGTTGCCGATCCACATGAACGGCCCCGGTCCGATGGCCGCGCCTGCGGCCGAGAGGAGGTTCACGAGGATGCCGACGGGGTCGGCCTCGGTGGTCGGGTCGAGGGCGGCGACGGTCTCTCCGGCCCAGCCGCAGAACACCTCCGGGTCCGGGACGGGGCCCGGCCGGTCGGGGCGCACGAGGCCGGGCGCGGGGTCGTACATCGGGTTCGGTCGGGCCTGTGGTCGGCCGTCGGCGGCGGTGGGGAGGGTTTCGACAGACACGGGTTCTCCGGCGGTTCGCGGGGCGGGTCGGTCAGCGGTCGGGCAGTCGGCCGGGTGGTGGGTCGCGCACTGCTCACGCTCCTTCGTCGGGTGCTCGTCTCCCCCTTTAAGAGCGCTTTTCCTTGGTGGAGTTGGCGGTGCTCGGTGGGGCACGCTCGCCCCGGTCCGCCGAGGAGAAGCGCTCTTAAGGAGGGGGTGTTCACCGGCCGTCGGTCGGGTGCTCACCGGTGTTCACGGGGCGGGCCTGAAGAGGCCACCCCCGCCGCTGAAACGGTGGCGGGGCCGGGCGCCGGCGGGCCGGTCGGTGGACCGGAGAAGCGCTTGTCCGGTCCCCGTGTTCACCGGCGGCCGGTCGGGTGCGCACGGGCGTTCACCCTGCTCTGATCAGGGGTTTCGGGTCCACGGCCGAGGGCTTCAGCCGGGCCCTGGGCTGTTTCAGGGGCGGGGCCGGGCGTTTCAGGTCCGGCCGGTGAGCGGGTCGTGAGTGGGGTGAACACCCGGGGCGTTCACCGGTGAACACCCGCACGGACCGGTGGCCGTTTCAGGGGCCGGGGTGGTCTCTTCAGGTCCGCCCGCTCGGGCTTCAGGTCCGCCTCGTGAGCGGCCCGTGAGCGCGGTGAGCGCCTGTGTGTTCACCGGTGAGTGTTCACCCGTCCCGGGCGCCGTTTCAGGTCCGCGCGGGGCCGTTTCAGGCCCGGCCGGTCGGGCTTCAGCGGCACTCGGTGAGTGCTCCCTGAGCGGGCGTGAGAGTCGCTGGAGCAGGGGCTGTCAGCCCGCGATGCCGGTGATGCCGACGGGGACGTTCAAGTCCTTCAGGTAGGTCCTGAAGACCGAGCGCTGGACGCGGATGTGGGAGCCGATGCGGTAGTGCGGCAGGCGGCCGGAGTTGATCTCGCGGTGCACGGTCCACTTCGTGGTGCCGAGCGCGGCGGCGATCTGCTTGACCGTCAGGGGCTCCCGGCTGGTGTAGCTGACCAGATCGGCGAGCGAGGGCATGTGCGGGTCGGGGTTGTTCACGCGGCCACCGCCAGCGGGAGCAGGCCGAACGCGGCCTCCGGGAGGCGCAGGACGGCGGCGATGCGCCGCAGCTCGGCGATGTCGCGGATGGTGCGCTTGCCGCGCTCCAGCAGCGACACGTACGACTGGCTGAAGCCGAGCAGGTCCGCCAGGTCGAGCTGCTTGAGCTGGGTCCGGGTGCGGAAGTTGCGCAGGACCGCGCCCAGGTCCGGGCCCTCCGCCACGACGGGGGCGGCGACCGGGGCCGACTCGCGGAACTCGGCCAGGCGGTCACGGCGGGTGTCCTCCGGGCCGACCGTCCGGCGGCACGGGCCGCACAGCGTGTCCGAGTTGCTCCGGCTCAGGTACGCCGAGCAGCGCAGGCACCGGCGGATCGCAACGACCGTGTCGTGCATGATGGAACTCCCTTCACTGGGCGTGGGCGGCGGTCTTTCTTGGCGGATTGGGCGCCGCCCACGGGGAACCAGAGGCATCGTCTGCATTGTCCGAACAATGCTGCCTTCGGGGAAGACTCTGGCATCGGCTATGACGCGCCGTCAAGCGCATCGTTCGCATTGACTGGACAATGGGTTGGGCCGAGCGGTTTCATGGACCCATGGCAACCACGCGAGCTGGGCGACCCCCGATGTACCAGCAGATCGCAGACGTGTTCCGGCAGCGGATAGCGAGCGGAGCCCTCGTCGCGGGCGACCGTCTCCCGACCGAGGCTGAGCTGGGCGAGGAGTTCGACGTTGGTCGAGGCACTGCACGGCAGGCCCTCGGGATACTGGTCAACGAGGGGCTAATCGAGGCAGCGCGTCCCCGCGGCTACTTCGTTCGCGAGCGCCGGCCGATGGTCTTCCGGCCGCAGGCAGAGTTCCGGACCCGGCCGTACTCGGAGGAGATGGACGCCTTCGTCACGGAGCACTCGGCGGACGGGCGGCAGGCCAGCCAGCGTATCGACGTGAGCATCGTGGAGCCGCCAGCCAGCGTCGCCAAGCGCCTAAACCTGGAGCCCGGACAGCTCGCGGCCGTGCGGCAGCGCGTGCGCTGGCTGGACGGGGAGCCGTTCAACCTGAACGACTCCTACTTCCCGCTGAGCCTCGTGCAGGACTCCGAGATCATGCGCCCTGCGGACATCGTGCGTGGTGCCAACGTGGTGCTTGCCGAGCTGGGGTACCTCCAGGTCCGTGCGCTCGACGAGCTGTACGTGAGGATGCCAACCCCAGGGGAGGCCAAGCGCCTTGAGCTGGGCGCCGGGACGCCGGTCGCCGAGCACGTCCGCACCGGATACACGGCTGAGGGCTTGCCCGTCCGGGTGGCCATCTCGGTCCTGCCGGGCGACCGGCACGTGATCACCTACGAGCAGGAACGAGAGCAGCAGGATGCCGACGCTAACTGACCTGGAGATTCGCCCCGCTCGCCGGGATCAGCTCGGAGAGGTGGAGACGCTGCTGATCGAAGCGAGCGAATGGCTCGCCTCTCGGGGCAGTGACCAGTGGCAGTTCCCGCCCCGGCGGGACCGGGTCATCAGCGCCATGGAGCGCGGGGAGTGCTTCCTGGCCTACCGCGACGGTGAGCCCGTCGCGACCATGACCGTGGACGACCAGGCCGACCCGGAGTTCTGGGAGCCCGAGGACCGGCCAGAGGACGCGCTGTACGTCCACCGCATGGCGGTGGCCCGCAAGGCGGCGGGCCGGGACGTGGGCGGGGAGCTGCTGGACTGGGCCGTCGACCGCGCGGCGGCTGCGGGGAAGCGGTTCCTCCGACTGGACGCCTGGAAAACGAACCCGGGCCTCCACCGCTACTACCTCGGTCAGGGCTTTTCCCTGGTCAGGGTCGTAGACCTGCCCCACCGGCCGTCGGGTGCCCTCTTCGAGCGGGCGGTCCACGGCAGCCCCGAGGGACGATGATCCGGGCCGTCTGTGGGCCGTCCGACGTCGGCCAACGATGACAAATGACGACCAGCGCTGAGCCCGGCCCCCCTGGTGGGGAAGGGCTCAGCGTCCGGCGTCTGCGACACTGGAACAACCATGCCTAAGCCCGGAGAACTCACCTTTGTCGCGCCGCGCGGCGCCAAGCCCCCGCGACACCTCGCCGACCTGAGCCCCGCCGAGCGCAAGGAGGCCGTCGCCGAGCTGGGCGAGCAGCCGTTCCGCGCCAAGCAGCTCTCCAACCACTACTTCGGCCGGATGTCGAACGACCCGGCGAGCTGGACGGACATCCCCGCCGCCAGCCGGGAGAAGCTCACCGGAGGCCTGCTGCCCGAGCTGATGTCGGTGGTCCGGCACGTCTCCTGCGACGACGACGCCACCCGAAAGACGCTCTGGAAGCTCTTCGACGGCACGCTCGTGGAGTCCGTGCTGATGCGCTACCCGGACCGGGTCACCATGTGCATCAGCTCGCAGGCCGGCTGCGGCATGAACTGCCCGTTCTGCGCCACCGGCCAGGCCGGGCTGACCCGCAACCTCTCCACCGCCGAGATCGTCGAGCAGATCGCCGCCGGGATGCGCGCGCTCAAGTCGGGGGAGATCCCCGGCGGCGAGGCGCGGCTGTCCAACGTGGTCTTCATGGGCATGGGCGAGCCGCTGGCCAACTACAACCGGGTGCTGTCCGCGATCCGCCGGCTGACCGACCCGGCGCCGGACGGCTTCGGTCTGTCCCAGCGCGGCATCACGGTCTCCACCGTCGGCCTCGTCCCGGCGATGCACCGGTTCGCCGACGAGGGCCTCAGCTGCCGCCTGGCGCTGTCGCTGCACGCCCCGGACGACGAGCTGCGCGACGAGCTGGTGCCGGTGAACACCCGGTGGAAGGTCGCCGAGGTGCTGGACGCGGCCTGGAACTACGCGGAGAAGTCCGGCCGCCGGATCTCCATCGAGTACGCGCTGATCAAGGACATCAACGACCAGGCCTGGCGGGCCGACCTGCTCGGCCGGCTGATCAAGAACCGCCGGGTGCACGTCAACCTGATCCCGCTGAACCCGACCCCCGGTTCCAAGTGGACGGCCTCCCGGCCCGAGGACGAGCGCGAGTTCGTCCGCCGGCTCCAGTCGCACGGCGTGCCGACGACCGTCCGCGACACCCGCGGTCAGGAGATCGACGGCGCCTGCGGCCAGCTCGCCGCGGCGGGCTGAGTCCCACCGCAGGAAACCCGCTACCGCAGGAAACCCGCTACCGCAGGGGAAACCCGCTACCGCAGGAAACCCGCTACCGGAGCCCGGCGGCCGCCAGTGCGGCGGTCGCCCCGCCGGTCAGCAGCAGCGTGCTGCCCACCGCGAGGGTGCGCAGCGCGACCGCCCCGAACAGCAGCCGGGGCGAGGTGCCGAGGCGCAGCAGCGCGTCGGTGACCTCCCGGCGGTCGGTGCGGACCTCGGCGAGGCGGACGATCACCGCGGCGGTCGCGCAGCCGAGCACCAGGCAGGCCTCGATCGCGGGCAGCACGTCGGCGCTGTCGGGCGTGCCGATCCAGTAGCGGATGGTGGTGAGCACCAGCGCGACGGTGAGGGTGAGCACGGCCAGCGGCGCGCCGAGCCGGCGGGCCTGGGCGGTGAGGCCGCGCCCGGCCAGCAGCCGCAGCGGGGTCGGCCGCCCGAGGGCGAGCAGCCGTCCGGCCCAGGCCAGCAGCGGGCCGGTGAGCAGGACGATGCCGAGCGCGCTGGCGGCCCAGCCGCCGAGGGCGGCGGTGCTGGTACTGCCGAGTCCGGCGGGCAGGTGGATCGGGCGGCCGTCGGCGGCGGCGTCGGGCCGCAGCGCGATGAGTTCGAGTGCGGCGCCGATCACTCCCAGCCCGATCGCCAGGGCGATCCGCCAGACGCCGAAGCCGGTCGGGGCGTGGGTGCGGCCGCCGGGCAGGGTCTCGGTGAAGGGCACCGCGCAGGCGGCGGCGGTGCCGGCGGTGAGCGGGACCAGGGCGAGCAGGACGACCGGCGCGGCGGGCGGCAGCGGCACGCCCATGCCGAGGTCGGGGGCGAGCGCGGGCCCGGCGATGTCGTTGCGCAGCACCAGGAAGGCCAGCAGGGTGAGGACGCTGCCGAGGGTGGCGGCGAGTGCGACCTCGCCGGCGATCAGCGTGCGGATCCGGCGGGAGCCGGCCCCGGCTGCGGTGAGGCCGGCGATCCGCTCGGGCCGCCGGGCGGGCACCGCACCGGCGGCGACGGCCGCGAACCAGGCGACGGCGGCGAGCGGGGGCAGGCACCAGAGCAGCCGGGCCAGCGGGTCGGCGCCGCCGGCCGGGTCGCTCATCGCCCGGCCGAGGGAGCGCAGCAGGAAGGCGGCGACCACGGCGGCGGCCAGTGCCGTGAGCAGCCAGCGGCCGAGGTCGGGCACCCGGTAGCCCCGGGCCAGACGGAGATAGAACACGTCGACTCTTTCAGCGGCTCGGCGTCGTCAGCGGCGGGTGGCCGTGACGGCGGGCGCTCCGGGAGCCCCGGGGACGGCGGTGCCGTGGGGGACGGGGGCGGCGGGGGCGGTGAGCCGTCCGTCGACGAGGGCGACGGCGCGGTCCGCGAACCGGACGAGCTCGGGATCGTGGGTGGCCAGGACGAGGGTGAGCTGGTGGGATCGGGCCGCGCTGGTCAGTATCCGCATGACCTGGTCGGCGGCCCCCCGGTGCAGTGGGGCGGTGGGGTCGTCGGCGAAGACGACGGGTGGCAGCGGGGCGAGGGCGCGGGCGACGGCGATCCGCTGACGCCGGCTCTGGACCAGCCGCTCGGGGCGCTGCCGGGCGCAGTCGCCGACGTTGAGGCGTTCCAGCCACTCGTCGGCGGCGGTGTAGGCGGCCTTGTTGCCGGCCCCGGCGAGCAGCAGCGGCAGGGCGACGTTCTCCCGGGCGGTCAGTTCGGGCACCAGGTGGGGCTCGGAGCCGACGAAGCCGAAGCGGTCACGGCGCAGCCGTTCGCGGCCGGCCCGGGGCAGGGTGTGCACGGGGGCACTGTTGAACCAGACCTCGCCCTCGTCGACCGGGAGTTGAGCGGAGAGGCAGCCGAGCAGGGTGCTCTTGCCGGAGCCGCGCGGGCCGGTGACGGCGAGCACCTCGCCCTCGCGGACGCCGATCGAGATGCCGCGCAGGGCAGGGGTGCCGTCATGGGACTTGACGATCTCCCGGGCCCACAGCACGTCGTTGTCAGGCGGTGCCGCTGACATGAGGATCCATCCTGGGTGGCCGCAGGGATATGACAGTCGTCAGATTAGAACGACCGGGGCGGGGCGCGATGGCGGCGCACTGGTCCATCACGGGCAAATCACCCGCATTCAGGCATGTTTGGTCGTACGACTGTGATGTTGGGCGGGCGGGGAAACGCCGAAGGGCGGTCCCGCGGGGAGCGGGACCGCCCTTCGGCGGAGGGTGGGGAAGAAGGCTCAGGGGATCAGATCTTCGCCCACGCGTCGGTGAGGCTGGTCCGCAGGATCTGCTCGATCTCGTCGAAGGTCGACTGGTCGGAGATCAGCGGCGGGGCCAGCTGGATGACCGGGTCGCCACGGTCGTCGGCGCGGCAGTACAGGCCGTTGTCGAAGAGGGCCTTCGAGAGGAAGCCGTAGAGGACGCGCTCGACCTCTTCGTCGTTGAACGACTCCTTGGTGACCTTGTCCTTCACGAGCTCGATGCCGTAGAAGTACCCGTTGCCGCGGACGTCGCCGACGATCGGCAGGTCGCGCAGCTTGTCCAGGGTGCCCAGGAACGCGGCCTCGTTGTCGAGCACGTGCTGGTTCAGGCCCTCGCGCTCGAAGATGTCGAGGTTGGCCAGCGCCACCGCGGAGGAGACCGGGTGGCCACCGAAGGTGTAGCCGTGCAGGAAGGTGTTGTCACCCTTGTAGAACGGCTCGGCGAGACGGTCCGAGATGATCGTGGCGCCGATCGGGGAGTAGCCCGAGGTCATGCCCTTGGCGCAGGTGATCATGTCGGGCTGGTAGCCGAACTTGTCGGCGCCGAACATGGTGCCGAGGCGGCCGAAGGCGCAGATGACCTCGTCCGAGACCAGCAGCACGTCGTGGCGGTCGCAGATCTCGCGCAGGCGCTGGAAGTACCCGGGCGGCGGCGGGAAGCAGCCACCGGCGTTCTGCACCGGCTCGACGAAGACGGCGGCGACGGTCTCGGCGCCCTCGTTGAGGATGGCCACCTCGATCTCGTCGGCGCACCAGCGGCCGTAGGCCTCGGGGTCGACCGTGCCGTCGGGGCCCTCGAGGAAGGCCGGGGCGCGGTAGATGTTGGTGTTCGGGGCCTTGTGGGTGCCCGGCACCAGCGGCTCGAACGGGGCCTTCAGGCCCGGCAGGCCGGTGATGGACAGGGCGCCCTGCGGGGTGCCGTGGTAGGCGACGGCGCGCGAGATGACCTTGTACTTGGTCGGCTTGCCGGTCAGCTTGAAGTACTGCTTGGCGAGCTTCCAGGCGGTCTCGACGGCCTCGCCGCCACCGGTGGAGAAGAAGACCTTGTTCAGGTCGCCCGGGGCGTAGTTGGCCAGGCGCTCGGCCAGCTCGACGGCCTTCGGGTGGGCGTAGCTCCACACCGGGAAGAAGGCGAGCTCCTTGGCCTGCTTGGCGGCGGCCTCGGCGAGCTCCTCGCGGCCGTGGCCGGCCTGGACGACGAACAGGCCGGCGAGGCCGTCGAGGTACTTGCGCCCCTTGTCGTCCCAGACGTAGGTGCCCTCGCCCTTGACGATCGTCGGCACGGGGGAGTTCTCGTACGACGACATGCGGGTGAAGTGCATCCACAGGTGGTCGTAGGCGGTCTTGGAAAGGTCCTTCTGCGCCGGGTCGGCTGTCATCGGGTGCCCCAGGTGTAGGTCTGTTTCCGGAGCTTCAGGTAAACGAAGCTCTCGGTGCTCCGCACGCCGGGAAGCGCGCGGATGCGCTTGTTGATCAGTTCGAGCAGGTGCTCGTCGTCCTCGCAGACCAGTTCGGCCAGGAGGTCGAACGAGCCTGCGGTGCAGACCACGTAGTCGACCTCGTCGAGGGCGGCCAGCGCGTCGGCGACGGGCTCGATGTCACCCTCGACCCGGATACCGACCATCGCCTGGCGGGTGAAGCCGACGGTGAGCGGGTCCGTGACGGCGACGATCTGCATCACGCCCTGGTCGAGCAGCTTCTGGACGCGCTGCCGCACGGCCGCCTCGGACAGGCCGACGGCCTTGCCGATGGCGGCGTACGGGCGGCGCCCGTCCTCCTGAAGCTGCTCGATGATCGCCTTGGAGGCGGCGTCGAGGGGAACGCTGGCGTTCCGGTCGCGGTTGGCCACGCGGCCACTGTGCCTGATCGCTCCCGTGTTCGCAAGCGTGGAAGCTGCTGATTTCGTCGTGATCTTGGAAATCGCATGCGGATTTCATCGCCCAAGCACAATTGCCCTGTCGATACCGGCAGTCGTGCGGCTACCCTGGCACGGTACGCGCGCGCCCCCGAGGGTCGCCGCACATACCGCCACCAGTGGACCGCGCCGCTCCGGACGCGGCCACTCGGCACCCTTCGTATGCCGGATCCGCCGACGTACCATGGCGCCGGAATCTGCAATGCCGCAGGCCCAGACCGAGGAGAGACCCGTGAGCGACCTTCGCACGCTGCGCAACTACATCAACGGTGAGTTCGTCGACGCGGCCGACGGCCGCACGCTCGACATCGTCGACCCGACCACCGGCGAGGCCTACGCGACGTCGCCGCTGTCCGGTGCCGCTGACGTGGACGCCGCCATGGCCTCCGCGGCGGCCGCGTTCCCGATCTGGCGCGACGCCACCCCGAGCACCCGGCAGAAGCTGCTGCTCAAGATCGCCGACGCGGTCGAGGCCCGTGCCGACGAGATCGTCGACGTCGAGGTGCGCAACACCGGCAAGCCGCGCGCGCTGACCCTCTCCGAGGAGATCGGCCCGATGGTGGACCAGATCCGGTTCTTCGCCGGTGCCGCCCGCCTGCTGGAGGGCAAGGCCGCCGGTGAGTACATGGACGGGATGACCTCGATCATCCGCCGCGAGCCGGTCGGCGTCTGTGCCCAGGTCGCGCCGTGGAACTACCCGATGATGATGGCCGTCTGGAAGTTCGCCCCGGCCATCGCCGCGGGCAACACCGTCGTGCTGAAGCCCTCCGACACCACCCCGGCCTCCACCGTGCTGCTGGCCGAGATCATCGGCGGCGTCCTCAAGGACCTGGAGCTGCCGGCCGGCGTCTTCAACGTCATCTGCGGCGACCGCGAGACCGGCAAGCTGATGGTCGAGCACAAGACCCCGGCGATGGCCTCCATCACCGGTTCGGTGCGCGCCGGCATCTCGGTTGCCGAGTCCGCCTCCAAGGACGTCAAGCGCGTCCACCTGGAGCTGGGCGGCAAGGCCCCGGTCGTGGTCTTCGAGGACGCCGACATCGCCGAGGCCGTCGAGGGCATCTCGGTGGCGGGCTACTTCAACGCCGGCCAGGACTGCACCGCCGCCACCCGCGTGCTGGTGCACGAGTCGATCCACGACGCCTTCGTCGAGGCGCTGGCCAAGGCCGCGGCCGAGACCAAGACCGGCGGCGTGGACGACGAGGACGTGCTGTACGGCCCGCTGAACAACGCCAACCAGCTGAAGCAGGTCTCCGGCTTCATCGAGCGGCTGCCCGCCCACGCCAAGGTCGAGGCCGGTGGCCACCGGGTCGGCGACAAGGGCTACTTCTACGCCCCGACCGTCGTCTCCGGCCTGAACCAGGACGACGAGATCGTCCAGAACGAGGTCTTCGGCCCGGTCATCACCGTGCAGAAGTTCACCGACGAGGACCAGGCCGTCGAGTACGCCAACGGCGTCGAGTACGCGCTGGCCTCCTCGGTGTGGACCAAGGACCACGCCCGCGCCATGCGGATGTCGCGCCGCCTGGACTTCGGCTGCGTCTGGATCAACACCCACATCCCGCTGGTCGCCGAGATGCCGCACGGCGGCTTCAAGAAGTCCGGCTACGGCAAGGACCTGTCGGCGTACGGCTTCGAGGACTACACCCGCGTGAAGCACGTCATGACCGCGATCTGAGCGGGTCGTGACCGTTGAGCGCAGTATGACCGCGATCTGAGCGGGTCGTGACCGTTGAGCGCAGTATGACCGCGATCTGAGCGGGTCGTGGCCGTCGAGCGCGGCATGACGGCCGTCTGATCAATTGATCACCGGCTGAACCGACCATGGGCCCGGGTCTTCTCGACCCGGGCCCTGCGTCTTTGCATCCTGTCGACGGTTGGCGCGACCGGCTGACACGATGGAACTGCCCTTCGGGGACGGGCCGCCCTAGCCTTACCGGCATGAGCATCCCCACCGCTGACTCAGCCGCAGGCCAGGCCGTCAAGGCCGCCGACCGCGCGCACGTCTTCCACTCGTGGTCCGCCCAGGCGCTGATCGACCCCCTCGCGGTGGCCGGCGCCGAGGGCTCGTACTTCTGGGACTACGACGGCAACCGCTACCTCGACTTCTCCTCGCAGCTGGTCAACACCAACATCGGCCACCAGCACCCGAAGGTGGTCGCCGCGATCCAGGAGCAGGCGGCGAAGCTCTGCACCATCGCCCCCGGCTTCGCGGTCGAGTCGCGCAGCGAGGCCGCCCGGCTGATCGCCGAGCGCACCCCCGGTGACCTGGACAAGATCTTCTTCACCAACGGCGGCGCCGAGGCCAACGAGAACGCCATCCGGCTGGCCCGGCTGCACACCGGCCGGCAGAAGGTGCTGTCCACCTACCGCTCGTACCACGGTGCCACCGCCAACGCGATCGCCCTCACCGGCGACCCGCGGCGCTGGGCCAACGAGACCGGCGTCTCCGGTGTGGTGCACTTCTGGGGGCCGTACGCCTACCGCTCCAACTTCCACGCCGAGAACGAGGCGCAGGAGTGCGAGCGCGCGCTGGAGCACCTGGAGCAGGTGATCGCGTTCGAGGGGCCCGGCACCGTCGCGGCGGTCATCCTGGAGACCGTGGTCGGCACCGCGGGCATCCTGGTCCCGCCGGCGGGCTACCTGGCCGGGGTGCGGGAGATCTGCGACCGCTACGGGATCGTGTTCATCCTGGACGAGGTGATGGCCGGCTTCGGCCGCACCGGCGAGTGGTTCGCCGCGGACCACTGGGGCGTCACCCCGGACCTGCTCACCTTCGCCAAGGGCGTCAACTCGGGCTACGTGCCGCTGGGCGGCGTGGCGATCAGCACCGAGATCGCGGCCACCTTCGCCGAGCGGGCCTTCCCCGGCGGCCTCACCTACTCCGGCCACCCGCTGGCCTGCGCCTCCGCGGTGGCGACCATCAACACCATGGCGGAGGAGGGCATCGTCGAGAACGCCAAGCACATCGGCGAGAGCGTGCTCGGCCCCGGCCTGCGCGAGCTGGCCGAGCGGCACCCGTCGATCGGCGAGGTCCGCGGCCTCGGCGTGTTCTGGGCGCTCGACCTGGTGAAGAACCGGGAGACCCGCGAACCGCTGGTGCCGTACAACGCGGCCGGCGCCGACAACGGTCCGATGGCCGAGCTGGCCGCCGCCTGCAAGCAGCGCGGGCTCTGGCCGTTCGTCAACATGAACCGCTTCCACGTCGTCCCGCCGTGCACCGTCACCGAGGAGGAGGCCAAGACCGGCCTCGCGGTGCTGGACGAGGTGCTGTCGCTCACGGACGCGCACGCTGTCTGATACCCACCAGGACGACGTACCGACCAGGACGGCCCCGGACACCCGTGCGCGTGTCCGGGGCCGTTCCACGCTCCGGAAGGCCCCTGCATGCCCAGCAGCACCACTCTGACCCGCCGTCCCTTCAACTCCCCTTCCCTGCGCAGGCGTTCCGTGCTCGGTGGGGCCGCGCTGCTCGGCGCCGGCACGCTGACCGGCTGCGGCATCCCGTCCGCGTACGTGGCAGAGGACCGCCGTTCGGCGCCGGACCGCTCGGAGAGCGACAAGCGGCTCGCGTTCTCCAACTGGACGCAGTACATCGACACCGACGACGCGGGCGGGCGGCCGACCCTGGACGCCTTCAGTGAGAACACCGGGATCGCGGTCACCTACACCGAGGACATCAACGACAACGACGAGTTCTTCGGCAAGATCAGCCCGGTGCTCACCCAGGGCGCCGCCCCCGGCCGGGACCTGATGGTGATCAGCGACTGGATGGCCGGACGGTACGTCTCGCTGGGCTGGGTGCAGGCCATGGACCGGGCCAACCTGCCCAACGTCACGGCCAACCTGGACCCGCAGCTCGCCGACCCGGCCTTCGACCCCGGGCGCGAGCGCAGCGTGCCGTGGCAGTCCGGGATCACCGGCATCGCCTACAACCGCAAGGCGCTCGGCCGGGAGCTCAGGTCCACCGCCGACCTGTGGGCGCCCGACCTCAAGGGCCGGGTCACGCTGTTCGCCGGGCTGGACGAGGCGCTCGGGCTGCTGATGCTCTCCCAGGGCGCGGACATCGCGAAGTTCAGCGACGACGACGCGCGCAAGGCGATGGACCTGGTGCAGAAGGCGGTCGACAGCGGCCACGTCCGGCGCTTCACCGGCAACGACTACACCAGTGACCTCGCCTCCGGTGCGGCACTCGCCTGCCAGGCCTACTCCGGCGACGCCGTCCAGCTGACCGCCGAGAACCCGGACATCGAGTTCGTGGTGCCGGAGGAGGGCGGCGAGCTGTGGGCGGAGAGCCTGATGATCCCCAACCGGGCCGCCCACAAGCGCAACGCCGAGCTGCTGATCGACTACTACTACCAGCCCGAGGTGGCCGCCGAACTCGCCACGTTCGTCCAGTACATCTGCCCGGTGCCGGCGGCCCGCGAGGTGCTGGCGGCCAGCGGCGACAAGGAGAAGGCCGAACTCGCCGAGAACCCGCTGGTGTTCCCGACCGAGGAGATGCGCGCCCGGCTGCACACCATGCGCGACGTCACTTCGGCCGAGCGGCCCGAGCTGCACAAGGTCTGGGGGCGCATCACCGGGGTGTGACGCGCGGGGCTCAGCGCCGGACGGCGTCCAGGGCGAGCAGTGCCACGTGCAGGGAGAGGCAGGACTCCACCTGGTCGAGGTCGACGCCGAGGATCCGCTCGACCTTGTGCAGCCGGTCGTAGAAGGACGGCCGGGACAGGTGCGCGGCGTCCGCCGCGGCCGACTTGTTCCGGCCCTGCTCCAGGTAGATCCGCAGCATCTGCACCAACTGGCCGTTGTGCTCGGCGTCGTGGGCCAGCAGCGGGCCCAGCTCCCGCTCCACGTACGTCTGCAGCCGGGCGTCGTCGCGCAGCAGGTGGAGCAGACCGCGCAGCCGGACGTCCGGCAGCCGGTAGTAGGAGGAGCTGCGGCCGCCGGGCACGTCGTGCAGGGCGGCGTCGGCGACCTGGGTGGCCTCCAGCAGGGTGCGCCGGGCGTCGCGCACCGAGCCGACCGACGAGCCGACCGCGACCACCGGGCCCGACGGGTCGCCGCCTTCCCGTCCGGCCTCGGCCGACATCCGGCGCAGCGTGGCCGAGAGGGCGTCCAGCGCGGCGTGTTCGTCCTGCTGGGTGCCGAGCGCGATCAGCAGGCCGACGGCCTCGTCGTCGAGCGCGCCGACCAGGGCGGACAGCCGGCAGGCCCGGGCCGCGCCGGCGGCCAGCTCGGTGAAGTCGCGCAGCCGGGCCTGTGCCTCCAGTGCGGCCGGGATCGGCCCGCGCCGCTGCCGCAGCACCACGCCGACCAGCCGGCGGCCCTCCAGCGGGACGCCGAGGGCCTGGGCGCGCAGGGCGGCCTCGGAGACGGTCAGCGCGTGGGTGAGGATGCCGGACAGCAGGGTGCGGTGGGTCTGCCGTTCCAGGCTCTCCCGGTCGCGCACCACCAGCCGGTTGAGCGCCAGCGCGGAGGCGCCGCGCTCCAGCAGCATGGTGTGCGGGTGGGCCTCGCCCTCGGGCAGCGGGCCGGGCTCCTGCACCAGCACCAGTCGGCCCCAGTCCTGGCCGCGGGCGCCGACGGTCGTGACCAGCCAGCCGCTGCGCGGGTCGTGGCCGGTGCGCCCGGCCGGACGGACGCCGCGCGAGCGGCGCTCCCAGTCCTCCAGGACCTCGGCCTCCGGGCGTCCGGCGGTGTCGTGGGCGAGCACCTGGTGGGCCAGGTTCTCCAGGACGACCGGGGCGCCGGCCATCCGGGCCACCTGGCGGATCACCTCGGGCGGCTCGGCGCCCTCCACCACCAGCTCGTTGAAGACCTGGTGGACCGACTCGGAGACCCTCAGCTGCTCCAGCTGGGCGTTGACCACCAGGGCGTGCACGGCCTCGGTGACGGCGACGAAGCGCAGCTCGCGGCGGAGGGTGATCAGCGGCAGCCCGCGCTGCTCGGCGGCGTTGACCAGGGCGCGGGGGAGCGAGTCGAAGTAGCGCCGCCCGAACTCGACGACCAGGCCGGCCACCCCGACCTCGTCCAGCTCGCGCACGTAGCGGGCCAGGCCCTCGCGGTCCTCGGGCAGGGCGATGCCGGTGGTCAGCACCAGCTCGCCGCCGCGGAGCATCCCGGCGACGTCGGGCAGCTCGCTGACGTGGACCCAGCGGACCGGCCGCTCCAGGTGGTCGGCGCCGGCCACCACCTGGGGCAGGCCGCGCCGCATCACGTCCAGGTCGAGGACTCGGGCGACGGTGGGGAGCATCGCGGGCCTCCGGGGCCGTGGGACCGGAGCGGGGGCTCCGGGGTGATCAGGGTGTCAGGTAAATCATCCATCCCCCCGACGACCTGTTGCCCTGCTCGCTGCCTTGCACCCTGTAAGGCCCTTCGTGTTGAGATTGCCGAAGTGACCCTTGTCACCCCGTCCCCGCAGCAGGCAAGGTCAGCGGGACCGCAGACCCCCATCGCGGACGCGTGACCCCGCAGCGGTCGAACCACGGCACTTGGAGGAACCAGATGGACCTGACCGACTTCGGCCCGGGCGCGCAGTACATCGCGGGCCGCCAGACCCGGGGGAGCGGCGAACCCTTCCAGGTCGTCAACCCCGCCGACGGCAGCGTGGTCGAGCAGGTCGCGCTGGCCACCACCGAGGACGTGGACACCGCCGTCGCCGCCGCGAAGGCGGCCCTGCCCGGCTGGTCCTCGGCCACCCCCGGCGCGCGCTCCGAGGCGCTCACCCGGCTGGCCGCCGTCCTGGCCGGGGCGGCCGACGACCTGGCCCGGGTGGAGACGGCGCAGACCGGCAAGCCGGTCAAGCTGGCCACCGAGTTCGACGTGCCCGGCACCATCGACAACGCGGCCTTCTTCGCCGGCGCCGCCCGCAACCTGGAGGGCAAGGCGGCCGGCGAGTACTCCGGCGACCACACCTCGTACGTGCGCCGCGAGGCGGTCGGCGTGGTCGGCTCGATCTCGCCGTGGAACTACCCGCTGCAGATGGCCGCCTGGAAGATCCTCCCGGCGATCGCCGCGGGCAACACCATCGTGCTCAAGCCGGCCGAGCTGACTCCGCTGACCTCGCTGATGTTCGCCCGGGCCTGCACCGCCGCGGGCATCCCGGACGGCGTGGTCAACGTGGTCACCGGCGCCGGGCGCACCGCGGGCGAGCACCTGGTCGGGCACCCGGACGTCGCGATGGTCTCCTTCACCGGCTCCACCGGCGTCGGCAAGCGGGTCGCCGAGATCGCCACCGCGAGCGTCAAGCGCACCCACCTGGAGCTCGGCGGCAAGGCCCCGTTCGTGGTCTTCGACGATGCCGACCTGGACGCCGCGGTGCACGGGGCGGTCGCGGCCTCGCTGATCAACGGCGGCCAGGACTGCACCGCCGCCACCCGGGCCTACGTCCAGCGCCCGCTGTACGACGCCTTCGTGGCCGGGGTGGCCGAGCTGTACGCGGCGATCCGGATCGGCGACCCGCTGAACCCGCACACCGACCTCGGCCCGCTGGTCTCGTACGCCCACCGGGACCGGGTGGCCGGCTTCGTGGAGCGCACCCGCTCGTACGCCACCGTGGTGACCGGCGGCCGGGCCCCGGAGAAGGGCCACGATGGCACCGACCTCACCCGGGGCGCGTACTACCAGCCCACCCTGATCACCGGCGCGGCCCAGGACAGCGAGGTCGTGCAGGGCGAGATCTTCGGCCCGGTGCTGGTCGTGCTGCCCTTCGACGGCGACGACGAGGGGCTGCGGCTGGCCAACGACACCCCGTACGGCCTGGCCGCCTCCGCTTGGACGAGCAACGTGCACCGCTCGCTGCGCGCCACCCGGGAGATCGCGGCCGGCTGCGTCTGGGTCAACGACCACATCCCGATCATCAGCGAGATGCCGCACGGCGGTTACAAGGCGTCCGGCTACGGCAAGGACATGTCCCAGTACTCGCTGGACGAGTACACCCAAGTCAAGCACGTCATGTTCGACACCACCGCGGTGGCCCGCAAGGACTGGCACCGCACCGTTTTCGGAGACAGATAACCCCCCGGTTCCAGCGGGTGCCCCCACACCCCATCTCCCCCCAGGAGGCCCGTTCCATGGCGTTCAACGAGCTCACCGACGGTCTGCCCGAACCGGTCCGAAGGGCCTGGGAACGCAGCCTGGCCAGCGGCCGGGCCGCGCTCGGCCGCCGGACCCTACTGCGCGCCGCCGCACTGAGCGCCGGAGCGGGCACCCTGGCCGCCTGCGGCATCCCGGCGGCCCCCCGGGCGACCGGGGACTCGACCGCGAACGCCGCCAAGGACCTCTCGGAGACGCAGAAGGAGGTCAACTTCTCCAACTGGCCGCTGTACGTGGACACGGACGAGAAGGACAAGGAGAAGCACGGCACCCTGGACGCCTTCACCGAGGCCACCGGCATCAAGGTCAAGTACAACGAGGACGTCAACGACAACGTCGAGTTCTTCGGCAAGGTCAAGCCGCAGCTCGCCTCCGGCCAGGACACCGGCCGCGACCTGATGGTGCTCACGGACTGGATGGCCGCCCGGCTGATCCGGCTCGGCTGGGCGCAGAAGCTCAACCCGGCGAACGTCACCACCGCGATCACCAACATCGAGGCGCGCTTCCGCGCTCCGGACTGGGACCCGGGGCGGCTGTACTCCTACCCGTGGGCCGGCATCCAGACCGTCGTCGCGTACAACAAGAAGGCGACGAAGGGGAAGGAGGTCACCAGCGTCTCCCAGCTGCTGGACGACCCGGACCTCAAGGGCCGGGTCACCTTCCTCTCCGAGATGCGCGACAGCATCGGGATGGTCCTGCTGGACCAGGGCAAGGACACCGCGAAGTTCACCGCCGACGACTACGACGGGGCGGTCGCCCGGCTGCAGAAGGCCGTCGACAGCAAGCAGATCCGCCGCTTCACCGGCAACGACTACGGCCAGGAGCTCTCCGCCGGCGACATCGCGGCCTGCATCGCCTGGGGCGGCGACCTGATCCAACTGCGCGCCGACAACCCGGACATCGAGTTCGTCATCCCGGAGAGGGGCTACATCTCCTCGACCGACAACATGCTGGTCCCGGCCAAAGCGCAGCACAAGGCGAACGCGGAGAAGCTGATTGACTTCTACTATCAGCCGAAGATCGCGGCGCAGCTGGTCGCAGGCATCGGTTTCGTCTCCGCCGTCACCGGGATGAAGGACGAGCTCGCCGGCATCGCCCCGGACACCGCGGCCAACCCGCTGGTCGTACCCACCCCCGAGATGGCGGTCAAGGCGCACCTGTTCCGCACGCTCTCCGAGAGCGAGGAGAGCGACTTCGAGCAGAAGTTCTCCAAGCTGATCGGCGCCTGACCCCCAACTCCCGGCAGAGAAACCCAGGAAGACACCACCCCATGACAGACCAGCAGCGCGACCCGGCCGTCGGCGGCGACGTCCGGCTCACCGGCATCGGCAAGACCTACGGCTCCTTCACCGCCGTCCACCCGCTCGACCTGACCGTCCCGCAGGGCTCGTTCTTCGCCCTGCTCGGCGCCTCCGGCTGCGGCAAGACCACCACCCTGCGCATGATCGCCGGCCTGGAGGAGCCCACCACCGGCACCGTCCTGATCGGCGGCCAGGACGTCACCGCCCTGCCCCCGTACAAGCGGCCGGTGAACACCGTCTTCCAGAGCTACGCTCTCTTCCCGCACCTGGACATCTTCGAGAACGTCGCCTTCGGCCTGCGCCGACGCGGCAGGAAGGAGGTCAAGAAGCAGGTCGACGAGATGCTGGAGCTGGTCGAACTCGGCCAGTACGCCCGGCGCAAGCCGCACCAGCTCTCCGGCGGCCAGCAGCAGCGCGTCGCGGTCGCCCGCGCGCTGATCAACCACCCGCAGGTGCTGCTCCTGGACGAGCCGCTCGGCGCGCTCGACCTCAAGCTCCGCCGCCAGATGCAGCTGGAGCTCAAGCGGATCCAGACCGAGGTCGGCATCACCTTCGTGCACGTCACCCACGACCAGGAGGAGGCCATGACCATGGCCGACACCATCGCGGTGATGAACGGCGGCCGGGTCGAGCAGCTGGGCGCCCCCGCCGAGCTGTACGAGAACCCCGCCACCACCTTCGTGGCCAACTTCCTCGGCCAGTCCAACCTGCTGCCCGCCGAGGTCACCGGCACCGAGGGCGGCGACCTGCTGCTCAGCGCGGCCGGTGCCCGACTGGCGGTGCCGAAGGCGCGCTGCGCCACCGACTCCAAGCGCGTCCACCTCGGCGTGCGCCCGGAGAAGATCACCATCACGCACGCCTCCGAGCAGGTCGCCGACGGCCGCAACCGGCTGGCCGGCACGGTGCTCGACTCCAGCTTCATCGGCGTCTCCACCCAGTACGTGGTGCGCACCGACGGCGGCCAGGAGGTCACCGTCTTCGAGCAGAACATGGAGCGCGACGCCCGGATCGTCCCCGGTGCCGCCGTCCTGCTGCACTGGAACCCGGCGCACTCCTTCGCCCTGGACGCCGCGCAGGCGATCGACGCGGGCACCGCGGAGGAGGCCGCATGACCACCACCGCCACGGCCGCGCCGCCGCAGGCCATACCCCCCGACGGCGGCGCCCTGGCCGGGACGCCCGCGAAGACGAGGCGCAAGCTCACCCCGTACTGGCTGCTGCTGCCCGGCATCGCCTGGCTGGTCGTCTTCTTCGCCGTGCCGATGGTCTACCAGGGGTCGACCTCACTGCAGACCGGCTCGCTCGAAGAGGGATTCAAGGTCACCTGGCACTTCTCGACCTACTGGGACGCCCTGGTCGAGTACAAGTGGCACTTCCTCCGCTCGTTCTCCTACGCGGCCGTCGCCACCGTGCTCTGCCTGGCCGTCGGCTACCCGCTCGCGTACATGATCGCCTTCAAGGCGAGCAAGCGCTGGCGCAACGTCATCCTGATCCTCGTCATCGCGCCGTTCTTCACCAGCTTCCTGATCCGCACGCTGGCCTGGAAGACCATCCTGTCCGACGGCGGTCCGGTGGTCGGCGCGCTGAACGCGCTGCACGTCCTGGACATCACCAACCTGCTCGGCCTCACCGACGGCGACCGGGTGCTGGCCACGCCGCTCGCGGTGGTCTGCGGTCTGACCTACAACTTCCTGCCGTTCATGATCCTGCCGCTGTACACCTCGCTGGAGCGGATCGACCCGCGCCTGCACGAGGCGGCCGGCGACCTCTACGCCCGGCCGTTCACCACCTTCCGCAAGGTCACCTTCCCGATCTCGCTGCCGGGCGTGGTCGCGGGCACCCTGCTGACCTTCATCCCGGCCTCCGGCGACTACATCAACGCCCAGCTGCTGGGCTCGCCGAGCGAGCAGATGGTCGGCAACGGCATCCAGAAGCAGTTCCTGAACGTGCTCGACTACCCCACGGCGGCCGCGCTGAGCTTCATCCTGATGGCCCTGATCCTGGGCATGGTGACGGTCTACATGCGCAAGGCCGGGACGGAGGATCTGGTCTGATGTCCCGGATGTTCAAGTGGATCCGCGCCCACCTGGTGGTGCTGGCCGGCCTGCTGGCCCTCGCCTACCTGGTGCTGCCCAACCTGGTCGTGCTCGCCTTCTCGTTCAACAAGCCGGTGGGCAAGTTCAACTACGAGTGGAACGAGTTCTCCACCGACGCCTGGACCAACCCCTGCGGCGTGGCCGACATGTGCCAGTCGCTCTCGCTCAGCCTGCAGATCGCGGTGCTCGCCACCATCGGCGCCACCGTGCTCGGCACCATGGTCGCCTTCGCGCTGGCCCGCTACCGGTTCCGCGGCCGCTCGGCCACCACCGCGATGATCTTCCTGCCGATGGCCATGCCCGAGGTGGTCATGGCCGCCTCGCTCGGGACGCTCTTCCTCAACATGCGCATCCCGTTCGGCTTCACCACCATCCTCATCGCGCACATCATGTTCTGCCTCAGCTTCGTGGTGACGGCGGTCAAGGCGCGCGTGATGAGCATGGACCCGAGGCTCGAACAGGCCGCCCAGGACCTCTACGCGACCCCCACCCAGACCTTCCTGAGGGTCACCCTGCCGCTGGCGGCACCCGGCATCGCGGCGGGCGCGCTGCTCAGCTTCGCGCTCTCCTTCGACGACTTCATCATCACCCAGTTCAACTCGGGCCCGACCACGGTCACCTTCCCGATGTTCGTCTGGGGCGCCTCGCAGCGCGGCATCCCGGTGCAGGTGAACGTCATCGGCACCGCGATGTTCCTCGCCGCCGTCGTGCTGACCGTCGTCGGCCAGTGGCTGGGCAACCGCCGGAAGGCCGCCGCCTGACGTACGGTCGACAGCGGTGGCACGTGAAACCGTCATCTATTCGTAGAAAGTGGCTGATAATGCATGGACTCCGCCCGCGCACTCAGTGACGCCAGGCCCACCCCCTTCTGGCTGGAGGATCCCGGCCGGCCGGCGGCGCTGCCCGCCCTGGTCGGCGACACCACCTGCGACCTGCTGGTCGTCGGCGGCGGCTACTCCGGCCTGTGGACCGCCCTCATCGCCAAGGAGCGCGACCCCTCGCTGGACGTCGTGCTGGTCGAGGGCAACGAGGTCGGGTGGGCCGCGTCCGGGCGCAACGGCGGGTTCTGCGCGGCCAGCCTCACCCACGGCTTCGGCAACGGCCTGGACCGCTGGCCGTCCGAACTGGCCCAGCTGGAACGCCTCGGTGCCGCCAACCTCGACGGCATCGAGGCCACCCTCAAGCGCTACGGCATCGACGCCGAGTGGGAGCGCACCGGCGAGATCGACGTCGCCACCCAGCCCCACCAGGTCGAGGAGCTCCACGAGATCGCCGAGGCGGTCGCCCGGTACGGCTTCGACATCACCGTCCTGGACGCCGACCAGCTGCGCGCCGAGGTGAACTCGCCGACCTTCCTCGGCGGCCTCTGGGACAAGGAGGGCGTGGCGATGGTCCACCCCGCCAAGCTCGCCTGGGGCCTCAAGGACGCCTGCCTGAGCCAGGGCGTGCGGATCTTCGAGCACACCCGGGCCACCGACCTGCGGGAGCGCGGCAGCGGCATGGCCGTCCGCACCCCGTACGGCAGGGTCTTCGCCCGCAAGGTCGCGCTCGGCACCAACGTGTTCCCGTCGCTGCTCAAGCGGGTCCGCCCGTACATCGTCCCGGTGTACGACTACGCACTGATGACCGAGCCGCTCAGCGACGAGCAACTCGCCTCGATCGGCTGGCGCGGGCGGCAGGGCCTCGGCGACAGCGCCAACAAGTTCCACTACTTCCGGCTCTCCGCCGACAACCGGATCCTCTGGGGCGGCTACGACGCGGTCTACCACTTCGGCGGCCACGTGCGGCACGAGTACGACCAGCGGCCGGAGACCTTCCGCACCCTGGCCAACCACTTCTTCCGCTGCTTCCCGCAGCTGGAGGGCCTGCGCTTCACCCACGCCTGGGGCGGTGCGATCGACACCTGCAGCCGGTTCTCGGCGTTCTTCGACACCGGGTACCGGGGCAAGGTCGCGTACGCGGTCGGCTACACCGGGCTCGGCGTCGGCGCGACCCGCTTCGGCGCCGAGGTGATGCTCGACCTGCTCGCCGGCGAGCGCACCGAGCGCACCTCGCTGGACATGGTGCGCAGCAAGCCGCTGCCGTTCCCGCCCGAGCCGGTGCGCTGGGCCGGGATCGAACTCACCACCCGGTCGCTGGAGCGGGCGGACCGCAACGGCGGCCACCGCAACCTCTGGCTGCGCACCCTCGACCGGCTGGGGCTGGGCTTCGACAGCTGAAGCGCGGCCGCCACCGGTCGGATGACCCCAGTCGTGTGATCAGGACCCGCCGTCCGCCTCTCCCCGGTGACGGCGGGTCTCGCTCTTCCCGCCGTCACCGAACAGTACGAACGGCACGAAGCGGGGACACGACACGGAGACCACCGGACCGCACTGGCTCGCTCAGCCGGCACCGGACCCGGGGTCCTTCCGGGAGCAGCGGGAGCGCACCGGGCCGGGCCTGCTGCCACCGGCCGACCGACGCCGGGACGTGCTCTGCGTCGCCGGGCGGCTCGGGCGCGCGGAGCGGGCGGTCGCGTCAGACTGGTGGCGTGACCACCGTCCCGCACGCCGTCGACGCGTCCCTCCGCCCGGGCCCCGCCCAGCTGCGCCTGGCCGCCTCGGCCGCACCCGTCTGCGACCGGTACGGCCTCGCGCTTGCCGGCGGGCACGCGCTGCGGGCCCATGGCGTCGCGGCCTGCCCGCAGGACGGGCTGACCCTGGCGACCGGCGGCGCCGACCTGCCGGAGGTGGCCGCCGCGCTGGGCGAGGCGTACCGGGCGGCGGGCGGCGGGGTCGTCGAGCGGCCGGGCACACCGCGGCTGGAGCAGCTCACCGTCCGGCTGGTGCTGGGCGGGCGGTCGCACTCGGTGGAACTGCGCAAGGAGCCGCTGAGCCACCGACCGGTCCGGCTCGATCTCGGTGCGCCCGGTCCGGACGAGCCGCCGGTGGTGCTGCCGGTCGTCGCCCTGGAGGACGCCGCCGCGCTGACCACCGCGCTGCTCGTGGACCGGGGCATGCCTCGCGACCTGATCGATGTGCACGCCCTCACCTGCTGCTACCGGGAGGGCGAACTGCTCGCTCTGGCAGAGGAGTTGGACCCGGACTTCCAGCCCGCGGCGCTGGCCGAACGGCTGGAGACGCTCGCCGAGGCGGCGGACGGGCGGTTTCGCGCGCGGGGCGTTCCGGCCGGGGAGGTGGACGAACGGAAGCGGTGGGCGCTGGCCTGGGCACAGGACCTGCGGCTGGACCTGCTGGAGACCCGGGAAGCGGCGGACGGGCTGCACGACCCGTACCTGGAGGAGCCAGAGGACGGGGATTCCTGAGGCCCGGCCCCGTGCGGTCACTCGTCCGGCGGAGGGACCGGACGACCTGTAAGGCTGAATCCATGATCCCCGTCAGCCTGTTTGTTGAGCCGGGCCGGAGTGGCCACCAGACTGGGAGACGAGCGCGGTAGCCCCGTGATTTCCGTCGCCCGGCCCACCTGCGGGCGGCGCCAGACAGGACCGGTGGCAGGACGCCGCCCGGGACTTCGGAGGCAGACGGACCTTGAGCAAGCACATCATTCACTGGATCGGCGGCAAGCCGGTCGCCACCGCCGGTGCGGCCCCCCGGCGCGGTGAGATCTTCGACCCGGCCACCGGCCAGGTCACCGGCCAGGTCGACTTCGCCGAGATCGCCGAGGTCGACCAGGCGGTGGCCGCCGCCGCCTCGGCCTTCACCGAGTGGCGCAGCGCCTCGATCGCGAAGCGGACGACGGTGCTCTTCGCCTTCCGCGAGCTGCTGAACGCCCGCCGCGACGAGCTGGCCTCGATCATCGTGGCGGAGCACGGCAAGGTGCACTCCGACGCGCTGGGCGAGATCGCCCGCGGCCTGGAGGTCGTGGAGTACGCCTGCGGCATCCCGCAGCTGATCAAGGGCGGCTTCACCGAGCAGGCCTCGACCGGCATCGACGTCTACTCGATCCGCCAGCCGCTCGGCCCGGTCGCGATCATCTCGCCGTTCAACTTCCCGGCCATGGTGCCGATGTGGTTCTTCCCGATCGCCATCGCGGCCGGCAACAGCGTGGTCGTGAAGCCCTCGGAGAAGGACCCGTCCGCCGCCAACTTCCTCGCCGAGCTGTGGAAGGAGGCCGGCCTGCCGGACGGCGTCTTCAACGTCGTCCACGGCGACAAGGTGGCCGTCGACCGCCTGCTGGAGCACCCGGACATCAAGTCCGTCAGCTTCGTCGGCTCCACCCCGATCGCCCGCTACGTCTACGAGACCGGCACCCGCTACGGCAAGCGCGTGCAGGCCCTGGGCGGAGCCAAGAACCACATGCTGGTCCTGCCGGACGCCGACCTCGACCTCGCCGCCGACGCCGCCGTCAACGCCGGCTTCGGCGCGGCCGGCGAGCGCTGCATGGCGGTGTCCGTGCTGGTCGCGGTCGACCCGATCGGCGACGAGCTGGTCGAGAAGATCAAGCAGCGGGTGGCCACCCTGAAGGTCGGCCCGGGCTGCAACGGGGACTCCGAGATGGGCCCGCTCGTCACCGGCCAGCACCGGGACAAGGTCACCTCCTACGTGGAGTCCGGGATCGCCGACGGCGCCGAGCTCGCGGTGGACGGCCGTAAGCACCCGGTCACCGCCGAGGACAGGAACGGCTCCCCGACGGCCGACGGCTTCTGGCTCGGCCCCACGCTGTTCGACCACGTGAAGCCCGGCATGTCCGTCTACAACGACGAGATCTTCGGCCCGATCCTCTCGGTCGTGCGCGTCGACTCGTACGAGGAGGGCGTGGCGCTGATCAACGCCAACCCGTACGGCAACGGCACCGCCCTCTTCACCAACGACGGCGGCGCGGCCCGGCGCTTCCAGTTCGAGGTGGAGGTCGGCATGGTCGGCATCAACGTGCCGATCCCCGTCCCGGTCGCCTACTACTCCTTCGGCGGCTGGAAGGCCTCGCTGTTCGGCGACGCCCACGCGTACGGCGCGGACGGCGTGCAGTTCTTCACCCGGGGCAAGGCCGTGACCCAGCGCTGGCTGGACCCGTCGCACGGTGGCATCAACCTGGGCTTCCCCACCAACAGCTGAGCCGCACGGCTCCGCCGGCCGGACCCCTCTCCCCGGGGTCCGGCCGGCCGTCTTTGCACGACGTTTGCATCCGCCCGCGGAAGCGCGTACAGTTCTTCGAGCTGCCTGGCAGGGAGCACCGGACACGCATCTGCGCGGACGGTCCCGGGGCTGCCAATCCTCTGAAACACCACTTCTCGGTTCGTGCCGGTCGTTTTCGCTTTTCCGCGTGATGGCCTGGTGTGCATTAGGTGTGCGCGTTTTATCGGGTTGCGGTCGGATTCGCTTTTCGGAGCGGGGATCGGCTAGAGTTTGAAACGTCGGACGGGGCGTCAAACCCCGGAAGACACCGGCGAGTTGGATGAACGAAGCCCCGGAAACGGAGCGGAAAACATCTGATAAGCTGGAAACACGAAAGAACGAAGCCCGGAGGGTCCGCTGGAAGGCGGTCCGAAGGAAGCGTCCGTTCCTT
>NZ_JBFBFA010000024.1:0-106031 GCF_040683915.1 Kitasatospora sp. NPDC093102 | reverse complement strand
CAAGTGGGCGCTGGACTACATGAACACCCGCTACGGCAGCCCGAACGCCGCCTGGAACTTCTGGCAGTCCCACCACTGGTACTAAGCCGACCCCTTCGGCTTCCCCCTCACCCCGGGGGCCGGACAGGGACCACCGGAGTGACCCACGAGGGCCTGTGCCCGCGCGAACGCGCGGACACAGGCCCTCTCGCGGTCGCGGCCACCCGCCCCTCGGTCAGGTTCATCGAACTTGCCAGCGGTGTCGGGTTGTTGGGACTGAAGAAGCGCGAGTCCGACCGGCAGAGCCGAGAGCACCGAGACGATGCCGCGGCGACCGACGAGCAGGCGACGAACCGCCGACAGGCCCGGCAGTCCGGGGCGAGGACCGGGCGCCCACCGGCTCCTGGCCAGACGTCAGAATGACGGTTCATCGGCGCATCCGCCTCCGCCCCTGAGCTTCTCCCGCTCCCCCCGCCTCCGCTCCGCCCCCTCACGCCGGTCGGCCACCATGAGGACGGCCTCAACGGCCCGGGCGGTTCTGCCGACCGGACGACCGGCCAGGTCGATGGATGCTCCACGCCCGGTTGGCGACCGAGGCGAGTCGACGGCCTCGCCCACGCGGCCGCCCCGCTCCGGCAGCGCCATACGGCGGTTCGCCCGAGGCGGAGGTCTGCGTCGCGACAGGCGCGCGGCGCGAACGGTCGGTCACGGTCCGGCACGTCCGCGGGTCGGGCGGACCTGACGCGGCGCGGGCGACCCTGCCACGACAGGCCTCCCATACCCCCATGGGGGTGGCGTGGCACGGTTGGCAGCCGCAGCGCGACAGCTCGCCGGCTCGCCACACACGACCCCTTGGCTTGAGCGCAACCAAAGATTTGACATTATTTTGCCATGAATATCGCTAGGCTGACCGTCAGTTGCGATATTCTAATCGTTTTTTAAATCTTCAATTTTTCCCGGATTATGCTTGCCGATCCCGTGTGCTCGGACTGACGATGGTTGAGGGGGAATCGTAGGAAGGTTTGATCATGGGATTCCTCGAAAACCTCGGCACCCTCGGCAAGTTTGACACCCACGGGGGCGGCGGCGGCTACGGCGGCGGCTACGGTGAGCGCGGCTTCGAACGCGACGACTTCGGCGACCACGGCGGCGGCGGCTACGGCGGCGGCTATGACGACTTCGGCGACCACGGCGGCGGCGGCTACGGCGGCGGCGACCGCGGCGGCGGCGACTGGGGTTACTGACATCCACAGTAGCCGGACACTTGCAATCCGTTACAACCGCAGGCCGGGCATACTTCGTGCCCGGCCTGCCTGTCGCCCCGCCCGGTCCGTCCGGCCCGCGCCACCCGGCGGGTTCCGGGCTCGGGGCGGGGTTCAGCGGGGTGACCGGTGCCGGGCACCGAGCGGGAAGACCGTGCGATGACGCGAAAGCGGACCCTTCGAGAGGCCCTGCGAGGGCTGCTCGTCGTCGAGAGTTCCGACGCCCTCGTCGCCGCCGCACCGCCGGTCCCGCTCCGGGAGGTCTTCCGGCGCTTCTGGCCCTACACCAAGGGCGGCCGCCACTGGCTGGTGGTGCTGCTGGTCCTGGTCGTGGTGGGCCCGGCGATCGAGGCAGCGGAGATCCTGCTGTTCAAGATCGTGATCGACGACATGCTCGTCCCGCACAGGCTGAGCCTGTTCCTGCCGGTCGCCCTCGCCTACGCCGGGCTGGCAGTGCTCTCCGGAGCGCTGACCTTCGCCAGCCGGGTGACCTCCACCTGGGTCAGCGAGCGCTTCCTGCTCATCCTGCGATCGGACGTGTTCCGGCACATCCAGGGCCTGTCCCTGGGCTTCTTCGAGCGGCGGCAGCTCGGCGACGTGCTGTCCCGGGTGACCGGCGACGTCGACGCAGTCGAGACCTTCCTGCTCTCCGGGATCGTCACCGCGCTCGGCCAGGTGGCGCGGCTGGGCATCTTCGTCGGTCTCCTGCTGGCGCTGCGCTGGGACCTGACGCTGACCGCACTGGTCGCCGCGCCACTGTTCTTCTTCACCGCCCGCCGCTTCGCCAAGCTGATCCGGGCGGCCTCGCGCGAACGCCGCCGGCGCGGCGGTTCGATCAGCGCGGTCACCGAGGAGTCGCTCGGCAACATCGCACTCGTCCAGGCGTACAACCGCCAGGGCTGGGAGCACGCCAGGTTTCAGCGCGAGAGCGTCGGCCGGTACCACGCCGCGATGGCCTCGACCCGGATCGGAGCGCTCTACGGACCCACGGTCGAGTTCATCGAGCTGCTCGGCGGCCTGGCAGTGATGGGCCTCGGGACCTGGGAGCTGGTCCGTGGCCGGCTCACCCTCGGCGGCCTGATGGTCTTTCTCGCACTGCTGAGCCAGCTCTACGGCCCGATCCGGGGCATGTCCGGGCTCGGCAACACCTTCTACAGCGCTTCCGCCGCCGCCGAGCGGATCATCGAACTGCTCGACCAGCGCCCGCAGGTCGCCGCCCCCTCGACCCCGCGGACGATCGGCCGGGCCCACGGCGGGATCGAGTTCGACGACGTGACCTTCAGCTACCCGGAGACGGCGACGCCCGCGCTGTCCGGGGTGTCCTTCACGGTGACGCCGGGGAAGACGCTGGCCCTGGTCGGCGCCAGCGGCGCGGGGAAGTCCACCGTCGCCAAGCTGCTGCTCCGCTTCTACGACCCGACCGCCGGCGCGGTCCGGCTCGACGGTGTCGATCTGCGCGAACTGTCGCTCACCGAGCTGCGCGAGAACGTCGCCGTGGTCCTGCAGGAGACCCTGGTCTTCCACGGCACCGTCCGGGAGAACATCGCGTACGGGCGCCCGGAGGCGACCGAGGCCGAGATCCTGGCGGCCGCCAGGGCGGCGGACGCCCACGAGTTCGTCAGCCTGCTGCCCGACGGCTACGACACCGTGGTCGGCCAGCGCGGACGACTGCTCTCCGGCGGCCAGCGCCAGCGTCTGGCCATCGCCCGCGCGATGATCCGGGACGCACCCGTCCTCCTCCTGGACGAACCCACCACCGGCCTGGACGCCGAGTCGGCCCGACGGATCATGGGCCCGCTGCGTGCGCTGATGGCCGGCCGCACGACGATCATCATCTCGCACAACCTGCTCACGGTCCGCGACGCCGACCAGATCGTCCTGCTCGAACAAGGCCGGCTCGCCGGCCACGGCACCCATGAGGAACTCCTCGCCCGCAGCCCCGCCTACGCCGGCCTCCACCGGCTCCACCACCCACGGGCCGAGTCGGTGAAGATCGTCCCCTGAGCCCCCGGCCCGCCGCGTCGACGGCCGCGCCACGCACCGACGGGGTCCGCCGGAGGAGGGTCGGTGCAGCAGCGCGTCACGGGCACTGCGGGCGCCATTCGAAGAGCAGGATGGTCGCGTCGTCCCGCAGGCGGTTGCGCTGGTGGTCGAGGATGGCGTGGATGAGCAGCCGCAGCACCTCGGCCGGACGCTGGCCCGCGGCCGAGGAGCGGATGATGAAGTCGGTGAACTGGTCGAGGCCGAACTCCGCGCCGTCCGTGTCGCGCGCCTCCACGACGCCGTCGGTGTAGAGCAGGACGCGGTCGCCCGGTTCCAGGGTCGTCTCGTGGACCTGCCGGGCTTCCGGGGCGAGGTGGTCGGCCAGGCCGATCGGGGGCTGCGGGGGGCTGTCCAGCGCTCCGTGGAGCACCCGCTCGGCGCGGATCAGCAGCGGCGGCGGGTGACCGCAGTTGACCCAGTGCAGCACCCCGGTCTCCGCGTCGAGTCGGCACAGCACGCCGGTGCAGAAATGGTCGGGCAGCCAGTGGACGAGCGCCTGGTCGACGGAGCCGACGACGTCGGCCGGGGCACCGCCGGCGCGGCGGGCGTTGCGCGCCGCCGCCATGGCGACCGACGTGGTCAGGCCGGCGGTCAGATCGTGCCCCATGGAGTCGAGGATCATGGTGTGCAGCACGTTCTTGACCACCGAGTGGTCGAAGGCGTCGCCGGCGACGTCGTACGCCGGTTCCAGGACCGCGGTCGAGACGCACCTGCTGCTGCCGATGGTCTGGGGCGGCAGGAAGGCCCGCAGCATCTCGGCGGGCAACCCCATGGTCGCGGTGCGGGCGAGGGAGGCGATCCAGTCGCTGTAGGTGCGCTTGGAGGTGATCAGCATGGCGAACAGGTGGGCCAGCATCCGGCTGCGGCGCATCCGCACCCCGTCGAGCGCGGCGGTGCGCACCGCCAGCACGCCCAGCCGCTCCGCACCGTCGACCAGCGGCAGCCAGACGATCACGCCACCGCCGTCGGCTGCCACCTGCGGGGAGACCCTGCGGTACGCCCAGCCGGCCCGCGAACGGTCCACCGGCAGCGGCTCCGAGGCCTCGTCGAGCGGGACGAGCAGCCGTTGTTGCAGGTCGACGAGGTAGATCAGCACGGAGTCGAGGCCGAGGGCCGTGGCGCACCGGTTCGCCAGAGCGGGCAGTTCGACCGGCAGGGCCGTCTGCGCCTCGATGATCAGGTCTTCCAGCCGATTCTCGTCGACGGCGGTGTCGGGACCGGCGGGCACGTGCGGTGGGTCCGACACGGGGATCACCCCCTCCCTGCCCAGTCTCACACCGATCCCGGCCGAACGTCCTCCCGTTCGCGCGCACCCGCGTGGTCCCCGCGGACACGCCGCTGGCCGTGGGGCGGACCGACAGCGGTCCGCACCACGGCCGTGCGCGGGGCCGGTCTCAGTCGTGCGGCACGACCGCGACCGGGCTGTGCGCGTGGTGGAGGACGGCGTGGGCGACGGAGCCCAGCCAGGGCGCGGCCGGGTGGAGCCTGGGCCGGCGGCGCCCCACCACGGTCAGGCAGGCGCTCCTGGAGGCCTCCACCAGCGCCCGCCCGGCCGACCAGGGCGTGAGCTCGGCCTGGACCCGGACCTCCGGGTGCTTCTCCCGCCAGGGAGCCAGCGCCTCCTGGAGCCTCATCAGCTCCCCGGCTTCCAGCGCCTCCCTGACCTCCGGCTGGTACACCACGGCCTCGGCCGAGTACGGCCCCGCGGGCACCTTCTGGCTCTCCAGCACGCGTAGCGTCGCACCCCGTGCCGCGGCCTGTTCGAAGGCGAAGGCGATGACGTCCGGGCAGGCCTGGTCGCTGTCCAGCCCGAGCACCACGTCCTCGCCGCCGCCCTGCCCGTCGGCCCCGGCACGGACCACCACGACGGGGCAGTTCGCGTGGCCCACCACCCGCAGCGAGACGGAGCCGACCAGCAGGCCGGCGAACCCTCCCAGGCCTCGCGAGCCGAGCACCAGCAGGCCGTTCCGGCCCCCGGCGGCGACCAGCGCGTAGGCCGGGTTCCCGGGCACGTGCTCGCAGGTCGGCTCCAGCCCGGGCAGCACGCTCGCGATGTGGTCCCGGGTGGCGAGCACCTCCGGCGGCAGCGGCTCGTCACCGCGGTCGCCCTCCCCGGGCGCGGGCGCGCTCGCTTCCCCCGCGTGGAGCAGCCGCAGTGGCCTGCCGCTGCGGTGCGCCTCCTGGGCGGCCCACTCGGCGGCGGCCGTGCTCGGCTCCGATCCGTCGACTCCGACCACTACGGCGTCCGGCATGGTGACGGCCCTCCCTGGTTCGACGGTCGCGGCGCGGATGCCGGCGACCCGGTGTGCGATCCATGATCGTGGTCGCCGCAGGCCGGTCCCAGGGCCGAGCAGCCCCAAGGACGGCCCGAAGGTCCCGGTCACGCCTCCGGGACGATGGCGACCGGGCAGAGCGTGTGGTGCAGGACGGCGTGGCCGACCGGGCCGAGCGCGCCGACCAGGAGCACGGGCCGCCTGCCCAGCACCAGCAGTCGGGCCTTGGCCGACGCCTCCACCAGCGCCGGGCCCGCTCCCGCGCCCGTGCTCTCCGGGACGGCCTCGACCTCGGGATGGGCGGCCCGCCACGGCGCGAGGACGCGGGCGAGAAGCTCGTCCTCGTCCTCCGGCACGCCGGTGGCCGAGGCGTACACGACCCGCAGCGGCAGTCCGTGGCGGTGTGCGGCGGCGAAGGCGAACTCCAGGGCCGCCTCGGCGGGTCGGCGGGCGTCCAGCCCGAGCACGATCCGCTCGCGCTGATCCGAGCCCGGCGGGTCCACCGGCAGCACCACGGTCGGGCAGCCGGCCCGGGCGGCCAGGTGCAGGGCGGTGGACCCGACCCGCAGGTCCGGGAAGCCGCCGGTACCGCGGGCGGCGACGACGAGCAGTTCGGCGTCCTCCCCCGCGGCCAGCAGCGCCGCGGGGGCGAGGTCGTGGACCTCGTCGGAGCGGATCTCCAACCGGGGGTACCGCACCGCCAGGACGTGGCAGACCTCGTGCAACAGGGCATCGGGGTCCGGTCGGGGCCCGGCGGGCCGGCCGGGGAGCAGCCGGGGCGTCAGGGGCAGGGCGTGCAGGACGCGCAGTGCGCGGCCGAGCAGCAGCGCCTCGCGGGCGGCCCAGTCGGCGGCGGCCAGGCTGGGGTCGGAGCCGTCCACTCCGACGGCGACGGGTAGGTCCACGGTGCTGGTCTCCTGACGGTCGGCCCCCCTGGTTGCACGTCAGCCCTACCAGGTCCAGTCGGTGATCTCGGGCAGGTCGGTGCCGTGCTCGCGGATCCAGTCGTGGTGGCGGGTGCGCCGGTCGGCCATCTCCTGGCGCAGGGCGGCGGCCCGGACGGCGAGGCCGGGCACCCGGTCGATGACGTCCATGACGAGCCGGTAGCGGTCGAGGTCGTTGCGGACCACCATGTCGAAGGGCGTCGTGGTGGTGCCCGACTCCTTGTACCCGCGCACGTGCAGGTGGGGGTGGACGGCGCGCCGGTAGGCGAGGCGGTGGATCAGCCACGGGTAGCCGTGGTAGGCGAAGATCACCGGTCGGTCGCGGCCGAACAGGGCGTCGAACTCCGCGTCGGGCATGCCGTGCGGGTGCTCCTCGGCGGGCATCAGCCGGGCCAGGTCGACCACGTTGACCACGCGGACGGCCAGGTCGGGCAGATGGCTGCGGAGCAGCTGGGCGGCCGCGAGGACCTCCTGGGTGGGGACGTCCCCGGCGCAGGCGAGCACGACGTCGGGTTCGCGGGTGCCGTCCTCGGTGCCGGCCCACTCCCAGATCCCGGCGCCCCTGGCGCAGTGGGTGCGGGCCTGGTCGAGGGTGAGCCAGTCGAAGCAGGGCTGCTTGCCGGCGACCACGACGTTGACGTAGTCGCGGCTGCGCAGGACGTGGTCGGCGGTGGCGAGCAGGGTGTTGGCGTCCGGCGGGAAGTAGACCCGGACGGCTTCGGGGCTCTTGTTGAGGACGTGGTCGACGAAGCCGGGGTCCTGGTGCGAGAAGCCGTTGTGGTCCTGGCGCCAGACGTGCGAGGTGAGCAGGTAGTTGAGCGAGGCGATGGGGGCGCGCCAGGGCAGGGCACGGGTGGTGCGCAGCCACTTGATGTGCTGGTTGACCATGGAATCGACGATGTGGACGAAGGCCTCGTAGCAGGAGAACAGGCCGTGGCGGCCGGTCAGCAGGTAGCCCTCCAGCCAGCCCTGGCAGGTGTGTTCGGAGAGGATCTCCATCACCCGGCCGTCGGGGGCGAGGTGTTCGTCGACGGGCAGGGTCTGCGCCTGCCAGGCCTTGCCGGTGGCCGCGTAGACGGCCTGGAGCCGGTTGGAGGCGGTCTCGTCCGGGCCGACCAGGCGGAAGTCGCGGCGCTCGGCGGTGTCCGCCATCAGCTGTTCGAGCAGGTCGCCGAGGACCCGGGTGGGTTCGTGCAGAGTGGCACCGGGCTTGTCGACGGGTACGGCGAAGCGCTCCAGCGGCGGCATCGGCAGGTCGCGCAGCAGTAGACCGCCGTTGGCGTGCGGGTTCGTCCCGAGGCGGCGGTCGCCCTCGGGGACGCAGGCCAGCACCTCGGCGCTGGGTCGGCCCTGCTCGTCGAAGAGTTCCTCGGGCCGGTAGGAGCGCAGCCACGCCTCCAGCTGGGCGAGGTGGGCGGGGTTGTCCCGCACCTGGTCCAGCGGCACCTGGTGCGCCCGCCAGGTGCCTTCCACCGGCACTCCGTCGACCTCCGCCGGACCGGTCCAGCCCTTGGGGGTGCGCAGCACGATCAGTGGCCACTGCGGGCGCCGGGTACCGCCCTCGGCACGGGCCTCGTCCTGGAGGGCGGCGATCCGGTCCAGTGCGGTGTCCATGGCCTCGGCCATGGCCCGGTGGACGGTGAGCGGGTCCTCGCCGGTGACGTACAGCGGGAGGTGGCCGTAGCCGCGCAGGAGCGCGTCGAGCTCCGCCTCGGGCAGCCGGGCCAGCACGGTCGGGTTGGCGATCTTGTAGCCGTTGAGGTGCAGGATCGGCAGGACGGCGCCGTCGTGCACCGGGTCGAGGAACTTGTTGCCGTGCCAGGAGGCCGCCAGCGGTCCGGTCTCGGCCTCGCCGTCGCCGATGACGCAGGCGACCAGCAGGCCTGGGTTGTCGAAGGCGGCGCCGTAGGCGTGCGACAGCGCGTAGCCGAGTTCACCGCCCTCGTGGATGGAACCTGGTGTCTCGGGGGCGACGTGGCTGGGCACGCCACCGGGGAAGGAGAACTGCTTGAACAACCGGGCCATGCCGTCCGCGTCCCGGGTGACGCTCGGGTAGGTCTCGGTGTAGCTGCCGTCGAGCCAGGAGTTCGCCAGCACGGCGGGCCCGCCGTGCCCGGGCCCCCAGACGCAGACCGCGTCCAGGTCGCGGGCCCTGACCACCCGGTCGAGATGGGTGTGGACCAGGTTCAGGCCGGGCGAGGTGCCCCAGTGACCCAGCAGGCGGGGCTTGATGTGCTCCGGGCGCAGCGGCTCGCGCAGCAGCGGGTTGGCCATCAGGTAGATCTGGCCCGCCGACAGGTAGTTGGCGGCCCTCCAGTGGGCGTCGAGCGCGCGGACCTCCTCCTCGGAGGGTCCACCGGGAGCCTGACTGGGGGTGACGGACATGGCTGGGCTCTCCTCGGGTCTGTCGGAACCGCCGACGGTGGGCGTACCCCATCCTCCCCTCTCGGCCGGAGCCCCCGCAGGGCCGAACAGGCCACACTCGGCGAGGCGCGGGGGGCCGATGGTCCCGCTGTCCACGGCCTTCACCCGAACGGCCCGGCACACCGGCCCACCCCGGCCGGAAGCGGAAGCGGGCCCGATGCCTCCCCCGGCCGGGGCGTCCTGAGCCTCCGGGCCGATCCCGCGCCACGGACCCCGTCGAGGTATCCGGCCGGGGCGGAGCGCACAGCAGCGCCCTCAGGATTCCACGGAAAGACGAAAGGGGCAGCGGTCAGCCGGTGGCGTCCGGTTCGGCGAAGGAACGGTCCCGTCCGGAAATGAGCTCCATGCGCAGGAAGCGGACGAACCGATGTGATTCTGCGTCAATTGGCCTTCCTCCTCGGCAAAATTGCGAGACAAGGCCCATGGCCTTGCCTGATCGACAATGCGCTAGCCTCCTCCTGGCGTGATCACATGCCGATTTCGAATTGGGGGGGAATCACATGGCAATCGGACGACGGCAACTCCTCACCTCCGTCGCACTCACCGCCCTCGCCGCACCCGTCCTGGCCAAGGGGACCGCGACCCGCGCGGCTGCGGCCGTGGGTACGGCCGCGGCCGCCGGCTCCGGGCCGCTGGTCATGCAGGTCGTCGCGCACGAGGACGACGACATCCTGTTCATGAACCCGGACCTGTCCAACGCGCTCGCCAACGGCACGCCGTCCGTCACGGTGTTCGTCACCGCGGGGAACATCACCGGCGACTGCGCCGGGTCCTGCGACGGCCCCGCCGGCGACTCGCTGCGCACCTGGAACCGGCAGATGGGCGCCATCAACGCCTACTCGCGGATGGCGGGGGTCGGCGACACCGACCCGACGACCGACGAGGTCGGGCACTGGACGGCCGAGGCGTGGACGGTCGCGGGCAAGCAGGTCGAGCGGTACGTCCTCAAGGACCGGCCGGTGCACCTGATCTTCCTCAACCTGCACGACGCCAAGCTCGGAGGCGTCCTGGCCGGCGGCACCGACACCACGGTCGTCCCGAAGGGCAGCCTGCTGTCCGGGCCGTCGACCTACACGGCCGCGGACGTCGTCGAGGTGCTGCGGCAGCTGATGGTGACGTACCAGCCGACCGTGCTGAGGGCCCAGGACGAACTGCCGGACAGCCGCTACTCGGGCGACCACTCGGACCACGTCGCCGCCGCGAAGTTCGCAGGCCAGGCGGCGAGTCAGTACGGCGGCACGCTGATCCAGGTGAACTACCGGGACTACAACATCAGCGACTCCCCGGTGAACCTCGACCCGGCGACGGTCGGCGCCAAGGGCGTGTTCGTCTCCGAGTACGCCAGCCATGACCATGGGGGGAACTACTCCGACGCCTGGTTCTCCCGGATGTACTACCGCTGGTCGCGGGGCACCTCCTGGGCCGGGCTGAACCAGGACGGCCGGCCGCAGGTCTTCGTCGTGCGGGCCGGCGCCCTCTACACGTACTGGCGTCAGGCCGACGGCAGCTGGGGCGGTCCGGTGCGGATGGCCGACCCGGGCGGGCGGCTGGCGCCGGGCATAGCCGTCGGCACCAACGCCGACGGTCGGCTGGAGGTCTTCGCCCGCCGCCTGACCGACCACCACATCATCTCCCTGCCGCAGGGCACGCCCAACGGCTGGTGGTGGAACGGCTGGGCCGACCACGGCAACCCCAACGCCGGGCTCGGCAACGAGGAGCAGGTCGGCGTGCCCGTGGTGGCCGCCGACCAGGACGGGCGGCTGGAGCTCTTCGTCAAGAACGGCGGCGGCGGCCTCAGCAACATCCGGCAGACCACCCCGGGCGGCGTGTGGGCGGGCACCTGGACGGACCTGGGCGGCACCGATCTCCAGGACCCGGTCACCGCGGTCCGCAACGGCGTCGGGAGGATCGAGGTGTTCGCCGCCACCCGCACCGGGGTCGTCAACTGGTGGCAGACCGCTCCGAACGGCGCCTTCAGCGGCCCGGGCCCGATCCCGAACGCCCGGCCGGCGAGCCCGCCCAAGGCCGCGCTCGACCAGGACGGCCGCATCGAACTCGCCTACCGCGAGGTCGACACCGGCGCGATGATGGTCAGCTACCAGACTCAGCCCGGCGGACCGTGGAGCCAGTCCCCCGCCCCCCTCGGCGGACACGGGGGAGTCGGCGAGCCGGCGGCGGCCACCCTCGGCGGACGGGTCGTCCTGTTCGAGCGCAACCGCGGCGGCGGCGTGAGCACCACCGCCCAGAGCGCCCCGAACTCCGGCTACGGCGCCTGGCAGGACCTCGGCGGCACCGTCCTCGACTACCCGGCCGCGATCGTCGACGGCGGCGGTGTCCTCCACGTGTTCGCCATCGGCACGGACGGCCGCGTCTCCTACCGCACGGGCACGACGGCCACCACCTTCGACGACTGGCAGAGCCTGCCGCTCTGACCGCGGGTCTCGTCGGCCGAGGACTCGGCCGTCACTTCCTTCCTGTGCGGGACGGTTCACAGCGAGGCGTCGTTCACTCCAACCGGAGGGACGGCGCCTCGGTCCGTTCAAGGCCGATGACCGCTCGTCGCCGCTGGTCCAGGACCCGGGTGAGGCGCTGCTCGATCACGCGGCGGTTGCCGTGCACCGTTCGCTCCTTGCCGGTTCGGTGGGGGGTCGTCCGGCGCGGGGCGGGGGCGCCGGACGGGATCTACTGTTCGGTGGGTCCGAGGTCGGCGCGGCCCGTCAGTTCCACGGTCCGGCCTGCCGCGGCATGCAGTTCCAGTACGGTGACCTCGTTGCGGCCGGGGCGCAGGACCGGCGCCGGCACGTAGAGGGTGCGTTGCGGGCCCCGGGACCAGTAGCGGCCGAGCGCGAAGCCGTTGATCCAGGCGTGTCCCTTGGTGAAGCCGCCGAGTGCGAGGAAGGTGTCGGCGGGACGGTCGATCTCCACCCATCCGCGATGGAGGGCCGGCCCGACGGGGGGCGGCGCTGCGGGGGTGAACTCCAGGGCGTCCAGGGCGTCCGGCCCCTCCAGGGGCAGGGGTCGGCTGGACCAGTCGTGCAGGGCCTTCCCGTTGGCGCTGATCCCGCCGAGCAGGCCCTTGCGGTCGTGGATGCCCGGCCCGTAGTTGACCCGGCCCTGGTTCTCCACCAGGACCTCCAGCCGCGCTCCGGCCCGGGGGACGGTGAACGCGAGGGCGTGTTCCCGGTTCTCCCGTTCCAGGACGCCGACCGGCTGCCCGTCGACGAAGAACTGGGCCCGGTCGCGGACCTGCTCCACGTGCAGCACGCACGGCCCCGGGGAGGGGAGTTCGGTCCGGTAGAGGACGAAGCCGAAGGACTGGCCGAGCTGTTCCATGGTCAGCGGCCGGTCGGCGGCGACGGCCGGGGCGAGGGCGTCGGCCTGTTCCAGCAGGCTCGCGGTGTGGGTGAGGTGGACGCTGCCGGCGGCGAGTTTGGGCTGCGGACGGGGCGGCGGGCCGTCGGGGACCGGTGCGTACCTGGCGATCACCTCGCGGAAGGCGGCGTACTTGGGGCCTGGGTCGCCGGCCTCGTCGAGGGGGGCGTCGTAGTCGTAGGAGGTGGCGGTGGGCCGGTACGCGCCCTTGTCGTTGGCGCCGTTGGTGAAGCCGAAGTTGGTGCCGCCGTGGAACATGTACAGGTTCACCGAGGCTCCGGTGGCCAGCAGCCGGTCCAGCTCGTCGGCGGCCTCGTGTGCGCTGCGGGTCACGTGGGCGGAGCCCCAGCGGTCGAACCAGCCGATCCAGAACTCGGCGCACATCAGGGGGCCTTCGGGCTGGTGGGTGCGCAGTTCGGCGAGGCCGGCCTCGGCGCGGCTGCCGAAGTTCGCGGTGCGCAGGACGCCGTCCAGGCCGCCGCGGGCCAGGTCGGCGGGTTGGTCGCTGGTGAACAGCGGGGTGTCGGCGCCGTGTCGGCGCAGCAGCGCGGCGAGTTCGGCGAGGTAGGCGGTGTCGTCGCCGTAGGCCCCGTATTCGTTCTCCAACTGCATGGCGATGACCGGTCCGCCCCTGCCGGCCAGGTGTGGTTCGACGGTGGTGAGCAGCGCGCCGAGGTATTCGTCGACGGCGGCGAGGAAGCGCGGGTCGCGGCTGCGCAGGGCGATGCCGTCCTCGGCGAGCAGCCAGGCGGGCAGGCCGCCGCCGTCCCATTCGGCGCAGATGTAGGGGCCCGGGCGGAGCAGGACGTGGAGGTTCTCGGCGGCGCAGAGGTCGAGGAAGCGGGGCAGGTCGAGACCCGCGTCCAGGCGGAACTCGCCGCGCCGGGGCGCGTGCAGGTTCCAGGGGACGTAGGTCTCGACCGTGTTCAGTCCCATCAGGCGTGCCTTGCGGAGCCGGTCGGCCCACTGCTCGGGGTGGACGCGGAAGTAGTGCAGTCCGCCCGAGATGATGCGGAACGGTCGGTTGTCGAGACGGAATCCGTCTGCGGCGATCTCCAGGGGCATGGCCTGGTTCTCCTCAGGTGACGGCGGGGGGCGGTGCGTCAGGCGAGCGGCCGGCAGAGCAGGGCGTCGGGCACGCCGTACTCGTTGTAGCGCCAGGTGTCGGCGACGCCGGCGATGTACTCGTTGTCGGCGCACTGGCCCTTGTAGTAGCCGGGCGCCCAGTCGCTCGCGGTGGAGCCGGCGCCGGCGGGGCGGTTGTCGCCGTGGTCGAACCATGCGACGCGGCCGGTGGTGGGCAGGGTGGCGGCGGAGGGGGCGCACAGCAGGGCGGTCATCGAGTTCGTCCGCTCGCTGTAGCCGATCGCGTAGTACTGGTCGGGGCACTGGAGCTTGTCGTAGCCCGGTGCCCAGTCGCCCTGTGCGGTGTTGGTCCAGCCGGTGACGGTGACGTAGGCGCCGGCTTTGGCGGGGGGCTGGGCGGAGTCGGTGCACAGGCCGCGGCCGTCGCTGCGGCCGAGGGCGATCAGTCGCTGGGTGTCGGGGCAGACGCCCTTGCGGCTGCCGACGCTCCAGTCGGGCTGGGTGAGCATCCGGGCGGAGGTGATCTGGTCGCCGAAGTCGAGGTCGAGCATGTTCCAGCGCGGGGCGGGTGCGACGGGGCCGGTGAGGCCGGGCGCGTTGACGAGCTTGTTCCAGTCGGCGGCGCGCCAGTCGCCGGGGTCCTGGAGGCCGATCCGGGTGCCGGTCGCGGTGTAGGAGAGCAGGGCCCAGCTGTCCTTTGGCTTGCCGGCGGCGTCGGCCCAGCCGACCAGGGGCCAGACGGCGAAGTCGGTGTCGTTCTTCACCAGGATGTCGGTGAAGGCGCTCCACCAGGCCTTTTCCTTGGTGTCGGTCTCGTCGCGGCCGGCGGCGCCGAACTCGCTGATCCACACGGGTGCGGTGAAGTGCTGGCCTGACTTGGTGACGAACAGGGCTTCCCGGTCGACGACCTGGGCGAGCTGGTCGGGGGTGAGGTCCTGGTAGCGCGGGTCGTGGGTGACGCCGGGGCCGCTGGTGGCGCCGGTGTTGGCGGGGCCGGTGTAGGCGTAGAAGTGCGCGGCGTAGACCAGTTTGTCGGACCTGATCAGGGTGTTGGAGATGTTGGCAACGGGAGTGAGCATCGGGCGGCCGTGGGGGGTGATGTCGGTCGGGATGCCCTGCCAGTTGATGCCCTCCATGACGACCAGCATGTCCGGGTCGGCCTGGAGGATGCGGTTGCCGGCCTCCTCGAAGGCGGCGTACTCGTCGTGGCTGTCGCCCCAGCCCCAGTTGGCGTCGTCCCAGACGTCCCGGCGGACCTCGTTGCGCAGGTCGGCGCCGACCACGCGCTTGTCGTCCTTGTAGCGGTTGACCAGGAACACCCAGTCGGCTTCCCACTGCTGGGTGCTCTGGCCGCTGTTCCAGCGCTCGTTGCCGTCCAGGCCGCAGCAGAACCGGTAGCTGGTGGTGTGGTTGTTGAGGATCACCGCGAAGCCGTCGGCGGTCAGCGCGGCAACGGCGGCGTCGTACACCTGGAGCGGGGTCAGGCCCTTGAGCTGGGGGTTGGCCGCGACGGCCGCGTCCGGTACGGGGGTGGTGTCGTGGATCATCGCGTTGGCGAACGGCAGCCGGACGGCGTTGAGGCCCAGACTGTGGAAGCCGGTGAGGATCTCGCCGAGCGGGACCCGGTCCAGGCCGAGCGGGATGTTGTACGACACCTGGCCGGCCTGGTTGTTGGCCGGGTCGGTGGTGGAACCGCTGCCCTGCCAGGTGCCCTGCGCGCCGGCCCAGTTGCCGGCCTTCAGCTTGAACCGGTTGCCGCCGGCGTCGACGATGTAGCGGCCGCGGGTGCTGAGCGGTCCGGTCCAGGACGCCGCGAGCTGGGGACCCGTCAGCGGGGTGGGCGCCGCGGTGGCGGCGGGCGAGGCGGCGGCGGGCGAGGCGGCGGCGGGCGAGGCGGCGGCGGGGCCGCTGCCGGCCAGCAGGCCCGCCGCGGCCATCACCAGGGGCAGCAGCAGGGGCAGGGCGCGGCGGGCGGTTGCCCGGCCGGGGCCGGTTCGGTCGGCTCTCACGCGTGTTCTCCTTCGGGTGGGCAGGAGCGGGCGGGTCACCGGTCAGCCCTTGAGACCGGTGGTGGCGATGCCTTCGACGATGTGGCGCTGGGCCACCAGGAACATCGCGACCAGAGGAGCGATGGTCACCACGGCGCCGGCGAAGAGCCCGGGCAGGTTGATGGTCTGCGAGGTGAGGAACGTCGACAGCGCGATCTGGGCGGTCCAGGAGGACGGGTCCTGTCCGATGACCAGCGGCCACAGGAAGGCGTTCCAGCTGTCGATGAAGGCGAGCGCGCCGAGCGAGGCGAGCATCGCCCCGGAGCTCGGCAGCGCGATCCGGCGGTAGAGGCCGAGCCAGCCGAGGCCGTCCAGCCGGCCGGCCTCCTCGATCTCGCTGGGGAACTGCAGGTAGAAGTTGCGGAACAGCAGCACCGCGAACGGGTTGAACAGCCCCGGCGCGATCAGCCCCCACAGGGTGTTCACCCCGCCCATCGAGCCGACCACCACGAAGGTCGGCACGAAGGTCGCCGAGCCGGGGATCATCAGGGTGGCGACCACCAGGCCGAGCAGGACCCGGCGTCCGGGCACCGGGATCCGCGCGAGCGCGTAGCCGGCGGCGGAGGCCAGCAGCGTCGACACCGGCGCGGTGATTCCCGCGATCAGCAGCGAGTTGCCCAGCGCCCGGGCCATGTGGACGGTCGGGTCGCTGAACAGCGCGCCGAAGTTCTCCCAGTGCGCCTGCGCCGGCCACCAGGTCCAGTGTGGGGAGGTCAGGCTCCGGCTGTCCATCAGCGAGTTGCGCAGCATCAGGTAGAACGGGAGCAGGAACAGCACGGTGAGCAGGCCCACGAGCACGGCCCGCAGGACCGGCCGCACGCGTCGCAGGACGGTGTCCATGGCACTCACCCCTCGGCCTTGCCGAAGCCGGTGACCCGGCCCTGCACGAGTGTCACGCCGACGATCAGCGCGGTCAGCAGGAACGCCCCGGCCGAGCCGATCCCGTAGTTCTGGTCGCCCATCGCCGTGGCGTAGAGGTGGATCAGCGGGGTGCGGACGGGCGCCGAGCCCATGCCGGACAGTCCGCTGCTGAACAGGTTGTAGAACTCGTCGAAGGCCTGGAACGCGGCGATGAACTGCAGCATCAGCACGGCCACCGAGGTGTTGCGCAGCATCGGCAGGGTGATCCTGCGCAGCAGCCGCAGCCCGGTCGCGCCGTCCAGCGCGGCGGCCTCGTGGACGTCCCGCGGGATGGCCTGTAGGCCGGCCAGGAAGAGCACCATGTAGAAGCCGACCTGGAGCCAGAGCCGCAGCGTGACCAGGACCACCCAGTACAGCGGCGGCGAGGTGGTCTGCAGCCAGGGCACGGGCTCCATGCCGAACCAGCCGCCGACGGTGTTGGCGATGCCCGCGGGCAGGGAGTTGAACAGGCACATCTTCCACAGCAGCGCACCGGCGACGTAGGAGACGGCGGCGGGGATGAGGAAGGCGGTGCGCAGCAGGGCACGGCCGCGGCGGATCCGGTGCACCAGCAGCGCGAGCCCGAGGGAGGCGGCGAAGGTGGCGGGGACGATGAACAGGGTGAACAGCAGGATCTGGGTGAGCGAGTCGCGGAACGCCTGATCGCCCAGCAGGGTGCGGTAGTTGGCCGGCCCGACCCAGTGGCCGAGTCCGATGGTGCCGCGGGCGTCGCTGAGGCTGAGCAGGAAGCTCCAGCCGATCGCGACGTACTTGAACACGCCCAGCCCGATCAGCACGGGTGCGGTGAGCAGCGCGAACGCGCCCCAGGTGGCCGCGGTCGGGCGGCTCCGGCGGGCCGCCGCGCGGCGTCGGGCGCGACCGGGGCGCAGCGTGGTGTCCGGTGCGGAGGTCATGGTCAGCCGCGCTGCTTGTCGATCTCGCTCTGGGCCTGCCCGGCCGCGTCCCTGAGCAGGGCGGCCACCTCGCCCTGCCCGTTGAGGGCCTTGGTGGCGGCGGAGGTGAACGCGGTGGAGACCGCGGTGTTCCAGGTGGCGGGGAAGCGGCGGCCGTAGTCGGCGGCCAGCTCGACGGTCTGCTTGGCGGCGCCCTGGGAGAGCTTGTCGGCGCTCGCGGCGACCGACTTGCGCGGCGGGATGTGGAAGCCGTACGCCTCCGCGAAGTCCTTCTGCAGGTCGGTCTGCTGGATCCACAGCCACTGGACGTACTTCTTGGCGGCGTCCACGTGCTTGCCCTTGGCGTTGACGCAGGCGGTCCAGCCGCCGACGCGCAGCACCGGGCTGCCGCCGGGCTTGAACGCGGGCCAGGGCAGCACCCCGAAGTCGTCCCCGAGTGCGGCCTGGACGGCCGGCATCGCCCACAGGCCGCACCACTGCATCGGGACCACGCCCTGGACCAGGGCGGAGGGGTCCCACCAGTCGGTGGTGAAGCCGAGCAGCAGGGACTTGTCGTCGTGCAGGCGCTTGAGTCCGGTCACCGCCTCGACGGCCTGCGGGGAGTCGAACGCCGCCTTGCCGTCGCCGGTCACCAGTTCGCCGCCGTTGGAGAGGATGGCGAGGATCGGGCTCTCGCCGACCCCGTCGTTGCCGAGGAACAGGCCCTTGTTGCCGCCGGTGCTCAGCGCCTTGGCGGCGCCGGCCAGGGCGTCGAAGCTGTCGGGCGGGGTGAGGCCGGCCTTGGCCAGCGCGCTCTTGCGGTAGTAGAGCATCATCACGTCGTCGAGCATCTTGACGCCGTAGACCTTGCCGCCGACCGTCTCCTGGTCCAGGTTGCCCTGGTTGAAGTCCGACCGGGTGTCCCCGTAGAGGTCGTCGAGGGCGGCGACCTGGCCGCGGACGGCGTAGCCGGCGGCGAAGTCGCCGATTTCGAAGGCGTCGGGGGCGGCGTCGGTCAGCAGGGTCGCGTTCAGCTTGCCGCTGTAGTCGCCGGGGACCCAGGTGATCTTCACCGCGATGCCGGGGTTGGCCTTGGTGAACGCGGCGGCGTAGCGGGTGGCGGCCTGCTGGGTGCCGCTCTCGCCGTAGGCGTGGTACCAGACGTTCAGGGTGGTGGCCGCGCCGGAGGCGCTGCCACCTGTCGGGTCGGTGCTGCAGGCGACGGCGGCGCCGGCGACGAAGAGCAGGGAGCCGCCGAGGAATCCCCGTCGGCTGAGCTGCGGTGTGGCTGCACTCATGGCGCATCCTCCTGGGTGGGGGGAGGGTGGATGGTTCCGGCCCGGCCGGTGCGCGCGTCCGGTGCCGGCTGGTGGGAGCGGAGCGGGGCTGGTGGTCCGTCATCGTGGTGCGGCTGTGCGACGGGTCGTCCGGCGGGCGGCCAGCCCGGTCCCGGCGGTGGGGCTCGGTGCGGACGGCGGCCGGCGGAGCGTCAGGGCAGGAGGGCCTGGATGCCCACGACGGCGGCGCCGCGGGCCCATTCCTCCCAGGGGAGCGGGCGGAGGATCAGTGGGCACTGGGCGGCCGCGCCGAAGCAGCGCGCGGCGTAGGAGTCCCTGATGTGTGTGTCGAAGAGGTCGTAGGTGTCGAGGCCTTCGCCGGTGACCACGACCCGTTCGGGGCCGATCAGGTTGACCAGTGTGGCGATGCCGACGCCGATCGCCCGCCCGGCCCGGGCGAAGGCGTCCCGCGCGACGGGATCGCCGGTGCGGGCCGCCTCCACGGCGGCGTCGAAGTCCAGGTCGGGCCGGGTGCTGGCGCGGCGGACGGCGCCCAGGACCGCGTCGGTGGAGGCGATCGCCTCGACGCAGCCGACGGATCCGCAGTGGCAGCGCGGTCCGGTCGGGTCGACGCTGATGTGCCCCAGCTCGCCGGCCACCCCGTGTGCGCCGGCGATCAGCTGGCCGTTGACGACGAGTCCGGAGCCGATGCCCGCGCCGATGGTGACCAGCGCGAAGTACTCGGTGCCGATGCCCTCGCCGAACCAGTGTTCGGCAGCGGTGAGGGCTTTGACGTCGTTCTCCACCGTGACCGTCAGGCCGGTCGATGCGGCCGTCAGTTCGGCCAGCGGCACGTCGCGCCAGCCGGGGAGTACGGAGTACCGGACTCGGCCCGCGGCGCGGTCCACGTCCCCGGAGACCGCGATCCCGAGGTGCCGGGTGCGCGGGCGGTAGGCCGGGTCCGCGTCGAGCAGGTCGGCGACCAGCCCGGTGAGGAGCTCGCACACGGCCTCGGGGCCGCGGTCGCCGAGCGGGCGGCTCAGGGTGGTCCGGACCTGGGCGCGCAGGTCGCAGACGGCGCCGTACAGGGTGTCCGCGCTGATCTTGACGCCGACGAAGAACTCCCGGTCGGGGCTGACCGCGAGCGGGTTGACCGGCCGGCCGGCGCCCGGTGCGGTGCGCTCCGGGGGCAGTTCGTACAGGTAGCCGTCCTCGACCAGCGGCTTGGCGGCCTTGGTGACCGCGGTCGAGGACAGGCCGGTACGCCGGGCCAGCTCGACCCGGCTGAGCGGCCCTTCGGCCAACAGCAGGGCGAGGACGGCCGTTTCGGCCGGCGCGGAAACCAGCGGACGTGATGGATTCGGGAACACGGCGGCAACCTAGCGCCGAATAAATAACTTCGTCCAGTATTGATTTCGGTCACCGGGCGGCCCTACGCTCGGCCCCGCTTCCGTCCCCGACGCACCGCCGGGTACCGGGCACCGCCCTGCACGTCCGGGGACGGCTCCCGCCCCGGCACGCCCGCCGGGGTCGGCGGCGCGCACCCGCTCCGCGTCCCGACTACGCACCCCTGGGGACCTTCCGTGCCTGCCGTGCTCCCGCCCGTCTCCTTCGACCCGGCCCGCGGTGTCGCCGAACTCCGCACGCCGAACAGCCTCTACGCCCTGCGCGTCGACGCCGACGGCAGTCCCCGGCACCTGTACTGGGGCCCGCCGCTCGACCGCGCAGCCCTCGACACCCTGCCCGCCCCGCACTCCCCGGCCCGCAGCAGCTTCGAGGCCGAGGCCGCCGCCGACGAACTCGCCCCGCAGAGCGGCGCCCGCTTCGGCCCCGCCGGCCTCCAGGTCCGGTTCGCCGACGGCACCCGCGGCGCCCAGTGGCGCCCGGCCGACCACCGGATCACGGACGGCGAGCTACGGATCCTCCTGACGGACCGCCACTTCCCGCTCGCCGCCGAGCTCTGCTACCGCGTCCGCCCGGACAGCGACGTCATCGAGCGCTGGACCGAACTCCGGCACACCGGCGGCCCCGGCGACGGGCCGATCACCGTGGACCGGCTGGACTCCGCGTCCTGGACCCTCCCCCCACTGTCCGACTACCGGATCAGCCACCTGGTCGGCGGCTGGAACAGCGAGTCCCAGCTCCTGCGTGACCGCCTGCCGGTCGCCGAGACCGTCCTCACCAGCCGCCGCGGCCTCACCGGCCACCACGCCGGCCCCTGGCTCGCCCTCGACGACGGCAGCGCGACCGAGGAGCACGGCGAGGTCTGGAGCACCACCCTGGCCTGGAGCGGGAGCTGGCGCATCACCGTGCACCGCGACCCGGTCGGCCGGACCACCTGGACCGGCGGCTTCGGCCACGAGGGCCTCAGCTGGACACTGCACCCCGGCGAACGGCTGACCACCCCCGTCTTCGCCGGCCTCCACACCTCCCACGGATTCGGCGCCGCCAGCCGCGCCTGGCACGACCACGTGCGCTCCCACGTGCTGCCCGACGCCGCGCACGACCGGCCCGTCGTCTACAACTCCTGGGAAGCCACCCACTTCGACGTCGACCACCACGGGCAGCTCCTCCTGGCCCGACGCGCCGCCGCTCTCGGCGCCGAACTCTTCGTCCTCGACGACGGCTGGTTCGGCGCCCGCCGCCACGACCGCGCCGGCCTCGGCGACTGGACACCCCATCCGGGCGCCTTCCCCGACGGCCTGCGCCCGCTCGCCGACGAGGTGCACCGCCTGGGCATGGCCTTCGGACTCTGGGTCGAACCGGAGATGGTCAACCGCGACAGCGACCTGTACCGCGCCCACCCCGACTGGGTGGTCCACTCCCCCACCCGCACCGCCACCGAGCTGCGCCACCAGCTGGTGCTCAACTTCGCCCGCCCCGAGGTCGAGGCCTGGGCACTGCGCACACTGGACCGGCTGGTCCGGGACAACGGCGTCGACTGGCTCAAATGGGATGCCAACCGGGCCTTCACCGAGGCCGCCTGGCCCGGCCGGCCCGACCCCGACCGGCTCTGGATCGACCACACCCGCGCCGTCTACCGGATCATGGACCGGCTGCGCGCCGACCACCCGCACCTGCGAATCGAGGCCTGCGCCGGCGGCGGTGGCCGCGTCGACCTCGGCATCCTGGCCCGCACCGACCAGGCCTGGACCTCCGACAACACCGACCCCGTCGACCGGATCGCCATCCAGCACGGTTACAGCCAGCTCTTCCCCGCCGCAACCATGGCCGCGTGGATCACCGACAGCCCGAACGGCGCCACCGGCCGCGCCACCCCGCTGCGCTTCCGCGCCCACGTGGCGATGGCCGGCGTCCTCGGCCTCGGCGGCGACCTGACCGCCTGGACCGAGGACGAACTCGCCGAGGCCGCCGACCTGGTCGCCCGCTACAAGCGGATCCGGCCCCTGGTGCAGCGCGGCCGGCAGTACCGGTTGTCCGCCCCGGACGGCGTCACCGCCGTCCACTACGCCGCCGCGGACGGAGCCGAGCACGCCGTCCTCGTCTGGCGCCCCGCCACCCGGTTCGGCCACCAGCCGCCCGCGCTCCGCCTGCCCGCGCTCGACGCGCACGCCCACTACCTCGACGCCGACACCGGCCGGCGGTACAGCGGCGCCGTCCTGCGCCACCGCGGCATCGAGCTCGACCTGCCCGCCGGCGACTGCGCGAGCCGGCTCATCCACCTGCGCCGCCACCACCCCTGACACCGCCCCGTACCGCTGACCGACCCGAGGAGCCCACCCGCCGTGCACCGCACCGCCCCGGGAGTGGTACCGGGGGCGCCCGCTCCGCCCCGCCGGCGTACGAGGCCGGCCCGAAGTCATCCAGACAAGTTCGACCGGTGTTCTTCCGCCGGACAGCGGCGGCCGGTACCTATGTCCCCGCTCATGGTGAACGGCCATGGCACCCACCCTCACCAACGGACGAGGTATCCCCCATGCGACTGCGCTGGACCCCCCTCGGCGGGCTGCTCGCCGCCCTTCCCCTCCTCGGCGCGCTGGTCGTCGCCGCTCCCACCTCCGCCGGTGCGGCGGGCAGCAGCGGCAACCTGATCGTCAACGGCGATGCGGAGGCCGGTGGTTACTGCACCAACGACTGGAGCGCCGCCAGCACCGTCCCCGGCTGGACGGTCCAGGCCGGCGGCGTCGACGTCATGTGCCACTCGGCGGGCTCCTTCGGCCTGCCGGGCGACGGCCGGACCCCCGGCAAGGCCTTCTTCGGCCCCGGCAACTTCGGGGACGGCTCGATGTCCCAGACCATCGACGTCTCCTCGGCGGCGACCGCCATCGACGGCGGCGGAGTGCACTTCAACCTCTCCGGCTGGCTGGGCGGTTGGACCACCTACGGCGGGTACGCCGCGGTCAGCCTGCACTTCCAGGACGCCGGCGGCCGCCCGCTCGGCGCGACCGCCAAGCTGCCGACCGTCTCCGCCACCGACCGGGGCCTGGGCACCAAGTTCCTCTCCCGCAACGCCACCGGAGCCGTCCCGTCCGGCACCCGGTCGATCCAGGTCGAGGTGCAGTTCCTCTCCACCACGAACGAGACCGGCTACCTGGACAACCTCTCCCTCACCCTCGACACCCCGGTCGTCGAGCCCGCGCCGCTGACCCCGCCCCCGTCCGCCGTGCCGGGCTACGACCACGTGTTCATGGTCATGATGGAGAACACGGACTACTCCCAGATCATGAACGACCCGACGGACACGCCGTACATCCACAGCCTGATGCCCCAGGGTGCCACCCTCACCGACTCCCACGGCGTCTACCACCCGAGCGACGAGAACTACCTCGCCATCGCCGGCGGTGACACCTACACCAAGGGCGCCACCTACTGGCCCAACATCAACTCCCCCCAGCGCAACCTCGGCGACACCATCGAGGACGCCGGCAAGACCTGGAAGGCCTACGAGCAGGGCATGGGCACACCCTGCAACACCAACAAGAACTACGACAGCTACTACATGCCCGACGACGCACCGTTCATCAACTACACCGACATCAGCGGCAACCCGGCCCGCTGCGCGGCGCACCTCTTCGACACCTCGCAGCTGACCACCGACCTGCGGTCCGCGGCCACCACACCGAACTTCTCCTGGATCGCCGCCGACGACTACTACGACGGCGAGGCCTCCGGCAACGGCAGCGCCACCAGCCTGAAGACCCAGGACGGCTGGCTTCAGCAGACCCTCGCCCCCGTGCTGTCCTCGCCGGCCTGGACCCAGCAGCGCTCGCTCCTCATCCTGACCTGGGACGAGAGCCAGAACGAGGGCTACAACCACCTCGCCACCGTCGTCGTGGGCTCCCAGGGCACCGTCCCGGCCGGCACCAGCAGCCCGCTGCACTACGACCACTACAGCGTCGGCCGCACCATCGAGTCCGCCCTCGGCCTGCCCGGGCTGACCGGCAACGACACCTACGCCACACCGCTCAACGCCGCCTTCGCCCCCTCCGCGGCGACCGGCCCGACGCTGACCGGCGACCTCGGCGCAGTGGCCAACGGCGGCAACGTCACCCTCCGCTACACCCTGCCGAACGCCTCCCAGGCCGGCGCCAGGAACTGGGTCGGCATCTACCCGGCGGGCGTCACCCCCGGCTCCCGCTCCGCGCTGACCTGGTCCTACACGCCCAACCAGAGCGGCGCCGTCACCTTCTCCACCGGCAAGCTGAACGGCGCCGGCAGCTACGACGCCTACTACCTGGCCAACGACGGCTACGCGGTGCTGGCCGGCCCGTTCCGGCTGACCATCGGCTGATTCCCCCGGCACCGGCCGGAAGAAGGCAGTTGCGCACCGCCACCGAGCCGGGCGCCGGCCGAAAGGCCGAGGCAGGAGGGCGGCCGGCGGCCCGCCCTCCTGCCGTACGCGATCACTCAGCCGTGATCGGGGTCCCGCCCTCCCGGCGTCACGGTGCCGGGGTCACCTGGAGCGGGTCCGACACCGACTTCACCGTCATGCTCGGGAACTCGCCGCCGTACCCGACCGTGTTGAGCGCGACGACCCGGTAGAGGTACGGCGTGGTCACCGACGCCGTCGGGTCGACGAAGGTGCGGGCCCCGTGGGTGTTCGGCTGGTCCAGTGGCGACTCGACCGTGCCGGCGTCGACCCACGTGGTGCCGCCGTCACTCGTCCGCTGGACGAGGAAGGCGGTCTCGTTGATCGAGTTGTCCTGCCACTCGAGCCGGATCCGGGCGCTCTCACCCGTGCCCACGACGGTTGACGCGAGCCCGCTCGCCTTCGCCGGCGGCAGCGCCAGCACCTGGGGCCGCATCATGTCCATCTCCTCGTGGCTGAGGATGTGGCAGTGGATGACGTACTCCCAGCCGAAGTTCACCGGTCTGTTGGTGACGGCCGCCGTCGGGTTGCCCTGCGGATCGGTGTTGTTGAACATCGACGTGTCACCGGACGGCATCGTCGGGTCGAGCAGCCGGACGGAGTTCGGCACTTCGAACGGCACCGTCGGCACGATCGGCCGCAGCGCGACGATCGTGTCCTCCAGTGGGCTCATCCGCACCGTGTCCTTCCAGCCCAGCTCGTTGGCGTCCGGCTTGATGACGATGTTGTCCCAGGTCACCCGGTTGAGGACTTGGACGTCGTACAGGTGGAAGTGCATCGGGTGGGTGTCCACCCCGTTGTGGGTGAACCGCCAGATCTGCGTCCCGTCCGCGCTGGTGCTGATCGGCGTCACCTTCACGTCCGCTCTGGGCAGGCCGGTGCCGTCGATCAGCTCGGTCGGCGGGTTGATGTACGGGTACAGCGTCGCGTTCTGCGCCCCCGGCGTCGGTGGCGACGCCTCGACGCCGAGGTTGGTCGACATCCGGCCGTAGCTGTCGAACGTCGTCGCGTTCATCTCGTCGTGGATGGCCTTCGGCTGCAACGGCATCGTCATCCTGGCGGTCGGTGCCTTGAGCGTGTTGAAGCCGAACGTCGACGTGTCGTTCACGCGGACCAGGCCGTCGCAGGTCTTGACGGAGCTGTTCTTGACGTTGCAGTTGCTGCTGGCGGCGAAGCTCGTGCCGTACGCCGAGTTGTAGGCCGCCTGACCGACGATCACCGGGTTCTGCCCGGACTCGAAGACACCCGAGCCGTCCGCGTGGTGCTTGAAGGCGGCCTGGAGCTTCGCCAGGTTGAACGTCGGGGCCGGTGCCGTGTTCGCGATGGTCACCTGCATCACGGTGCGGGTGTTGGGCCCGTACCCCGGCAGGATCTTCGGCGCGCCGCCGGCCTGGGTGAGGTCGGGGGCACCCGTGTAGTAGTCGTACGACGAGATGCGTCCCGGGTAGGCCGCGGGTGCGTCGTTGTAGAGGATCAGCGTCTTGCCCGCGAACTTCGAGAAGTCCACCAGCACGTCGGCGCGTTCGGCCGGCGCGACGGTCAGCGAGTGCTTGTCCACGTTGCCGAAGTCGAAGCGCGTCGGGTCGGTGATCCAGGTCGTCGGCTGCTGACCGTCGATGACGGCCGGTGCCGGCAGGAAGCCGCCCTCGCTGGCGATCTGGATCCAGTCCGGCCCGGCGGCGTCGTTGTTCGCGTCCGCCGGGGTGGGCGACACGTTCGGGTCGGTCTGCGCGGCCGCCAGCTCGTCCGCGTTCAGCGCCACCTCGGTCGTGCCGTCGCCCTGCTTCGGATCGGCCTTGTACCACTGGAAGTTGAAGAACCGGTCGTTCGCGGCATTGACCAGCCGCATCCGGTAGGTCTTCGGCTGCAGCGTCACCTTCGGGTAGGCGACCCCGTTGACGATGGGCGTGTCGTTGAACTGCTCCATGCCCATCGAGATGTTCGGCGTGCCGGGGATCTGCTCCGGCTCGCAGAACGGGGCGCTCTGGTACTGCCAGGTCGACGAGTCGTCCAGCTTGCACTTCGGGTCGTAGTACGGGTTGGCGATCGGCCCGAACCTGGTGTCGCCGGCCGGCGGCCAGAACCACGGCCCGTACATCCAGCGCCCGTACGAGCTCATGCCCGACGGGTCGCCCGGGTTCTGCGCGGGCATGTAGACGTGGTGGTACCAGAAGCTGCCCTTGCCGCCCCAGCGCTTCGTGTCCCAGGTGGGGTCCTGACCGTAGGAGACGGTCTTGCCGGTGCCGTCCTTCCGGTCCTTGAGCTGCGAGTCGTCCGGCACGAAGGTGCGGTCCTGGACGAGCAGCGGGAGGGTGTCGGCCGCGTCGGGGATCGTGCCGCTGTTGACCAGCGCCTTCTCCGTGTCGTCGGTGATGGTGTAGCCCGCGGCCTCGCCGGCGTACACGTTCAGCCGGGTGATGCCGTAGGTGTGGTCGTGGTAGAACATCAGCCGGGCGCTCTGCTGGTTGGTGTAGTAGAACGTCGAGCAGCCGTCGTCCTTCGCGGCGCAGAGCGTCGCCCCGGTGCTGTCCACCATGTCCGGCACGTTCTGCACGCTGACGCCCTGCGGCCACGCCGTGGTCTCGCCGGCCGGGGTGATCCACTGGTGCGGGGTGCCGTCGCTGATCCACGGCGTGACGCCGCCGTGCAGGTGCAGCGTGGCCCGGTTGTCCGTGAAGCAGCCGGCCTTGTCGTCGGTGCACGGGGGATTGCGCACCTCGTCCGTGACGGTGCCGTCGTTCTTCGGCGGGGGCATCGTCATCGGGACCATGCCGGCGCCCATGCCGCTGCTGTCCACCGGCAGGAACAGGTCGCCGTCGGCGCCCTTCGGGAGCAGGTTGCGGAACACGATCCGCACCGGCCGGTCCTTGGTCGCGGCGATGAGGGGGCCCATCCACTGCGGTGAGGTCACACCCGTGTACGGCAGCGGCTGCCTGGTGCCGTCCATCAGCTCGTTGTAGAGCGGGACCTTCCGGCCGGGCACCGCGTCCGTCGACAACTGGACGTAGCCCCGCACCAGGGTCGGCGGCAGGTCGGAGGAGAACCGGGTGAGGTACTGCACGAGACCGATGACGTACTCGTCGGCCGGCTTGCCGCCGGTGGTGACGGACTCCGGAACGGCCACCGGGATGAACTTCTCCGACGGCTTCGTCGACGGTGCCTGCAGCTGTGCGACGTCGGGACAACCCGTGCCGTCCGCCCCGGGGTTGCAGGTCAGCGGCAGGGTGTCCTGGAACTTCTTCATCCCGACCGTGAGGTAGCCGGCCCCCGGGCTGGTGACCTCGATCCCGCTGATCGCCCCGGTGTCCGTCACGGCCGTCGCCGTCGCCCCGGTGCCGCCCCTGCCCGTCGGGTCGGTGATGGTGACGGCGGGCGCTGCGGTGTAGTCGGAGCCGACCTTGTCCAGCTTGACCGCGACCAGTTTCAGGCCGGCGGCGGCCGTCGCCTTCGTCGCGCCGTTGATCGGGTCGGCCAGCGTCCCGTTGCGGATCACGACGCCGGGTGCGCTGCTGTAGCCGCTGCCGGGTTCGTCGACGGTCACCTTGGTGACGTTGCCGTCCGCGCTGAGGTCGGCCGGGTCGACGTGCCCCTTGGCCACCGTGCCGTTCGGGTCGTCGGGAAGGTCGAAGTCGACCGTCGGCATGGTGTAGCCGGCCCCGCCGTCCGTGACCGTCACGGCGTCCACCCCGCCGGAGGCCGTCGCGGTGGCACCGCTGCCACCGCCGCCGGTGATGCCGACCGCGAAGCCGCCGTAGCCGCTGCCTCCCGCGTCGACCGTGAGGCCGACCACGGCCCCGGTCGCCTTGACGGTGGCCTTCGCGGTCGCCGCCGTGGTGCTCCCCTCGATGGTGACCGAGGTCGCGCCCGCGACGTAGTGCCGCCCGGGGGAGGTCACCTCGATGCCGGAGATGCCGCCGGTCTGCGGGTCCACCGTGGCCGTCGCCGTGGCGCCGAGCCCGGTGCTCGCCGGGATCACCTGCGCCCCGAAGGAGTACTGCCGGTCCTGCGCCGGGTAGCGCGGGTAGACGGCCGAACCCAGCGTCACCGTGGCGCCCGCGGCCGGAGGCACGTTGGTCGGCGGGGTCGTGGTGCTGTCGACGCCGGCCGGGTACACGAAGGCGTCGGTGGCGGAGCCGAGACCGGTGTCGACCGGGACGCCCTGACCGTAGAAACCGATGACGTCGCCGGCCTGCACGGCGACGTCGGGGACCTCGTACGTCGCGACCTCTCCGGCTGCCGCGGTCGGCTTGGGCACCGTCTTCAGCCCGCTGTCGGCCACGACGGTGTACGTGTCCGGTGTGCCCGTCGGCCGCAGGACGTAGGCGTGGAAGAGGCCCCCCTCGGAGGCCGAGGGGCTGCCCCCCGGCTTGGTCTGGTTCCAGGTCTGGAAGCTCTTGAGGGTGCCGGCGGGCAGCGGAGAGCCGCCCAGGACGACGAGCACGGGCCCCAGCGCGCCCGGCGGTGTCGCGAAGTCCGTCGCGTACGCCCGGTCGACCAGCGGGTTTCCCGCCGACATCGTGGTGGACGCGATGGACACCTGGGCCTTCGACAGGGTCAGCGGGCTGTTGGCCCAGTTCGGCCACGGGCCGAAGTAGTGCGGCACCTTCGTCTCGTCCGTCGCGCCGCTCGACCCGCTCGCGGCAGCCTCCGGTATCTGCTGGAGCGGCGACGGCGGCAGCCCCAGCAAGGCTGCCACCATCGTCCCGACGCCGACCAGGGCGATGGTGCCCCGTCTCGGTTTCAGCACCGTTCTCATTATTTGTTTGGTGAACACGTCTTTCCTCTTTCCTTGGCGACCTGCCGCCGCTTGCGCGCTCGGGTCGGGATCGCCCGGCCCGCCGGGAGGCGGCGGGACCGAGGGCACGGGCCCTTGCCGCCGACTGGTGACGCGCGCGCGACAAGCCTGGAGTCGGCCACCGGACGCGGGGGCGAAGATGACAGGTCTCTCATCCAGCCGTCATGACGGGCGTCGCGAGGCCGGACCGCCCGGGACGTCGGCGCGCCGGCACACCCTTGCCCGGCGCACACGGACACTGACGTACCGTCACAACACCTGCGGTCGGAGGGCGGCAAACCGGGTCGATCCCGACGCCTTCGCCGGATCGTTTGTGGAATGACGGGTTGGGCACTTGTAAGATCCGACGCAGCCGCAGATGACAGCCCAGGGGCGAGAGCGGCAGGGGAGGAGACGGGAGCCCACCATGGCCCGGCTGTTGGTCGTCGAGGACGAGGCGCGGCTACGTGCCTACCTCAAGCGCACGCTGGAAGCGGACGGTCACGTCATCGACGCCGCGGAGTCCGGTCCGGACGCCGTGGACCGCCTGCGGGCCGGCGAGTTCGACCTGGTCGTGCTCGATCTCATGCTGCCGGGGTTCGACGGGTTCGAGGTGATGCGGCGCGCCTTCGACCGGAAGCCCGACCAGCGGGTCCTCGTCCTGTCCGCCGTGATGGACGTCGCCACCCGGGTCCGCTGCCTCCAGCTCGGGGCCGTCGACTTCCTCGGCAAGCCCTTCGCGACCGCGGAGCTGGTGGAGCGCGTCCGGACCAGGCTCCGTGCCCCCTCCACCGGCGTGTCCCAGCGGTGGCTCCACGTCGGGGAGGTCACGCTCGATCTCGAACGGCAGGCGCTCAGCCTGGGCGGGAGGGAAGTGCCCCTGTCGCACCGCGAGTTCATGCTGCTCGGACACCTGATGCGGCGGGCCGGGGAGGTGTGCAGTCGGCGTGAGCTCCTCGCGAGCGTCTGGGGCCACACCGACGACCTCGGGAGCAACGTGGTCGACGCGACGGTCCGCCGGATCCGCGGCAAGGTGCCCCGGCCGGTCATCGAGACGGTGCGCAATGTCGGGTACGCCTTCAGTGCCGGCTGAGCGCAGGCGGCTGGTCTTCGCCGGCTGGGTGCTGTTCGCCGGGTGCAGCCAGCTGCTGCTGCTCGTCGAACCCGCCCTCGAAACCGTGGTGTTCCACCTGGTGTGGATCAGCATGTCCATCGTCTACGGCATCCAGAGCTGGTCGGCCCGTCGCACGTCCGCCGTGCTGACCGTGGTCACCCTGGTCACGGGTACCGCACTGAGCCGGTTCATCGCGGAGGGCCACGCCGAGTGGGACGAACTCGCCGAGGTGCCGCTGATGGCGATGGTCTTCCTCAGCATGGTCTGGCACGTCCGGCGGCGGGCCGCCGCCCTCGCGGAGACCCAGAGCCTCGTCGAGCGCGAGCGCCGCGCGCAGGAGGTCAAGGAGCTGTTCGTGCGCAACTGCTCGCACGAGATGCGCACGCCGATCACGGTGGCCCGCTGCTACGCGGAGATGGTCCGCAACGAGCTGTCGACCCCGGAGAGCAGGGACGACCTCGACGTCGTGGTGGACGAGCTGGACAAGCTCGGCGGCCTCGCCGGGCGGCTGCTCGTCCTGGCCGACGCCTACGAGCCCGCCACGTTCGAGTGGGCCCCCGTCGACCTCGGCGCTCTCCTGCGGCGGACGGTCCAGCGGTGGCGGCCGGCCTCGGACCGTGACTGGCGCCTGGACGCGCCCTCCGTCCTGATCGAGGGCGACGAGTCCCGGCTTGAGACCGCCCTCGACGCGCTGGTGGAGAACGCCGTGAAGTTCACCGTGGACGGGGACACCGTCGCGCTGCGCTGTCGCGCGACCCGTGACGGCGCCGTGGTGGAGGTGGAGGACACGGGCATCGGCTTCGCCGGGTCGCAGGCCGAGGACGGGAGCGGCCGGCCCCGGTCGTCGGGCCGCCCCGGCACCGGGCTCGGCCTGGCGATCGTGCGCGCCGTCGTCGAGGGCCACGGCGGTGGCCTCACCGTGCTCTCCGAGCCGCCGAGCGGCTCGCTGCTCCGGATGACGCTGCCGCCGCACCCACGCTCCTCCCCGACGCAGAACGTTCCCGCGTCCGCCTTCACCGCGCCTGCCGAGTAGTGCCCGTCACCGTCCGGTCCGCAGAACGGCGGTGTCGCTGTACGGAGTTCCTGACATCGCCGCACACCGGGACCGCCCCCGGCTCCGGCGCGTGACGGGGGCGGGGCCGGCGGGCGGTGGTCAGACGAGGCGGTCGGTGAGCAGCCGGGACAGCCGGCGCGCCCCTTCCTCCACCTGGTCCGGGGTCAGCACGCTGACGGAGAGCCGCAGTTGGCGGGCCGCCTGTGATGGCTCCGGGATGTGGGGGCGGACCTGGGTGGCGCGACACGGGGGAACGACTCGGCGACCCTCCCGGCGGCCCGCCCCCGCCGGGGCCGTCTCAGCCCTGGTACTGGACGACGATCTTGGTGAAGTCGTACGGGGACTGCGCGATGCTGCTGCACGCCTCGGTGTCCGTGCCGGAACCGCAGGCGCGGTCCCGGTTGACCGACCAGAAGGCGAAGCGCGCGATGTGGTGCTGCTGGGCGTACCCGAGGATGGTGCGGAAGTCGCCGGTGGTGACGGTCTCCCCCGCCTCGTCGGTCTTCCCGTTCATCGAGGAGACGCCGATGTGCCGATACGCCGCGTCGTCGCTGTAGCCGTACGCGCTCTTGACCGCCGCTTTCAGCCCGTCGAGGGCGCTGACCGTCGCCTGGCCCATGCTGTCGCTGTAGCCGCCGAAGTCGAAGGGCATCACCACCCAGCCGTCGTTCGCCAGGCCGGCCGCGGCGCCCCGCTTGATCAGGTCCTTGCCGGCGGCGTCCGGGCCGCTCGGCGTGGTGCCCATGGTGACGTAGGTGACGACGCCAGGGTTCTTGGACTTGACGATCTTCAGCGCGTCGACCACCCGCTGACGGACCGTCGCGCTGCCGAACTCGGTGTTCTCGATGTCGATGTCGAGCGCCTTCAGCTGGTAGGCGTCGATCACCTTCTGGTAGGCGCCGGCCAGCGCGCTCGCGCTGGAGCACTTCTCGCCCAGCTTGTTCCCGCTCCCCCCGCCGACGGAGACCACGACGTCACCGCCGGCCTCCCGGATCGACGTGATGGCGGCCTCGTCGGAGCCGCCGGTGAGCGCCCGGCTGCCGTCCCACTTCGGGTTGCACCCGCCGTCGGAGAGGATGAAGGCCAGGGTGATCCACTTGATGCCGGTCGCCTTCATCACGTCGGTCGGCTTCTGCGGGCTGCCCCAGCCGAGGTACTCGTACGGCGCGGCGGCCAGCCCGGGCACGGCGGCCGCGGCGGGGGCCGCCGCCGCGGAGGTCGCGGGGGCCGACAGGAGGGCGGCCGGGCCGAGGGCGGCGGCCAGCAGCGGGGCGGTGAGACGGACCCCGATGGTCTTGCGCATGCCAACTCACTTTCATCGATCCAGGGGAGCGGTGACGGCAGGTCAGGGAGAAGGAGGCGGAGCACCCGTACGGACGGCGGCGGTCCACCGGCGGTGTCTCACAGAATCGGGGTACCGGGCTCCGGGGTCAATGATTGAAGTTTCCCCATGGTGCTCCAGTGGCAACCCGCGATGGCCCGCGGAACACTTGGGAAGCCTCCCTGACCATGGCTGCTGACGCGCCCCGTCGGGTCGCGATCCTGAACTCCGCGTCCCCGGTGGCCACCTGAGTTCGCGCGGTGCCCCTCCCCGAAACTCCGACGCGCTCGCCCCTCCCCCCGAAGCTCCCACGCGCTCGTCCCTCCTGCGCCCGCCCCTTGGGCCTCCCCTGCGCCCGCCCCCACGCGGTCAGAGGATCGAACCGGCAACGACACGGCGTTCACCGCGCCGTTCACCGTCACCGCGATGACCGACCCGGGCTACCTCTGCCGCCACCCGCCCGGCCCGGCTCCCGGCGCCCACCACGCGGGGCGATCCGCGGCTGCTGTCCTCGCGCTCAACAACCTGGCCCAAACGCTCTTCCGGCCGGGCCGAGGCGCTCCGGCACTGGGAGCGGGCCCTGGAACCGCCACCGAGCGGGGGCGGATGACCCGTCAGGTGGAGCCGGCGCGGGCCAGGCCGGCGCGCCTGAGGCCGTGACCGGCCCGGTCAGCCGTTCCAGGAGCCGGCCGTGGTCGCCGTCCGGGCCGGGGCGGCCGTCCCGGACGAGGTGGTGGTCCAGGTCGCGCCGCCCGAGGTGGTCGTCCGCACGCCCGGGCCCGGCACGACCCGCTCGATCCGCAGCACCAGGTTGCGGTCCTGCCGGTCGCCCGCCCGGTCCTGGTTGCGGCTGTGCACGACCTGCGTCAGCACGCCCCGAATCTCCTGCCACCGGCCCTGCACCGCACGGACGTTGGGGTACCACTCGCCCTGGTCCCGGTGCTCCAGGTCGAGCTGCCAGCTCTCCGCCTCCACGAAGTTGACGGCGCCGACCTCGCCCGGGATCTCCACCGGAGCGGCGCCCCGGACGGTCACCACCGCCCGCTGCGGGAACCGCCCCTCCGCCGCCGTCACCGTGATCCGGCCCGCCCCCTGGTACCAGGCCGTCGCTGTCCTCCTCGTCCGTTCCTCGGGCCGGCTGCCGACCGCCCTCAGCCGGTAGCACGGACGTCGCCCCCTCCGGGGTTCGACAGAACCGCGTCCGGTCTGAACCCGCCGGCCCACGGCTTCCGTTCAGCGGGGCCCGGTCGGGTCCAGCGACCGACCGGGCCCCACCCCTCGTTCCCTAGTCCGCGGGGGTGATGACGCCGTAGTGGCCGTCGTACCGGTGGTACAGGACGTTGCCGCGCCCGGTCTCGCTGTTGGTGAAGAAGACGAACGGCAGGCCGCTGAGGTCGAGCCGCGAGACGGCGTCGGCGACGGTCAGTTCGGGCACCGCGTCGGTGCTCGCCGAGATGCCCGGCTCGGTCTCCGGCGCCGTTCCGGCCGAGGCGATCCGGTACTCCCCCGCCGGCCCGTCGTGGTGGACGAGGCTGTCGCAGCCCGTCACCGCGTCGGTGTACAGGTGGAAGTCGTAGTCCATCGCGTCCAGTTCGAACACCGCCGCCCACGTGGTCTGACGCGCGAGGCTGTAGCTCTTGTGCCGCACGATGCGGCGCTCCTCGGCATCCAGCACCCGGCGCTGCGGCCGGTGTTCCTGCCCGGCGACGGGCCGCTCGGCGTGGTGGCGGTGGTGCCGGTGGTGGGTCCGGACCCGGGCGATCCTGGCGTTCAGCCGGTCCTGGAGCAGGTCCACGGCTTCCTGCATGGTGGCGGCGGCGACGTGGGCGCGCACGGGCCGGCCGTTCAGGTCGAGCGTGGCCTGGGCGGTCGACGGCTTGGCCACGGCGTGGTTGGGCTCCTGGGTGAGCTTCACCCGGACGTCGAGGACCGGTTCGTCGATCTTCTCCAGGACGGCGAGCAGCTTCGTCCTGGCGTAGTCGGGCGCGGCCAGGGTGACCTCGCCGCGGGTCGTCACCGTGATGGCGGGGGCGGGTCGGGTCTGCAGTCGGTTCATCGTGGTTCCCTTCCTGGTGCGTCAGACCGTGGTGTGCGTTTCGGCGGGGTCGTGGGCCGGGGTTCCGGGTGGACGGGCCCCGTTCCCGCCGTGGCCCGTCGTAGAAGATCCTCGGATCGGCGAGCGGCGCGTCCCATGGGCCAACGGTCCCGGTCCCCGCACCGGCGGTCCCGGTTTCCCCGCCCGATGGTCCCGGTTTCCCCGCCCGATGGTCCCGGGCCCCGGACCGCGCCGTGCACCGGCGCATGTCGTATGCCGCATGACGCTCGGCGCATGACGCGCTGCCGGATCCGTCCCGGTCGGGACCACCGGCCCACCGACAGGTTCCGTCCGGCCCTGGGGTTCCGCGAGGCCCGGCGGGAGATTGGTGCTCACCGGGCGGCGGTCGTGCCCGGCCCTCGACCCGACTTCAAGGGAGCATCCGTGACGACGCGACACGTCCTGGCCGGCCTCGACGGCTCACCGCGGAGCGAGAGCGCCGCCATGTGGGCGGCAGCGCAGGCCCAGCGGCTCGGAGCGCCCCTGCGCCTCCTGCACGTCTGGCCCTGGCTGAGCGACGAGAACGTGGACCGGGCCGAGCCCGGGGACCTCCGGCCCGCCGCACTCGACGCCCTCGCCCGTGTCGCCGACCGGATCCGCCTCGCCCACCCGGACCTGACGGTGGAGACCGCGGTGCGGCCCGACGACCCGGTGGACGGGCTGGTCGCCGAAGCGCGGGAGCAGGAGCTGCTGGTGCTCGGCTCCCGGGGCCTCGGGGGATTCGCCGGCCTGCTCGTCGGCTCGGTCTCCCTCGCCGTGGCCGCCCGGGCGACCGTTCCGACGGTCCTCGTCCGCGAGGCGGCGTCCCTCACCCAAGGGAACGCCGGAACCTCCGGTGAGGTCGTGGTCGGGCTCGACTCCTCCGAGCCCGGGGAGGCCGTCCTCGCGTTCGCCTTCGCGGAGGCGGAACGCCGCGGTGCCGCACTGCGCGCCGTCCACGGCTGGGAACCGCTCCCGGCCTGGGCCTACGGCAGCATGATGCCGCCCCCGATGGACATTCCCGGACAGGAGCGCACGGAGGCGGCCCTGCTCTCAGAGCACCTCGCGGACCACCGCAGGAGGCATCCGGACGTGGCGGTCGTCGAGGACGTCCGGCTCGGCGGCGGGGCGATGGCCGTCCTGGACGCGGCGGCCGCCGGTGCCGAGCTGGTCGTCATCGGCCGACGCGAGCGCCGGCACCGCCTCGGCATGCTGCTCGGACCCGTCGCCCACGCCGTGCTCCATCACTCCACCGCGCCGGTGGCCGTGGTCCCCCATCCGTGAGAACGGACCGCGCCCGCCGCCGTCCACCAGGCCGTTGGAGGAGGAGCACCGACATGACCGCCGTTTCCGGGCCGGCCGGCCCGGTCCCGCGCTCGCGCAACCACCTGCGGCAGGCGTTCCGGCGGGGCGGCAACCCGCTGGTCCGCCCGGTCGACCGCGCACGCAGCCGGGCCCTGCTGCTGACCGCGCTCGGCATCGGGCTGGCCCTGCCCTGCTGCGCCGGTGCGGCGACGGCCGACTTCGTCTCGGCCCGGCACCAGGACTCCGTGGCGGCCGCCCGCCTGCACGGCGTCCAGGCGGTCGCACTCACCCCGGCACACCGGCGGATCGAGACCGGCACCGGTAGGACGCGGTACGAGGCCGAGGCCGTATGGACCTCCCCCGACGGCCGCAGCGGCACCGGAACCGTCGCCGTTCCCGCCGGCACCGTCGCCGGCTCGGCCGTCGGGATCCGGGTCGACGACACCGGCCGGCCCGTCCCCGCCCCTCCCGGGGCGATCCATGCCGCCGCCGAAGCCGCCTGCCTCGGGCTCCTCGCGTTCGGCGGCCTCGCCGCTCTCGCCATCGCCGGTCTCAGCATCCGTCTGATGGTCCTCGACCGCCGGGCCGACCTGGCCTGGCAGCACTCCTGGATGCTTCTCGAACCCCTCTGGAGCGGCCGCACCCCCCGCGACAACCGGGCGGGCTGACACCACCGGCCGCGTCCGCGGAGGAACCACACCGGCGACGCCCGGCACCCAGCACCCGGGCGGGGCCGGCATCACCCCTTCCCGCGGTCGCGGATCGGGCAGGCCCTACGTCGGACGGCCGGGCCGCTGCCGGGTGGCGCCGCCCGCCTCGGGTCCGGCGGCGAGGAGGAAGCCGGTGACGAGCTCGGGGCGGATGCGCACGACGTGGTGCATCGCGGCGTCCACCCAGGGGGTGGCCAGCTCCTCGTAGCGCCGCACCTCGGCCGGGTCGGTGACGAGCTCCGCGTAGCCGGTGACGACGACGCTCCACCCCAGGTGGGTGTCGAGGTCAATGGCGTCGGCCTCGTACGCGACGACCGGGCCGGGCGCGCCGGGTACGCCCGCGGCAGAGGTCAGGGCGGCGCCCTCGTGGGTGCGGATGATGATCGCGCCGTCGGCGACGACGTGGTTGACCGGCCGGATGGCCGGCAGGGCGTCCTTGGTGAAGACGACCCGGCCGAGCGGCACGCCGGCGAGCAGACGCAGGCAGTCCTTCCGTTCCAGCGGCACCATGTGCCGGGCGGCGACGGCCGGCCGGGGCCGCAGTCGTGCCTTGAGGTGCCGGCGGACGGCTTTGTCCCTCACGGCCGGCCCGCGATCAGGCCGAGGTGGCCTTCGAAGCGGCGGTACAGGACACGGCCCCGCCCGGTGGCGGGATCGGCGTAGAACAGGAACGGCAGTTGCGCGTCCTCCACGCGGTTCACCGCCTGCTCGTCCGTCAGGTGCCGGGCGCCGACGGGGCTGAGGGTGAGCGGTGCGGTGGACCGGCGGGGCGGGGCGGCGGCAACGGTACGGGCCAGGCGGTATCCGGTCGGCCCGGTGCGGTAGACGACGGCGTCGGTCTCGGTGGCCGGGTCGGTGAACAGGTGGATGTCGTAGTCCATCGCGTCCAGCGTGCGGATCGCAGCGTCCGGTGAACACCAGACCAGCGACGGCGACTTGACGCGGGTGATCAGCCGGGCCCCGTCCCGGGGGGCCGTGTCCCCGGGCTGGACGGGTCGGGGCCAGGGCCGGGGTTTCCAGGTCCCGGTGACGGCCGCGATGCGTCGGCGCAGCTGATCACCGATACGGTCCACGGCCTCGGTGAAGTCCTGCGCCGCCTCCTGGACCCGAACCCGCCGGCCGTCCACCTCGGCGTTCACCTGCGCCAGCACGCCCGATCCGGTGGTCGACAGCTTGACCTTCAGCGCCTCGACCAGCGCGTTGGCGCTCTGGGAGGCCGCCGCGATCCTCGCGCGTCCCTCCGCCAGCACCTCGCGCGGGATGCCCCCGAAGGCCACCACTGCGATCTCCGTGCTCATGCCCGTCCTTCTTCTGATGTCCGGCCCCGATCCGATGCACGCCTACGCTGCGCGCAAGCCGGACCTGCCACAAGGGTCGAACGGCCCCATCGCCCGGGGTGCTTGCCGTCGACGCCGCGTGGCATCGTCCATCGGCGACCTCACGATGTGCCTCGGCGTGACGCGGAAGGCGCCCCACGGCCCGATGTCGGAGCACCGGATCCTCGGCGGCGGCGGTTCAGACACCGGAGACATGGGCGATCTGGCCGACGGCGGCCGTGACCGCCATGGCGAGGCCGCCGCCGATGACAACACGGGCGGCGGGCCCCAGCACGGTGGTGCCGGCGGCGCGGGCGCCCAGTACGCCGGCGAGGGCGAGGCCGCAGAGGGTGACGACGACGATCAGCCACAGTCGGGCCGTGCTGGAGGACGCGAGGAGACCGAGGAAGGGCAGGAGTCCGCCGACGAGGAAGCTGGCGGCGGAGGCGAGGGCGGCCTGGAGGGGGTTGGCGGCGGTCTGTTCGTTGTGGCCGAGTTCGTCGCGCAGGTGGGCCTGTAGCGGGTCGGCCGCATGCAGGGCCTCGGCCACCTGGCGGGCGAGGTCGCGGGGGACGCCGCGGTTCTCGTAGATGGCGGTGAGTTCGGCGAGTTCGGCTTCGGGGGCTTCGGCGAGTTCACGGGCCTCCTTGGCGCGGTCGGCGGTCTCGACGTCGACCTGGGAGCTGACGGAGACGTACTCGCCCGCGGCCATGGACATGGCCCCTGCCGACAGGCCTGCCAGGCCTCCGGTGACCACGGTGGAGGTGCTCACGCCACTGGCGGCCAGGCCGACCATGAGGCTGGCGATGGAGACCAGGCCGTCGTTGGCGCCGAGCACGGCGGCGCGCAGCCAACCGGCCCGGGAGGCGGTGTGCGTCTCGGGGTGAGGGGCGAACCGGTCGTGTCGGGTCATCGGGCGGGATGCTCCTGCCTGCTCGTCGAGGCCGTTGTCACGAATCCGGCGCGGTGATGTCCACCTCGACGTTCGCCTGGGTGCTGGGGACGAACCACCGTACCGGCTCCGGCTGTTCGGCCGACTCCGGAACACCGTCACGGACGGGAGTCGATCGCCGCCCCGCCACGGGCCGCCGGCAGTCTGCGGGCCACGAACTTGCCCAGCTCCCACAGCAGCAGGAGCGCGACGGCGGCCAGCAGGGCCCATCCGAACTGTCGGGCGTCGATGTCGGTGGTTCCGAGGATGCGGTGGAACACGTCCATCTGGGTGACCAGCACCGCCAGGACGAACTCGCCCAGGGCCGCCAGGTTCATCTGCTTGCTGTCGAAGGTGCTGACGGTCAGCGCGGAGCCGCGCTCACTGCGGCACTCGTAGGCCGCCACGATCAGGCAGAGCGCGAAGGCGGTGAACGCGATCGAGTTGCCGACGTGCGTGCTGTGGTAGTGCGCCTCGCCCAGCTTGGTCAGCCCGAGCAGGGCGACCGTGACGGCCAGCCCGGCGAGTCCGACGGTGATCACCACGGGCCTGGTCAGCACCGTTTCGCCGCGCGGGCGCGGGGTGCGCCGCATCAGACCGGGGCTCTCCTGGTCGAAGCCCAGGGCGAAGCCGAACGGGGCGTTGACCACGAAGTGGACCCACAGGACCTGCGCCGGGGTGAACGGTTCGCCCGCGGCGATGTTCAGGAGCGCGGCTCCGAGGAAGGTCAGCACGAACGTCACCAGCAGCACCAGGACGAACCGGATGTACTTGGTGAGGTTGTCGTAGAGCTTCCGGCCCTCCTCCACGGCGTAGACGATGGTGGCGAAGTCGTCGTCGGCGAGGACCATGCGGCTCGCGTTCTTCGCCGCGTCGGTGCCGCTGCCCATGGCGATGCCGATGTCGGCGGCCTTGATCGCCGGCGCGTCGTTGACGCCGTCGCCGGTCATGGCGACCACCTCGCCCTTCTGCTTGAGCGTGGCGGCGAGCAGCACCTTGTGCTCGGGCGCGACCCGGCCGACCACGCCGATGCCGTCGATCCGGGCCAGTCGCTCGTGCTCCGGCAGGGCGGCGAAGTCGGCGCCGAGGACGGCCTCACCCTCGATGCCGAGTTGGCGGGCGATGGCCGCTCCGGTGGTGACGTCGTCGCCCGTCACCATGCGGACCCGGATGTGGGCGGCCTGCGCGCTGGCGACCGCGGCCCGTGACTCCTCGCGCGGCGGGTCGACCATGGCCACCAGGCTGGTCATCCGCAGATCCTCGACGAACGCCAGCAGGTCGCCGTCCGGGTCGAAGTCCGCCGGGTCCAGGTCCCGGACGGCCCCGGCCATCACCCGCAGTCCTTCGCCGCCCATCCGCTCGGTCTGCGCCTGGGCGCGTGCGCTGAGGTCCGCGTCCCAGGGGATGACGACGCCCTCCGAGAGGGCCGAGGAGGCGCGGGCCAGGACCGCGGGGGCCGCGCCCTTCACGAAGCACCGCACCACCGCCCGGCCGTCCGCGTCCTTCGCCTCGTTGAAGCTGGCCATCAGCTTGTAGCTCGGGTCGAACGGCAGCGTGGCGAGCCGGGGGAAACGCTCCCGGCTGGCCTCGATGTCCAGCCCGGCCTTGTGGCCGAGAACGAGCAGGGCGCCCTCGGTCGGGTCGCCGACGACCTCGCCGTCGACCAGTTTCGCGTCGTTGGCGACCAGGTAGGGCAGGACGGCATCCTCGATGCTCGGGGCGGAGCCCGCCGCGTGGTGGATCCGCCCGTCGAGGCGGTAGCCGGTGCCGGAGACGGTGTAGCGGTCGGTGGGGCTGAGCACCTCCACGACCGTCATCTGGTTCATCGTCAGGGTGCCGGTCTTGTCGGAGTTGATGGCCGATGTGAAGCCGAGGGTCTCGACGGACGGCAGTTCCTTCACGATCGCGTGCCGCCTGGCCAGGTTGAGGCTGCCGACGGAGAGGATGACCTGGCTGACCGTCGGCAACGCCTCCGGGATGGCCGCGATGGCCAGCGAGACCGCACTGACGAAGAGGGCGTCCCACGCCTGGTCGCGGCTGCGGCCGAGCGCGAACATCACGACCATGGTCAGGCCGGCCGCCCCCGCGATCCACAGCGTCAGGGTGTTGAGCTCCCTGGTGAGCGGCGACTGCTCCCTCTCGGTCGCCGACAGCATCCCGGAGATCTTGCCCAGTTCGGTGTCGGCGCCCGTCGCGGTGATGACGAGCAGTCCGCTGCCGTGGGTGACCGGGGTGTTCATGAACGCCATGTTGGTCTGGTCGCCCGGGCCCAGCCGCTCGGCCGGCAGTGTGCCGGCGTCCTTGGCGGCGGGGACGCTCTCGCCGGTCAGCGCCGACTCGTCGATCTGCAGCGCGCTGGCCTCGACGATCCGTCCGTCCGCCGGGATCTCGTCGCCCGCCGCGACGAGCACCACGTCGCCCACGACCAGCTGTTCGGCCGGGACCTCCGCCTCCGTCCCGTCCCGCCGCACCCGCGCGGTGGCCTTCATCATCGACCTCAGCGCGTTCATCGCGCTCTCGGCCTTGCCCTCCTGCCGCAGGCCGACCACCGCGTTGAACAGCGTCAGGACGATCAGCAGGACCCCGGTGGTCCACTCCTTGATCGCCAGCGAGACCACCGCCGCCGCCACCAGGATGATCTGCATGTAGCTGCGGTACTGGTCGAGGAAGCGCAGCCAGTCCGGCCTCGGCTTCTCCTCGGGCAACGCGTTCGGCCCGTTCGCGGCGAGCAGTTCGGCCGCCCGGGCGGCGGTGAGCCCGGTCGCCGGGTCCGCCCTGAGCGAGGACGCGACCTCCCGGGGAGGACGCGCGTACCAGGGGTCCGGGGACTCCTGCGGGCCGGACGGCCCAACCTGCTCCGCCACCTTCACTTGCTCCGCCATCGTCACTCCTCAAGATCCGGGAACGTCCACCCGGGCGTCGGTCGGTCCGGCGCGTCTGCGCGTACGGGTCACGCGCGGCCGCCTCGGGGGGCCTCGTCCTCCAGCCGGCGCTTGGCCGCGCGGAGTTCCTTCCGGGCCTGCTCGTCGACCGTGGGGAACTGCGGATCGATCTCGATCAGCGTGTGCGCGAGCACCGCCGCCGAGCAGATGCGCGCGAACCACTTGCGGTCGGCCGGCACGACGTACCAGGGCGCCCACGGCGTGCTCGTGGCCGACAGCATGTCGGAGAACGCCTCCTGGTAGTCGTCCCAGCGCTCGCGCTCGCGGATGTCGGCCGCGGAGAACTTCCAGTTCTTCTCGGGCAGGTCGATCCGCGCCAGGAAGCGGCTGCGCTGCTCCTCCTTGGAGAGGTTCAGGAAGACCTTCACCACCTTGATCCCGTTGTCGGTGAGGTAGCGCTCCCAGTCGTTGATCTCCCGGTACCGGCGGTGCCAGACCCCCGGACCCTTCGCCTCCTCCGGCAGCTTCTGCCGGTCGAGGTTCTCCGGATGGACACGCACCACGAGGACCTCCTCGTAGTGCGACCGGTTGAAGATCCCGATGTCCCCGCGCGACGGGAGCCGCTTCGCGTACCGCCACAGGAAGTCGTGGCCGAGCTCCTCCGCGGAGGGCACCTTGAAGCTGCTCACGTGGACGCCCTGCGGATTCACCCCGCTCATGACGTGACGGATCGTTCCGTCCTTCCCCCCGGCGTCGAGCGCCTGGAGGCAGAACAGCACTCCGTAGGTGTCCTGGGCGGCCAGCCGTGCCTGGTACTCCGAGAGCAGCGACACGCCGGTGTGCAGCAGCTCGACGCCCTCGCGCTTCTTCATGCCCGCCTTGTACCGGGGGTCGAAGTCCTCCGCGAGGTTCACCCGCGACCCCGGCTTCACCCGCAGCGGCTTGATGAACTTCGCAATGCGCCTGGCCGTTCGTCCGTCCGACATCGCCTGTACCAGTTCCTCTCGGGTCCGGCGGGCATCGCGAGGCCTGCCGCGCCGCCCCGCTCCGCACCGACGTCCTCGACACGGCGGAACCGGGACCGACCAGCACGGGAGAGTGCTACCTGCCACGCTGTGGCCCCCGGATGGCCGTGTCAATCCGACGGCGTCCTTCCGGGCCGGGCCCGGCTGCGCTGCCCGAGTTCGGGCCGGCCCCGGCAGGGTGGCAGCGGCCGGGCCGCCCAGGAGCACGGCTCCCCAGCGAGCGTCGAGGGGGCGAGGCCCACGTCTTCGGGCCGGCGCCCCGGGTCCTGGCAGGCCCGACGGGTGGAGCCTCCGACGTGTGTCGGGGGCTCCACCCGTGACGGCGCGGGGCCGGTCAGGCGTCGGCGGACGCCAGTCGGGCGTGGCGGCGGGCGGTCGCCTCGGCGGGGTCGAGCACCGGGACGGCGGCCAGCAGGCCCTTGGTGTAGTCGTGCTGGGGTGAGTCGTACACGGCGTCGGCGTCGCCCTGTTCCACGATCCGTCCGGCCCGCATGACCGCGACGCGGTCGCTCACCTGCCGGACCACGGCGAGGTCGTGGGCGATGAAGACCAGTGCGAGGCCGAGGTCGCGTTGCAGCTCACCCAGCAGCTCGACCACCTGGGCCTGGGTGGTGACGTCCAGCGCGGAGACCGGCTCGTCGCAGACGATCAGCCGCGGCCCGGGTGCCAGCGCCCGGGCGATGCCGACCCGCTGCCGCTGCCCGCCGGAGAACTCGTGCGGATAGCGGTGGTACCAGTCGGCGTCGAGCCCGACGCGTTCGAGGAGATCGCCGACCCGGGTGCGGATGCGGCGCTCGTCGCTCTCGCCCGCGACGCGCAGCGGGTCGGCGACGGACTCCCCGATGCTGCGGCGCGGGTTGAGCGAGGAGACCGGGTCCTGGAAGACCATCTGCAACTCCTGGCGGAGCGGGCGCAGTTCCCTCTCCCCGAGCGCTCCGATGTCCCGGCCGCGGTAGTGGAGCCGGCCGCCGGTCGGCTCCAGCAGCCGGACGAGCATCCGTCCGAGCGTGGTCTTCCCGGAGCCGGACTCGCCGACGATGCCCAGCGTCTCGCCGGACCGCACGGTGAGCGAGACGCCGTCCACGGCGGTCACGGGGGCGGTGCGCCGGGCGAGGCCGCGGGTGGCGAACTCCCGGCGCAGGTCGGTGGCTTCGAGCAGGACGTCGCCCCCGGCGGGCCCAGTGGAAGCGGCAGGCCCGGCGGGGGCCTGCGGGGCGTCGACCCGGGGCACCGCCGACAGCAGCGCGCGGGTGTACGGCTCGCGCGGAGTGCCCAGCACCTCGGTGACCGGGCCGTGTTCCACCGCCCGGCCGTCCTTCATCACCAGCACCCGGTCGACGCTCCCGGCGACCACGCCCAGGTCGTGGGTGACCAGGATCAGCCCGGCCCCGGTCTCGGCGCGCAACTCGTGCAGCAGGTCGAGGATCTGGGCCTGGACGGTGACGTCGAGCGCGGTCGTCGGCTCGTCGGCGACCAGCAGCCGCGGTTCGCAGGCCAGCGCCATCGCGATCAGCACCCGCTGGCGCATGCCGCCGCTGAACTCGTGCGGGCGCGACCGCGAGCGGCGCGCCGCATCGGGGATGCCGACGCGGTCGAGCACCTCGACGGCCCGGGCCCGGGCGTCCCGGCGGGAGACGTCCCGGTGGACCCGCACGACCTCGGCGATCTGGTCCCCCACCGCGTAGTACGGGTCGAGGGCGGAGAGCGGGTCCTGGAACACCATGGCGGCCAACCCGCCGCGCAGGCGCCGCAGTTCGTCACCCTCGGCGGTGACGGCGTCGACGCCGGCGACCCGGACCGAGCCGCCGATCCGGGCGCCGGTCCCGCGGTGCAGGCCGAGCAGTCCGTAGGCGACGGTGCTCTTGCCGGAGCCGGACTCGCCGACGATGCCGAGCGCCTGCCCGGCCTCCAGGGTGAAGCCCACGCCGTCGACGGCGCGGACGTGGCCGTCACCGACCGGGAAGTCGACGACCAGGTCCCGGACGTCGACCAGGGGCCCGGCGCTCAGGGGTTCGGCGCTCATGTCAGGACCACCCTTCGGTCGGACACCGCGTAGAGCACGTCCGCGATGGCGTTGGCGAGGACCACGAAGAACCCGGTGACGAGGGTGAGGCCCACGACGGTCGGCAGGTCGATCAGGCCCACGGAGGTGACCAGCAGCTTGCCGAGCCCCGGGAGGCCGAAGAGCGACTCGGTCAGCACGGCGGCCCCGAACAACGTCCCGAGGTCCATGGCGGTGAGCGCGATCACCGGGGTGAGCGCGCCGCGCAGCGCGTGCCTGGTCACCAGGCGCCGTTCGCTGACGCCGTACGCCCGGAAGGTCCGGATGTGGTCGTCGGCCAGGGTCTCCAGCATGGACGAGCGGGTCAGCCGGGCGTACTTGGCGGACTCGATGAGCGCGAGCGAGATCCAGGGCAGCAGCAGGCCCCAGAACCACTGCTGCGGGTCCTCGGTGAGCGGCACGTAGCTCGGGAACGGCAGCCACTGGAGCTGGGCGCAGAAGACGATGAGCAGCACCAGCCCGATGACGAACACCGGGACGGAGTTGCCGGCCAGCGTCAGCGCGGTCAGCAGGCGCTCGCTGAGCCGGCCCCGGCGCAGCGCGGAGAGCAGCCCGGTGCCGACCCCGAGGATCAGCCAGACCACCATCGCGCCGAGCGCCAGCGAGGTCGTCACCGGAAGGCGGGCGGCGATCATGTCGGTGACCTGCTCGCCGCTGCGGTAGGAGATGCCCAGGCAGGGCGCCTGGCAGTGCAGCAGGCCCGTCCCGGCGCTGAAGTCGCGGCCGGCGACGAGGCCCTGGAGGAAGTGGGCGTACTGCAGGTGGACCGGCGCGTCGAGGCCCAGCCGTTCGCGCACCTGGGCGACCTGGGCGGGGCTGCACTTCTCGCCGCAGGCCAGCTGGGCGGGGTCGCCGGGGGCGATGTAGAAGACCGCGTAGACGATCAGGGAGAGGGCGAGCAGGACGCCGAGCATGCCGACGGCCTTGCGGAGCAGGAAGCGGGTCATGCGGTGGCCTCCTCGGTGGTGCTCGAAGGACGGGCGCCCGAGGCGGACCCGTCCGCCGTCGGACCGTCGGCGCCGCGCGCCGTGCCGACCCGCAGCCGGGAGGCCGCGCGGGGGTCGAGCTCGGTGCGGACGGCGTCGCCGAGCACGGTGAAGGCGAGCACGGTGGCGAACAGCAGCGCGGACGGGAGCAGCACGTACATCGGGTCCGCGCGGAACCACGTGGTCGCGCCGGAGAGCATCTGGCCCCACGACGAGGTCGGCGGCTTGACGCCCACGCCGAGGAAGGACAGCCCGGCCTCGCCGATCACGTTGGACGGCAGCAGCACCGCCGCGTAGGTGATGACCGGCGCGGCCAGGGACGGCAGCAGTTCCCGGCGGGCGATCCGCCAGCGGCCGGCGCCGGCGAGCCGGGCCGCGGCCACGTAGTCGAGCTGTTTGAGGCTGAGCGTCTGGGCCCGGACCAGCCGTGAGGTGCCGCCCCAGCCCAGCAGCCCGATGACCAGGGTCAGCAGGAGCGGGCGGGGGAAGTCGGAGGGCACGATGGCCATCAGCGAGATGGCGAAGACCAGCGAGGGCAGCGCGAGCATCACCTCGGTGGTGTTGCCGATCAGCTGGTCAAGCAGCCGGCTGCCGAGGCCCGCGGCGAGGCCGAGCAGGACGCCGATCGTGACCTGCACGAGGGTGGCGCCGACGGCGACGAGCAGCGAGATCCGGGCGCCGTGGACGAGCCGGGCGAACACGTCGCGCCCGGTGCCCGGTTCGACGCCGAGCCAGTGCTCGGCGCTGACGCCGCCGAAGGAGCCGGTGGGCACCCCGCCGGCCGCCGAGTCGAGCAGGTCGTTGTGGAAGCTGGTGGGGTCCTGGCCTTCGATCGCGCTGAGCAGCGGTGCCGCCGCCGCGGTCAGCGCGAGCAGGACGATGACGAGGCCGGCGGCGAGGACGGCGCGCCGCGCGAGCAGCCGCCGCCACACCTGCCGTCCCCCGGCGGCCGGGGAGGCCGCGAGGGCCTGCCCGGCTCTGGGTTCCTGTGGAGCCATGGTTGTCCGATCGATCCGTCCGGTCCCGTCCGCTACTTGACCGCGACCTGGGAGATGTCGAGCACGCCGGTCCAGTCGCTGATGACGATGTTGCGGACGTCCTTGCCGGACAGCCGCTTGTAGACGGGGTGGAAGAGCGGGATGGTGAGGGCCTGCTCGCCGATCCGCTTGTCCAGGGCGCCCCAGCGCTTGGCGGCCTCGGCGTGGTCGGTGATCTTGTTGATCTGGTCGATCTCGTCGTTCACCGACGGATCGTTCAGCTGGGCGGAGTTGAAGTTGTAGCCGTCGGTGACGATCTGCCGGCCGTCGAAGACCGGCGCGAGGAACGGGCCGCCGGACGGCCAGTCGGCGCCCCAGCCGGCGAGGAAGAGGCCGGGCTCGGTGCCGACGGTGTGGATCGTCTTGGAGTACTTGGTGCCGTCCAGGACGTCGAGCTGGACGGTGATCCCGGCCGCCTTCAGACCGTCCTGGACGGCGGTGGCCAGGTTCGGGCCGTAGCCCTTGCCCGTTTCGGCGGAGTGGGTGAGCGTGATCGTCAGGCCGTCCGGGTAGCCGGCCTCCTTCAGCAGCTCCCTGGCCTTCTCCGGGTTGCCGGTGGCGCCGGCCGGGAACGGGTCGTAGGGCGTGTACCCGAAGGTCTCCTGGTTGGGCAGGTAGGTGGTGGCGGCCTCGGCGAGCGAGGAGCCGCCGGCGGCGTTGACGACCGAGGTGCGGTTGATCGCGTAGGCGATGGCCTGCCGGACCTTGGGGTCGTCGAAGGGCTTGACCTTGGTGTTGAACGCCAGGTAGTTGACGTAGCCGAAGTGGCCGGTGCCGACGCGGGCGGCGAGGGCCTTGTCGTCCTTCACCTGGGCGAGTTCGGAGGGGCCGAGGTTGGTGTCGGTGGTGACGGCGGCCGCGTCGGGGCCGGTGCTGGCGGAGAGCCGCTGGTTGATCACCGCCGAGTCGAGCCCGGACTGCACGTCGATGGTGTCCGGGTACGCCTTGCGCTGGTCGTCCGTCGCCGAGGACCAGTTGGGGTTGCGCTTGAGGACGAGGTGCGTGCCGTCGTTCTCGTTCTTGACGACCTGGTAGGGGCCGGAGGAAATGGGGTGGTCCTGGTACTTCGTCCCGGTGTCCTTGGCCTTCGGGACGGGTGCGAACTGCGTCTGGGTCGCCAGGTACGGGAAGTCGCCCTCGGGCTTGTTGAGGTGGAAGACGATGGTCTTCTCGTCCGGCGTCTCGATGGCGGTCAGACCGCGGTCGTCCTTGTACGGGCCCTGGTAGTCCGCGGCGCCGACCAGCCAGTCCCTCAGGAACGGTGCCCCGCCGGAGAGTTCGGGGGCGAATGACCTTTCGATGCCGTACTTGATGTCGGTGGCGGTGATCGGCGAGCCGTCCTCGAACTTGAGGCCGTCCTTGAGGTGGTACGTCCACACCGTCGCGCCCTCCGACGGGGTGCCGGTGTCCGTGGCGAGGTCCGGGACGACCTTCGTGCCGGCCGCGCCGTCGGCCCGGTTGCGGGTGGTGAGGGTGCGGAAGACCAGCGAGGGGACGTTCCCGCCGCCGGAGGTGTAGAGCCGTGCGGGGTCGAACTGGTCCTGCGGGTTCTGGTTGAGGACGGTGAGGGTGCCGCCCTGCTGCGGCGCGGCGCCCTTGTCGGCGCTTCCACCGCCGTCGGCCTTCGGTCCGCACGCCGCCACTCCGACGACCAGGGCGACGGTGACGGTCGCCGCGGCGAGGCGGCGAGGGGTGAAGGTGGTTCGAGACATCGGAAAGGGGGCCTTTCGCTACCGATTGTGCACGGAGGAAGGCGGGCGACAGTGAGGCCTTGGGAAGAGTGAGCGGCACCGCGCCCGCAGGAAGGGGCGACGCCCCGACGCGGCGATCACCGCAAACGCGTCGGGACAGGCGGATTCAGCGACAGAGATTGTCGGAAACGCAGTGCGCGGCCACGCCGATCAGCGCCAGCTCGATGGCGGCGCACTCGATCGGGTGACGGTCAGACATGCGGAGAAGACTGTATGAATTTCAGTGGGATGTCAAAATCCCGGACACCATCCGGCCTTCGCCGGCGTGTTTCGGAACGGCGGCACGCGGCCGTACGGTAAACATCTCCCCCACCGCCCGGGCGAGTTCCGTGAACACCGTGTCGCCCGTCACGGGCGCCACCCGCCTCCTTCGACAGGACGTCGGCCGGCGCGCCCCGGCACCGGCCCGGCACAGTGCGGGCCCGGGAGCCGAGGAGGGACGGGAGCACGGGAGCGGCGTGCGGATTCTGCTGCCGGGACCGTCGGAGCTGCGGACCGCGGAGACCACGGCCGCCCGCCTCACAGGCGCCCGCCGGCGCGGGCCGGGCCCCGGAGAAGGGGACCGGCCCGCGGGCGGAGTGCGATGCGGTCGAACTGACTGTCCGTCAGTCGCTCGCCCCGATCCGGGAAGCAGGGCTGCCGCCCGGGCGGGCGTCGTCCCGGCCCTCGACCAGGACGGCGGGCTCCAGCGGCGAGGCGATCTCCTGCGGTCTGCTGCGGGACGCCCAGTCGCGGATGCCGAGCAGCACCATCACGAAGAAGATCCCGTAGACGATGCCGGAGAAGTACAGCTCGGAGTGGACCGCGAGCGGCACGCCCACCAGGTCGACGGCCAGCCAGACGAACCAGAACTCCACGTGGCGGCGGGCCTGGCTGTACATGGCGAGGATCGAGCCGACGAAGATCCAGGCGTCCGCGAGGACCATCCACCACGGCGCCCCGGGGTAGAACGAGGCGTCCGTCCCCTTCAGCACCGCGCCGAACGCGGCCGTCCCCAGCACCATCGCGGCCATCAGCACCGCGCGTTCCCGCCCGGACGCCCAGCGGACGTTGATGGTGCCTTCCTGCTCCCGGCTGCGCTTCCAGGTCGCCCAGCCCCAGGAGGCCGAGACGATGATGACGATCTGTCGGGCGGCGTTGCCGCCGAGGTGCACGTTCAGGCTGGCGATCAGCAGCAGCACCGAGCCGAGGATCTGCACCGGCCAGGCCACCAGCGAGCGCCGCAGGGCCAGCCAGACGGTGGCGAGCGCCAGGATGTTGCCCAGGAAGTCGGACCAGTAGACGGGGAGGCCGAAGAAGTCGAACTGCTCGTTCAGCCAGTGGAACGCGCTCATGACTCACACCTTTGTTCGTGCGGAGCGAGGTGGGGGAAGGGACGGTCGGCCCCGCCGAAGCGGGGGGGGGCGGGGCCGACCGGGCTCGGGGCGCGGGGCGCGCGCGGTCGCGAGGGGGGGCGGGTGTGCGCGCCGGCAGGTGAAGCGTGGTGGTGCCGGTGGATCAGGAGGGGAAGGGCGGCACCGGTGGATCAGGAGAGGGCGGTGAGGACGTGCCGTCCGTGCTCGGAGTCCAGCAGGGCCTCCGAGCGGCGGACGTCCTCCCGGGCGGCGAGCAGCAGCTCGTCGACGGAGGCGAACCTCTCGGTGTCCCGGATCCGGGCGACGAACCACAGCTCGACGCGCTCGCCGTACAGGTCGCCCGGGGCGTCGTGGCAGTACACCTCGGTGTGGATCTCGGAGGTGTCGCAGAAGGTGGGGTTGGTGCCGATGCTGATCGTCGCGCGGTGCACGGTGCCGGTCGCGCGGCGGGCCAGCCAGCCGCTGTAGATCGCGGGCGGTGGGACGGACGTACCGGGGTCGGAGGCGATGTTGGCGGTGGGGAAGCCCAGCCCCCGCCCCCGGCCGGCACCGTGCACCACGGTGCCGGACAGGGGGGCCGTCGGGGCGTCAGCCATGGGGGGTGAGCTCACGGAACTGGCTGGTGTGGAACACCAGCGGCTCCACCCCGGGGAACAGCTCGACGGTGAGCAGCTCCATCAGGACGATCTCGTGGTCGCCGCCGTCGTACACCGCGTTCACCCGGGCGGTCTGCCACAGCGCCGCGTCGTGGATCAGCACCGCGCCGTCCGGCGTCACCTGCCACCCCGCGCCGCCGAAGCGGTCGCCCTCGCGGGAGGCGAGCCGTCGGCAGAGCGCGCCCTGGCCACGGCTGAGCACGCTCAGCCCCAGGACCGGCGCCTCCGTCAGCCTCGGCCAGGTGGTCGAGGTGCGGGCCACGCTGACCGCGACCATCGGCGGCTCCAGCGAGATCGACACGAAGGAGCTCACCGCGAGCCCGACCGGTTCGCCGTCGCGCAGCGCCCCGAGCGCGACCACCCCGGTGGGGTAGGCCCCGAACGCCTGGCGCAGCGCCGCGGCGTTGAGCTCCGCCGTGTCGGGCTGCTCCCTGTTCCGCTCCGCCGTGTTCGGTACGACCGCGTTCGGTACGACCGCGTTCGGTTCCGCGGGCACGGCGGGCGGGTTCGGATGGTGGGCGGGAGTGACCATGGTCGTCGCCGTCCTCTCGTCGCGAGTGGGGTGGTTCAGTGCCGGTACTGCGCGGCCGGGTGGCTGGCCGGCAGCGCCCGGTCGGACGCGCCGGTGAGCCGCTCGCGCAGCGACTCGCCGGCCGCGTACTCGCCGCGGAAGACGCCGCGGGCGCGCAGGATCGGCAGCACCGACTCGACGAACTCCGTGGTGGAGGCCGGCTGCACGGTCGGGGAGAGCAGGAAGCCGTCCAGGTCGGCGCCCTCCGCCAGGGCACAGATCTCGTCGGCGATCTCCTCGGCGGTGCCGACCACCGGACGGGCGCCGACGCCGTGGGTGTGCCAGTCGGCGAGGACGTCGCCGACGGTCTGGCCGGCGAACCGGGCGACCTGGGTCTGCGACATCTCGGTGGACAGCTCCGACATCGGGGTGTCCGGCGCGTACGAGGACAGGTCGAGGCCGGTGAACATGGCGTAGCTGGCGACGGTGACCTCCGGGCGCTGGGCGTCCAGGACACGCTGCCAACGGCGTTCGGCGTCCGCGGTGGTGGCACCGACCACGCAGGAGAACGCCGACATCACCTTGACCTCGTCGGCGCGGCGGCCCGCCCGTACGGCCTCCTCGCGGATCGCCGCGGTGTGCCCGGCGAGCTGCTGCACCGAGCCGCTGCCGACGAACATGCACTCCCCGTGCCGCCCGCCGACCCGGCGCCCGGCCGGGGAGGCGCCGGCCTGGAACAGCACCGGGGTGCCCTGCGGGGAACGGGCGGTGTTGCCGTAGCCGTGCGAGCGGAAGTACGGGCCCTCGTGCTCGACCAGGTGCACCTTGGCCGGGTCGGCGAACCGGCCGTCCTTGTCCTTCTCCAGGGCGTCCGGCTCCCAGGCGCCCTCCCAGTACTTGTAGACCAGGTCGAGGAAGTCCTCGGCCATCTTGTACCGGTCGTCGTGCGCCACCATGTCCATGCCGAAGGCCTTGACCGCGGTGTCGGCCGTGCCCGTGGTCACGATGTTCCAGCCGAGCCGGCCGCCGGACAGCTGGTCCAGAGTGGCCAGCCGGCGGGCGAACGCGTACGGCGGCTCCACCAGCACCGAGCCGGTCACCACCAGTCCCAGGTCGGTGGTGCCGGCCAGCAGCGCCGAGGCGATCACGAACGGGTCCAGGCGCGGCAGGTCCAGGGTCTCCTCGGTGGCGATCGGCGGGCGCACCCCGTTGATCTCCGACCAGCCCCAGGCGTCGGCCAGGAACAGGAAGTCAAGCTTGGCGTCCTCGCAGATCTGCGCGATCTCGCGCCAGTACCCGAGGGTGTCGAACAGGTGCCGGCGGCTGTCGGGGTGGCGCCAGGTGGCGGTGCCGCTCGCGTTGGTCTGGGCGTTCTCGAACAGTCCGAGCTTGAGGTTGCGCATGGGTGTTCTCCGTTGAACCGATGGTGCGGGGGGAGGTGGGGAAGCCGAAGGTGCGTCAGGACGCCGGGGAACCGAAAGTACGTCAGGACGCCGGGGAACCGGGGTATGTCAGGGCGCCGGGGGCCGGGGTCCGTCTCGGCGCCGGGGAACCGGGTACGTCAGGACGCGGCGGGAACCGCGGGAGCGTCGGGGAACCGGGTACGTCAGGACGCGGCGGGAACCGCGGGAGCGTCGGGGACGGCGGCCGCGTCGAGCTGTGCCGCGGACGGCATGGAGGACTGGGCGCCGAGACCGGTCACGGCCAGCGAGGCCGCACGGACGGCGCGGCGGGCGGCGGCCGGCAGGTCGGCGCCCCGGGCGAGGGAGTCGGCGAGGGCTCCGCAGAAGGTGTCGCCGGCGCCGACGGTGTCGACGGCGTCCACGACGGGGGCCGGCAGGTGCACGGCGGGGCGGCCGGGCTGTTTGATCAGCGCCCCGTCCGCGCCGAGCGTCACCACGACGGCCCGGCAGGGCAGCGCGGCCTGTTCCAGCAGCTCACGCGCCCCGTCCGGGCCGGCGGGAGGCTCCGCGCCGAGCAGGGTGGCGAGTTCGCCGAGGTTGGGGACGAGGACGTCGACGGCGGACAGCACCTCCGGGGCGACCGGCCGGGCCGGGGCCGGGTTGAGGACGACCGTGCCGCCCTGCTCCCGGGCCCGCAGCACGGCGGCGGCGACCACCTCGGCGGCGATCTCGTGCTGCACCAGGACCACCTCGCCCGCCGACCGGGCCAGCCGCTCCGGCAGGTCCGCGACCGACAGCGCGGCGTTGGCGCCGGGGTTGACCACGATGGTGTTCTCGCCGGCCCGGTCGACCACCACCGAGGCGATCCCGGTGGTGCTCTCCGGCTCCGGGCGCACCGCCTCGACGTCCACCCCTTCGGCGGCGAGCGCCCGCAGGATGGGGCCGGCGTCCGCACCGACCCGGGCGACCAGGCGCACCCGCGACCCGAGCCGGGCCGCCGCGACGGCCTGGTTGGCACCCTTGCCGCCGACGCCCTCCACGAAGCCCCGCGCGAGCACGGTCTCACCGGGGCGCGGCAGGTCCCCGACGGTCAGGACGAGGTCGCGGTTGACCGAACCGACGACGGTGATGGGCGGCATCTGCACTCCTTGGGAGATCGATCTCCCACACTGTGGACCAGCCCCCGGAAACCGTCAAGTACCCTCGTGCTGCGCATTCCGCCAGCTCAGCCGAGCCCGATTCCGACCGCGAAGGACCGCCCACGTGACAGCGCCCCGACTCCTCGACGTGGCCGCGGCCGCCGGCGTCTCCCGCGCGACCGCCTCACGCGTCCTGGCCGGCACCCCGCGCAACGTCGACCCCGAACTCGCCCACCGCGTCGAGGAGGCCGCCCAGCGCCTCGGCTACCGCACCAACCACTCCGCCCGGGCGCTGCGCACCGGCACCACGGGCACCATCGGCGTGGTCGTCCCCTCGCTCGCCAACCCCTACTTCGTCCAGCTCGCCGACGCCATCGCCCAACAAGTCCGCGCCGCGGGCGGGCAGTTGGTGGTCTCCGACGCCGCCAACGACACCGCCGTCGAGGCCGAGCAGATCGAGACCCTGCTCGGCGGCCGCGTCGACGGCCTGCTCGTCGTCCCCGTCTCCGCCGGTGCGTCCGGCCCCGCCGTCCGGGCCGCCGCCAAGCGCACCCCCGTCGTCCTCTTCGACCGCTGGGCCACCGGCTCCGGCACCGTCGCCGTCACCCTCGACAACACCGCCGCGATGCGACTGCTCCTCGACCACCTCGAAGGCCTCGGCCGCCACCGGATCGCCCTGGTCGCCGCCGACCAGGCCTCCTCCTCCGGCGCGGAACGCCTCGCCGCCTTCACCGAGGCCCGCGGCGCCGACGCCACCACCGTCCTGCTGCCCAGCTTCACCACCGACGCCGGCCGCACCGCGGGCCGCCGCATCGCCGAACGGCACACCGGGATCGACGCCGTCGTCTGCGGCGCGGACGTCCTCGCGGTGGGGCTGGTCAGCACCCTGCAGCGCTCGGCGGTCCCCGTCCCCGGCCGGATCGCCGTCACCGGCTTCGACGACACCGAGATGCTCGAACTCCTCGACCCGCCCATCACCTCCATCCGCCACCCGCTCACCGCCATGGCCGAACGCGCCCTGACGCTCCTTCAGGCCCCCTCCCGCGAAAGGACGGAGCGCGTGGAGCGCTTCGCGCCGCAGCTGGTGGTGCGCTCCTCCACGGACGCGAGCGCCTGACCCCGGGCAACCGGGCACGCCCGCCGGCCACGGCCGCGCGCATCGGCCACCGCGCCGCACCGCCCGCACGACCGACGGACACCTCGAACGGTTCGGGCCGCCACGGCGTGGTACCGGTGCGCGGCGAACCGCACACCGGTACCTCTCGGCAAACAGCCCCGGCCGGCCGGGACGCTCAGGCCTGCCGCCGCACGGCGATGACCACCGCGCCCAGGACGCACGCGACGGCGGCGGTGACGTAGGCGAGGTGGTAGCCGGCGAGCTGGTCCCCGCTGGTCGCCGCGACCAGCACCATCACCGCCACGCCCGCACTGGCGCCGATCTGCTGCGTCACGACGTTCACCGCGCCGGCGACGGCGTGCTGCCGCTCCGGGACACCGGAGAGGCCGGCGGACGTCATCGAGGGGAAGTTCAGCCCCTGGCCGATGCCGCTGACCACCAGACCGGGCAGCACGTGCAGCACGTAGCTGCCGTCCTGCGGTGTGCCCAGCCACAGCCCCGTGCCCACACCGATCAGGACGAGGCCGACGGCCATCAGCGTTCGCGGGGAGTACGTGGCCAGCAGACGGCCGGTGGCGAAGTTGGCGGTGAGGAACACGGCCAGGGACATGGGCACCAGCGCGACACCGGACTCGAAGGGCGAGTAGTGCAGCATGCCCTGCAGATACAGCGGCGCGAAGAACAGCATCCCGACCGAGCCCATGTACTGGAGGAACGCCGCCAGGCTCGCCTCCCGGACCGAGCCGATCCGGAAGAGGCCGAGCGGAAGCACCGGGTCGGCGGTGCGGTGCTCCCGCACGACGAACAGCACCAGGGAGACCACCGCGGCGCAGAGGATGATCCACGCCGTCGCGCCGCCGGTGCTCACGCCGACGACGAGCAGGGTGAGGCCGAGCGTGCCCGTGATCGCGCCGGGCAGGTCCAGCCGGCCGCGGTGCCCGGCACCGTCGGGCAGTCCGATGCGCGTCGCGGCCAGCACGCCGAGCCCCAGCAGCACCGAGAACCACAGCACCGAACGCCAGCCGAAGAACTCGGTCAGGACGCCGCCCAGCAGGACCCCGCCGCTGAAGCTCGCAGCGCCGACGGCCGCGTACACCCCGAAGGCCCGGTTGCGCGCCGGACCGGCCGGGAACGTGTCGGTGAGCAGGGCCAGCGCGGCCGGCCCGGACAGGGCGGCGCCGATGCCCTGGACGGCGCGCGCCCCCAGCAGCGTCGCGGTGTTCGGAGCCATCGCCCCGACCAGCGCGGACACGGTGAACAGGGCGACACCGACCTCGAACACCCGCCGCCGCCCGAGCACATCGGCCAGCCGGCCACCCACCAGCAGGAAGCCGGCGAAGGTGACGGCGTAGGCGGTCATGACCCACTGGAGCGTGGTTTCGTCGAGCTGGAAGCGCTCTCCGACGGACGGCAGGGCGGCATTGAGCACCCCGAGACCGCTCACGTCCAGTGCGAGCGCCCCGGCCAGCACTCCGAGCGCCAGCCCCGGCCGGCTGACCGGCTCGATCGCGGTGTCGGTCATGCGGGCCCGCCCGCGAGGTCGCGGCCGGCGAGTGCCCGGCCAGGGGGGCCGCTTCGCCACAGCCGGGTGGACGGCACGCAGCGCTGCGGGAAACGTCCGGCTAAGGAGCTGTCGGCATTGTCTGATGCTGCATCAAGTTTATCAACTGCCATGCGGTCAGCTTGCATTGGTCGCTCATCCGCTGTCCACCCCGCCCAGCGCGCATGATACCGGCAGTTGCGCGCTCCGCGGAGTCATTCGCCCACCATCGACCGAGGCCCGACGGCAGCGGGCAAGGCACCACCGAGCCGGGACGCCTTCACCCCGGGTGCGGACCGCCGCGGGCGGGACGGCTGATTCCGGCCGCAGGGCCGGGGATTCCATACGTCCGCCGCCCCCCGAGGAGATCGAATCGGACACTTTGGCGATCAAATCCCGCCACCGCTTCAACCGGCCCTCGAAGTACGCAATCCTGTAGTCGATGGACTCGTAGTCGATACACCCCTCCGCACCACGGGCGGATGAAAGAGACCAGCACTGCGCAATTCCCAGCAGCGGAATTGCCCGGCAGGCCGATCGGCAGGGGCCGCATACGCCGGTGAGAATTCCACAGTGAGCCGCTGACTGGTGAGCCGCCGACGTGCGATCACTCGAACAACCCCGAAGCCCCTGACCCTCACCCTGCCTCGCCGCGTCGCGCGGTCGGCGCTTCGAGCCCTTCTTCCTGCCACGAGAGGAGCAGCGTTGCCCGACCGCAAGCCCATTTATGGCATGTCCAGGCCCGAGATTTCGCCGGCCGGACGCCTGCCGTCCCAGGCGCGCACCCAGGCCGCCCGGGGACGGTTCGACTACGACATCGGCCGCGTGCACCCCCGCCCCGAACTGCCGAAGAAGGCTGCGAGCGCGCACCGGGTACGGCCTCCCGGTCCTTGACGGGAGCGACGCGCAGAACCAATCATCGAGGGGCTCGTCGCCGGCAGCGGGAACGAGCCGTGCCGGCAGGGTGAAACGGCGTCACCCGAACCGTGGTTCCCGCCCGCTTCACCGGATTTCCCGTTCGCTCCGGACGCGGAGACCGAAAACGCCGATCCCGTCCTCACGCCGCCCGTATCCACCACAACAATCGGTGCGGCGAGAGGTCCTTCCACGCCTTGACCCGCCCCTTTTCGGCTGCCTGGACATGGACCCACCCCCCCCCCCCGCCGGTCAGTCGTGAATCCCCACCGTCCTTTCCATCCGCCCTGCTGAGGGAGTCACCATGCCCCAAGAGCGCGCAGCGCGAGACATATCCGCCGTAACGGAGTTCCTGCTATCCCGTTTTGCCGAGCTGATGGACCTGTCCGCGAACTCGGTGGACCGCTGGGCGCCGATGCACCGGTACGGGCTGGACTCGTTGAAGTCGGTGAACCTCGCGGCCTCCCTGTCCGAGTTCCTCGGCTGGCAGGTCCCGGCCACCTGGATGTGGCAGTACCCGACCGTCGACGGGCTGGCCCGCGCCCTCGTCGACGGTCCGCGTGCCGCGGAGCCCGCCCCGAGCACCGAGCGCCGCAGGCCCTCGCACGAGCCCGTCGCGATCGTGGGCATCGGCTGCCGGTTCCCCGGAGGACCGGACCCGTCCTCGTTCTGGCGGCTGCTGGTCGAGGGCGGCGACGCCGTCGGGCCGGTGCCGGCCGCGCGCCGCGAGCTCCTGAACGACCGGGTGCGCTGGGGCGGGTTCATCGACGGCATCGACCGGTTCGATCCGCTGTTCTTCGGCATCTCGCCCCGCGAAGCCGTCCAGATGGACCCGCAGCAGCGCCTGGTCCTGGAGTTGTCCTGGGAGGCCCTGGAGGACGCGGGCATCGCCCCGCACAGCCTCGTCGGCAGCGACACCGGCGTGTTCATGGCCTCCTGCTGGGGCGACTACGCCGCCCTGGCGCACTACCGCGGCCCCGACAGCCAGATCACTCCGCACACCGCGACCGGCATGCACGACGGGATCATCGCCAACCGCGTCTCCTACATCCTCGGCCTCCAAGGGCCGAGCATGGCCATCGACGCCGCCTGCGCCGGATCGCTGGTGTCGGTGCACGTGGGATGCCAGTCGATCTGGCTGGGCGAGAGCGACCTGGTGCTGGCCGGTGGCGTGAACCTGAGCTTCGTCTCCGACTACTACACCGCCATGGACCAGATGGGCGCACTCGCCCCGGACGGCCGCTGCAAGTCGTTCGACGCCCGCGCCAACGGCTACGTCCGCGGTGAGGGCGCCGGCGTGGTCGTGCTCGCCCCGCTGAGCGTGGCGCTGGAGCGCGACCTGCCGGTGTACTGCCTGATCAAGGGCAGCTCCTCCAACAACGACGGTCTGAGCAACGGCATGACGGCGCCCAACCCCCAGGCGCAGGAGAAGATGCTCCGCACCGCGTACCAGCGGGCGGGCATCGCACCGCACCTCGTGGACTACGTCGAGTGCCACGGCTCCGCGACGCCGCTCGGCGACCCGATCGAGGCCAACGCCATCGGCGCGGTCCTGGGAGGCGACCGAGCGGAGCCGCTGCGGCTCGGCTCCGTCAAGTCCAACGTCGGGCACCTGGAGGCGGCCGCCGGCATCGTCGGCCTGGTCAAGCTCGCGATGTCGATGCGCAACGGTGTGCTGCCGCCGAGCCTGCACTACAGCGCGCCGAACCCGCAGATCATGTTCGACGAGTACAACCTGACCGTCCAGGACCGGCTGACGCCGTGGCCGCGGCGGTCCGACGCCCGTCGCGGTGGCGTCAGCTCGTTCGGGTTCGGCGGCGCGATCTGTCACGTGGCCGTCGAGGAACTGCCGCGCCCCGAGTCCTCGCTCCTCCTGCTGGCCGCGGACTCCCCCGAGGCGCTGGCCGAGCAGGCCCTGGCGCTGCGCGACGGGACCGACCTGCGCGCGCTCTGCCGCCGGACGCCCGGCGACGGCCCGTTCCGGCTCGCGGCCACCGCCCGCGACATGGCCGAACTCCGCACCGCCCTCGACGCGTTCGGCGGCGGTACGACCGCCCCCGGACTGAGCGTCGGGAAGAAGACCGACGGCAGGCCGCGGGTGGCGTTCCTGTTCTCGGGCAACGGCTCGCAGTGGGTGGGCATGGGCCGGCAACTGCTCGCCGGCCTGCCCGTGTTCCGCCGGTCCATGATGACGTCCGACCGGCGGATGCGGGAGCTGCTGGGCTTCTCGCTCGTCGAGCAGCTGCTGTCCCCCGAGGGCCGCCTCGACGACATGGACGTCTTCCAGCCGCTGCTGTTCTCCATCCAGGTCGCGCTGGCCGAGACCTGGCGCTCGCTGGGGGTGGAACCGGACGTCGTCCTGGGACAGAGCGTCGGCGAGTTCGCCGCCTCCCACATCGCCGGCGCACTCGACTTCGACGACGCCTCCCGCCTGGCCGCCCACCACGGCCGGCTCCTCCAGCAGCTGGCCGTGGGACGCGGCGAGGGCATCGTGGTGATGACCCCCGCGGACGAGGTCCGGCCCCATCTGACCGGCGGGCTCACCGTCTCCGGCTACAACGGCCTGAACTCCACCCTGGTCACCGGCACACCGCAGGAGATCGACGACCTCGTCCGGCGGCTGACCGAAGCGGGCGTCACCAACCACCGGGTGCGGATGGGCCACGCCCCGCACTCCTCGCTGGTCGACCACGTCCTCGCCCCGCTGAAGGTCGAACTGGAGGGCATCCGGCCGCGGACCACCCGCATCCCGATGATCTCGACGGTCACCGGCGAACCCGTCGACGGCGCGGAGCTCGGGCCGGACTACTGGGCGGACAACCTGCGCCGCGAGATCCGGGTGGTCGACGCCCTGACGAACCTGCGCGACCACGACATCGACGCGGTGATCGAGCTCAGCCCGCACCCCGTCCTGCTCAAGTCGGTGTCGGAGATCCTGCCGGCGGCCACCCTGCCCTCGCTCCGGCGCGGCGCCGACGAAGCCTCGACCCTGCTCGGCTCGCTCGGCGCCCTGTACACCGCCGGGCTCCCCGTCGCGGCCCACCCGTTCCTGGCCGGCGACCGGGGACGGCACGTCGCGCCGAGCCCGGGCGACGCCGCGGCCGACGAGCAGGTGCACCTCGTGCCCGTCACGGCCCGCACCACGGGCGCGCTGGCCGACACCTGCCGCGAGCTGTCCAACCACGTCGAGCGCGACCCGGGCCTGCGGGTCTCCGACCTCGCCTACACCCTCGCCGCCAGGCGCACCCATCACAGCCACCGGATCGCGCTGTTCGCCCGCAACCGGCAGGACGTCCTGGACGGGCTCGCCCGGGTCGCCGCCGGCCAGTCGCACCCCGACGTCGTCACCGGCACGGTCTCCGGCAACACCGACCGGCGGGTGGCGCTGGTGTTCTCCGGCGGCGGCACCCAGTGGGTCGGCATGGGCCGGGAGCTGCTGCGCTCGCACGCCGGCTTCCGCACCTGGATGAACGCCTGCGACGCCGCCGTGCGCGCGGCCGGCGGCTTCTCGGTGCTCGACCACCTCTCCGCCCCGGCGGAGGAGGCCAGGTACGAGGAGATGGACTTCCAGCAGCCGGTGCTGTTCGCCCTCCAGGTCTCGCTGGCGAAGGTCTGGCTCGAACTGGGCGTCGAGCCGACGGCCGTCGTCGGGCACAGCCTGGGCGAGGTCGCGGCCGCCTGCGTCGCCGGGGCGCTGTCCCTGGAGGACGCCGCCCGCGTCGTGGTCGCCCGCTCGCACCTGCTGGAGCGCAAGGCCGACGAGGGCGCCATGATCTCGGTCGACCTGCCGGAGGAGGAACTGCAGCCGCGGCTCGCCCCCTACGCGCAGCACGCCGCCATCGCCGTGGTCAACAGCCCCACCAGCGCGGCGGTCTCCGGCTCGCCCGAGGCCGTCGACGCCCTGGAGGCGGACCTCCGGCGCGACGGGATCTCGGTCCGGAGGATCCGGGTCGAACGGCCGGTGCACAGCCCCGGCATGGACCCGCTGATCCAGCCGCTGCGCGAGAGCATCGAGGGCATCACCCCGCTGACGCCGGGCATCCCCTTCCACTCCACGGCGCTGGCCGACACGGTGGACCCGGTCGCCGACGTCGACTACTGGGTGCACAACCTGCGCAACCAGGTCCGGTTCGCCGAGACGATCGGTGCGCTGGTCGACCGGGGCGTCTCCACCTTCATCGAGATCGGCCCGCACGAGACGCTGCGCGGCGCGGTCGAGGAGATCGGGCTGTCCCGCGGTGTCCAGGTGCACGCGGTCAACTCCCTGCGGCGCGAGGAGAGCGACGTCCGCTGCCTGCTGGGCGCAGCCGCCTCGCTGTACGTCAGGGGCCTGCCGCTGACCTTCGACCCGCTGTTCGCCGACGACGTCGAGGTCGTGGAGACCCCGCTCGTCCCATGGCAGAAGGAGCGCTACTGGATCGACACCGAGCCCCGCCGCGAACCCGCGCCGGCCCCGGCGCCCGTCGAAGCCGTGCCCGTACCCGTGCCCGTGGCCGCGGCCGCTCCGGCGCAGACGCAGCCGGCGGCGGACCGGCCGGTGGCGGAGGTCGTCCTCGCCGAACTCGCCGACGCGCTGGGCGTGCCGGTGAGCAGGTTCGACACGGCCGCCGGCCTGCGGGACTTCGGCCTCGACTCGATGCTGGCGATCCGCCTCGTCAACAAGATGCAGGCGCTGTTCGGGCACCGGGTGTCGCCGGTGGTGTTCCTGGACGGCCGCTCCATCTCCGAGGTCGTCGGCCACTTCGTCGAGATCACCGGTGGACCGGCCGCGTCCGCGGCGGCCACCCAGGCACCCCCGGCACCGGTGACGGCGGCCCGGCCCGCCCCGGCCCCCGGGGCCGAGCCGATCCGGTCGTTCCTGGAGGACCTGTCCGAACTGGACGCCGAGGAGCTGGTCGAGGAACTGGACGCGCGCGGGCTGCTGGAGGCCACCGACGCACCGGCGATGGACCAGCTCCGGGCCGAGGGCCTCGGCCTCCAGGTGGCGCCGGCCTCGCACGGCCAGGCCTCGCTCTGGTTCATGCAGATGGTCGCGCCGGACGCCGTGCCCTACAACTTCATGGTGACCGCCCGGATCCGGACCGCGGTCGACGAGGACGCGCTGGAGCGCGCCGTCCGGGCCGTGCTGGACCGGCACCCCGCGCTGCGCACCGTCTTCGTGGAGGCCGGCGGCAGCCCGTACCAGGTCATCCTGGACGAACCGGTGTACGAGTTCCTCGTGGTGGACACCTCCGACCTGGACGACGAACAGGCCCGCGAGGAACTGGCCCAGTACGGGCACGAGCCGCTCGACATGGACAACGGGCCGCTCGTGCGGATCGTCCTCATGAGGCGCGGGCCGGCGGACCACTACCTGCTGGTGCTCGTCCACCACATCGCGTCGGACGCGGCCTCGGCCGACGTCATGATCCGCGAACTCCAGGAGTACTACGAGGGCGCCGACCCCGCCCGCAGCGCGCCGGTCGCCCCGTACACCGAGTTCGTCGAGTGGGAGCGGCAGTGGCTGGCCGGACCGGCGGCCGAAGCGGCCCTGGACTGGTGGTCGCGGAAGCTGGCCGACCCGCCCGCCCACCTCGACCTCTCCACGAAGGAGCGGCCGCCGGGCGTCACCTACGAGGGCCGCGACATCGCGTTCCGCTGGAGCGCCGAGGAGACGCGCCTGCTGCGCGAGTTCGCGGTGCGCGAGGGCGTGTCGGTCAGCACCGTCGTGCTGGCCGGGTTCTTCGCCACGCTCAACCGCGCGGCCGGGACCGAGGACTCGGTGCTGGCCACCGCCATCGCCCAACGGGCCGAACCCGGCTGGGAGTCCGCCATCGGCTACTACCTCAACACCGTGCTGGTACGCGCGAACCCCGCCGCCGACCGCAGCTTCCGCGAGCTGCTGCACGAGGTCCACGCCTTCTCGCTCGGCCTCCTGGAGCACATGAACTACCCCCTCGACCTGCTGGCCTCCCAGCTGAAGCCGCCGCGGGCCGAGGGCCGCTCCCCGTGGTTCGACGTGGTGGTGAACTGGCTGTCCTCGGAGGCGTTCCCCCGCTCCGTCAAGCTCTTCCACGGCGTCGGCGAGACCCTCACACCGGACGGCGCACTGCCGCTCGAACCGCTTCAGGTGCGCAGGCACCTCGCCAAGTTCGACCTCGAGATCTCAATGGCCGACATCGACGGCAGGGTGGCCGGCCACGTCCAGTTCAAACCGAGCTACCTGGAAAGGCAGACCGTGACGGCACTGCTCGCGCTGTACCGCACCGTGCTCTTCGACTCGATCGCCCGACCCGACCTGGCCCTCGGCGACATCGCGTCGACCGGCCTTCCCAAGGAGACGGACCGTTGACCGAGACCCTGCACTCCGAGTTCATCGCCCAGGCGGTCAAGAACCCCGACGCGACCGCCGTCTACTCCGACGCCGGCGTCCTGACCTACGGCGAACTGAACGAGCGGTCCCGGGTGCTGGCCGAGCGGCTGGTCGCCGACGGCGCGGGCCCCGGCGTCCCCGTCGGCATCTGCGTCGAGCGCACCCCCGACCTGCTCGTCGCCGTCCTGGCGGCCCTGCGCTCCGGCTCCTGCTACCTGCCGCTGGACCCGAACTACCCCGCCGACCGGCTGACCTTCATGGTCCAGGACAGCGGGACCCGACTGCTGCTCACCACGCCCGCGTCCCGGGCCAGTTGCCCGACCGGCCCGACCGTGGTCGTGCTCGGGGAGGGCGTGACGACCGAGCCCGGCGCGAAGCCCGTGGCGGTCGTGCCCGAGGACACCGCGTACGTCATCTACACCTCGGGCTCCACCGGCAGGCCCAAGGGCGTGGCCGTCCGGCACGCCGGCGCGGTGGCGATGCTCTCCGAGATGGACCGCGTCCTGGAGGGCTGCGACCTGAGCGGAGTCTCGGCGGCGAGCTCGGTCTGCTTCGACCTGTCCGTGATGGAGATCTTCAACGCGCTGTGCCGCGGCGGCGCCGTCGTGCTCGTCGAGAGCGCCGTGCACCTGCCGGAGAGCCGGTACGTGGACCGGATCACCCATCTGAGCGTCGTCCCCTCGGTCATGAACGGCCTGCTCGACGCCGGCGCCCTGCCCCCGAACGTGCGCTCCATCGTGTTCGGCGGCGAGGCGCTGCGCCGCAAGCTGGTGGACCGGGCCTACCGGGAGACCGGCGCCACCCGGGTGTTCAACGCCTACGGCCCCACCGAGGGCACCGTCTTCTGCTCGTTCGGGCTGGTGCCCGAGCACGGGACCGACGAGCCGACCATCGGCCCGCCGACCACCACCGACCTGGTCTACGTGCTCGACGAGAACCTGCGGCCGCTCCCGCCCGGCGAGTCCGGCGAGCTCTACCTCGGCGGCGTCGGCCTCGCGCACGGCTACGTCAACCGGCCGAGCACCACGGCCGAGCGGTTCGTGCCGGACCCGTTCCGCAGCGGCGAGCGGATGTACCGCACCGGGGACGTCGTCCAGTTCACCGAGGACGGCGAACTCCGGTTCCTCGGCCGCTCCGACCACCAGGTCAAGCTGCGCGGCTACCGGATCGAGCTGGAGGAGGTCGAGGCCCGGCTGACCGGCTGCCCCGAGGTCCGGGAGGCCGCCGCCGTCGTCCAGGGCAACCGGCTGGTCGGCTACGTCGTGCCCGCGGGCGACGACGCGCCGCAGGACGGGCCCCGGCTGGACCCCGCGCTCCAGAGCGCCATCACCGGCAGGCTCGCCGTCGAACTGCCCGACTACATGGTGCCCGCGACGCTCGTCTTCCTGGCCGCCCTCCCGCTGGGGCCGGGCGGCAAGCTCGACCGCAACGCGCTGCCCGAGCCGCCGGCCGCCGACACCGACGGGCCGCTGACGGCCGCCAGTACGCCGACCGAGATCGCGCTCTCGGAGATCTGGGGCCAGCTGCTCGACCTCGAACCGTCCACCATCGACGTGCAGTCCGCCTTCTACGACCTCGGCGGCGACTCGCTGCTGCTCGTCCGCCTCGCCCGGCTGATGACCCGGCGCTTCGACCGCCGCGTCCGGGTGCCCGACCTCTTCAGCTTCCGCGACATCGCCTCCCTCGCCCGCTGGCTCGACGACGACAGCGGCGCCACCCCCGAGGTGGTCCAGTCGGCCCGCCAGCGCGCCGGCGCCCGCCGTGCCGCGCTGCGCGGCCGCGGCGGCGCCACCGGCCGCTGAGCCCCTGAGTCTCCCCCTACTCGAACCGAAGCAGGAGCCTTCCCATGACCGACAGCCCCGAGCAGGACTACGACCCGGGTGACGTGGCCGTCATCGGCATGTCCCTACGGGCTCCCGGAGCCCGCACCAAGGAACAGTTCTGGGACGTCCTCGTCAACGGCCGGGAGACCGTGTCCTTCCTGGCCAAGGACGACATCCACGTCGACGAGACCCTGATCCACAGCCCGTTCTACGTGCGGGCCTGCGGCGTGCTCGACACGTACGACAAGTTCGACCCGTCGGTGTTCGGCATCAGTGACCGGATGGCGGCCGCGATGACCCCGGAGAACCGGCTGTTCCTGGAGAGCGCGTGGGAATCGCTGGAGGACGGCGGCTACGACCCGGACCGGCTCAACTCCGAGATCGGCATGTACGGCGCCAACAACCCGCAGACCGCCGCGCTCTACAGCTCCCCGCCGGACCGGGTGTCGGTCGGCCCCGAGGCGATCGAGGCCAGCCTGGCGTGGTCGCCGGACACCATGACCTCCAACGCGCTGTACTACATGGGGCTCACCGGCGAGGCCGTCACCGTCGCCACCGCCTGTGCGGGCTTCCACTACGCGGTGCACCTGGCCTGTCAGTCGCTCCTGCTCGGCCAGAGCGACATGGCGATCGCCGGCGGCGCGATGGTCCGCCTGCCGCACCCCCGCGGTCACCTGTGGGAGGAGAACCGCATCCTGTCGAAGGACGGCCACTGCCGTCCGTTCGACGCCAACGGCACCGGCACGGCGCTGTCCAGCGGTGTCGTCACCCTGCTGCTGAAGCCGCTGGGCCGGGCCGTCGCCGACCGCGACCACGTCTACGCCGTGGTCAGGGGCTCGGCCGTCAACAACAACGGCGTCAGCGCGATGGCGTACGGCCTGGCCCAGCCCGAGCGGCTGAGCGCGTGCATCGCCGCCGCCATGGAGGTGGGCGGCGTCGCCCCGGACACCGTCTCCATGTACGAGGCCAACGGTCTCGGCCTGCCGATGACCGACGAGCTCGAAGTGCACGCGGCGACCATGGCCTTCGGGAAGCAGACCGCGACCACCTCGATCGGCGGGGTCAAGGGCAACGTCGGCCACGGCGGTGTGGTGTCGGGCGGCTTCGGTGCGATCAAGGCCGCACTGGCCCTGTACCACAAGACGCTCCCGGCGACGATCAACCTCACGGAGGTCAACCAGGACCTCGACTTCCCCAGCACCCCCTTCGTGCCGCAGATCGAAGGCGCGGACTGGGATCCGGAGGCCGGCATCCGCCGCGCCGGCATCACCTCGATCGGCGGCGGCGGCTACAACGCGCACCTGCTGCTGGAGGAGGCGCCGGCCGTCGCCGAGCGCGACCCCGAGGACGCGGGCAGGCCGCGGCTGGCCACCCTGTCCGCCCTGGACGACGACGCGCTGACCCGTCAGCGCACCCGGCTCCGGGAGTGGCTGGAGGCCGACCCCGGCCTGCGCCTGGACGACATCTGCTTCACCCTCAACCTCGGCCGCAAGGTGATGGCCCGCCGGTGGGCGGCCGTGGTCCGCAGCCGCGAGGAGCTGATCGCGGCGCTGGCCGACGACGCCCGCGGCCCGGCCACCACGACCGCCGCCGCCCCGCAGACGGACCCGGGTGCCTTCTCGGTCAACGACAACGGGATCGTGCCGTCCGGCCGGGACGCGCGGGCGCTGTCCGACCTGGCCGCCGCCTGGGTGACCGGCCGGCAGGTGGACTTCGACGCCCTGCATCTCGGGGAGGCCAGCCGCCGCGTGCCGCTGCCCACCTACCCGTTCCAGCCCCGCCGGTTCTGGCGTACGGACTGGTGAGCATGAGCACACCGGCACTGGACACCGTGGACCTGGGCGACCCGGCCACCTTCGCGGACCACGACCTCGACGGGTTCTGGCGCACCCTGCGGGACACCGCGCCGATGCACTGGAACCCGCCGGTCGGCGGCCGTCGCGGCTTCTGGGTGCTCTCCCGCTACGACGACATCATGGCCACCTACCGGGACAACGTGAACTTCACGTCCGAGCGCGGCAACGTGCTCGTCACCCTCCTGGAGGGCGGCGACGCCGGGGCCGGCCGGATGCTGGCCGTCACCGACGGGCCCCGGCACCTGGAGCTGCGCAAGATCCTCCAGCGGGTGCTCTCACCGAGGGTGCTCGACGAGGTCGCGCAGACGGTCCGGGTCAACACCCGGCAGTGGATCCGCGAGGCCGTCGAGTCCGGCGGCTGCGACTTCGCGGAGCAGATCGCCAGCCGGATCCCGATGACCACGATCTCGAACCTGCTCGGCGTGCCCGAACGGGACCGGGACTACCTGCTCAGCCTGACCAAGACCGCGCTGTCGGCCGACGACGAGGACGTCGACGAGGTCGACTCCGAGATGGCCCGCAACGAGATCCTGATGTACTTCATGGACATCGTCGAGGAGCGGCGCGAGTCGCCGGGCGACGACGTGATCAGCATGCTGATCGGCAGCTCCATCGACGGTGTGCCGCTGTCCGACGAGGACGTCGTGCTGAACTGCTACAGCCTGATCATCGGCGGCGACGAGACCAGCCGGCTGACGATGATCGACTGCGTCCGCACGCTCGCGGCCCAGCCCGAGCAGTGGCGGCGGCTCAAGCACGGCGAGGTCGCGGTCGAGACCGCCGTGGACGAGGTGCTGCGCTGGGCGTCGCCCACGATGCACTTCGGGCGCAGCGTCGAACGGGAGACCGAACTGCACGGCGTACGGCTGCGGCCGGGCGAGATCGTCACGCTCTGGCACGCCTCCGGCAACCGGGACGAACGGGTCTTCGCGCGGCCCGAGGTGTTCGACCTCGGCCGCACCCCCAACAAGCACCTGGCCTTCGGCTACGGCCCCCACTTCTGCGTCGGCTCGTACCTGGCCAAGGTGGAGATCGCCGAACTCCTCAAGTCCCTGCGGGACTTCACCCTCGGGTTCGAGCAGACGGACGAGGCACTGCCGATCCGGTCCAACTTCCTGACCGGGTTCTCCACCATGCCGGTGCGCTTCGAGCCCGACCACTCCGGACTGAAGGAGTGCGGATGAACATCTACATGTCAGGACAAGGGGCGTTCGCGGTGCAGGTCGCGGAAGCCCTCCTGGACAAGGGGCACAAGATCGCCGGTGCGGCCGCGCCCCGGCTGCGCAAGGGCAAGTCCGACGAGAGTGACGCGATGTCCTGGGACCGCCTGCGCGCCTGGGCGTTCCCCCGGGACATCCCCTGGACGGACTCGGCCGAACTGCGCGCGATGCACATCCCGGACGGGGTGGACGTCATCGTCGCGGCGCACTCGCACGCCTTCCTCGGCCGCCGGACCCGCGCCAGGGCCGGCATCGCCACCATCGGCTACCACCCCAGCCTGCTGCCGCTGCACCGAGGCCGGGACGCGATCCGGTGGACGATCCGCGACGGCGACAAGGTGACGGGCGGGAGCGTCTACCACCTGACCGAGCGCACCGACGGCGGCCCGCTCGCCGCCCAGGAGCACCTGCTCGTGCCCCCGGGCTCGACCGCGCAGAGCCTGTGGCGCGACCACCTGGCGCCGCTCGGCGTGCGGCTGCTGCTGAAGGTGGTCGACGACCTCGCCGCGGACCGGCGGATCGAGGTCCCCCAGGACGAGAAGCTGGCGACCTGGGAGCCCGCGATGGACACCCAGCCCCTGTTCAAGCCCGAACTCATCGCCCTGCCCGGGTCGGTGCAGGTCGAGAGCCACAAGTCGGCACTTCACGGAGAGTGACGGCCGCGCGGTGAAAGCCGCATGGTGAAAGCCGCGCGGTGACGGCCTTCGCGACGGTCACGCAGTGACGGATGTCCGATCCGCGAAACCGGGCCCCGCACACAACTCGTGTGCGGGGCACCGGCTTTTACGCCGCCGCACGCGTGTCGGCCGGGCTCGGAACCGCGGGAACCGCGCACCCCTCCCCCGGCGTCCCGTACTCGGGGCACAACAGTGGCTCGCCGCAATCCGCGCCGCCACCCCGGCCGAGCCGCCCCCGCCCGCGACACCCCCGGTGACCAGCACCGACGTCCCGGAGGCGCGGCGTTCATTGCCCGCCCCGGCCTCGCGCCGACCGCTCTCGGTCACCGTTCGCCACCACCGGCCGGGGCCGGAACCGACCCCGAGGCCCCCCTCATGGCGTGTTTTCCATCACAGACCATCAGGCATTTTATCCGGTTTTACCTGGACTACTCCCGATCTGACGATACGTCGACAAGGAAATGCCTCCTCACCGCTTTCTCATGGACCTTTGACACTTCGTTTAGGTGTCCATGAAGATCCGCTCGCACTTCGCCCATATATCCGAGTCGGAGCTTACGCACAGTGAGAACATCAGCAAGACGGTCGGGCAGCCTGCTCGCCGCGGCACTCGCCGCGGTCGCGCTGGCCGCGACCGCGGTGGTGCCGGCCGCCGCCGCCACCGGAGGGACACCTCCGCCCGGCGTGACGGATGCCCAGGACACCGCCGAGAGCCTGGCCGTCCACGAGGCCGCCCGCACCGGCAAGCCCGTCGAGGTGCTCGCCAAGCGCAGCGAGACCAGCGACACCGTCGCCCAGCCCGACGGCAAGCTGAAGACCACCACCTACGTCCAGCCCAGGCGGGTGCGCAAGAACGGCGCCTGGGTGGAGCTCGACCCGACGCTGCAGTCCCTGCCCGGCGGCGCCGTCGCCCCCAAGGGCTCCACCGCCGACCTGCAGTTCTCCGGCGGCGGCAGCGCGCCGCTGGTCACGATGGCCCGGGCCGGCAAGGAGCTGAAGCTCAGCTGGCCGAAGCCGCTGCCCAAGCCGACGGTCAACGGCGCGACCGCCGAGTACGCGTCGATCCTGCCGGACGTGGACCTGCGGCTGTCCGCCACCAAGACCGGCTTCACCCAGGTCATCGTGGTGCACACCGCCGAAGCCGCGAAGAACCCCGAGCTGGACCAGCTCCGGCTCGGCCTGCACGGCAACGGCCTGACGTTCAGCCAGGAGGCGGACGGCACCCTCTCCGCGAAGGACCCGTCCGGCGGCGGCACCGTCTTCGAGGCGCCCGTCCCGGTCATGTGGGACTCCTCCAAGCCGGCCACTGCCACGCCGAGCGCCCCGGCCGCCGCCCCCAAGGCTCTCAAGGCCGCCCCGCAGGCGGCTCCGCAGGCCGAGGCCGCCGCCCCCGCGCAGAACGCTCCCGCCGCCGGCCAGGACGACCCCGCCGCCGCCGGCTACGGCGACCTGCCCGGCGAGGGCGCCAAGATGACCCGGCTCAAGGTCGACCTGCCCAAGGACGGCCTGGTGCTGTCCCCCGACCAGGCCATGCTGGACGCCCCGGACACCGTCTACCCGGTGATGATCGACCCGGCGTGGAACACCCCGCACGCCGGCGACTGGGCGGGCGTCTCGCGCACCTACCCGAACCAGGCCTACTGGCACTTCACGTACAACAGCAGCTACGTCCACGACTGGGGCGTCGGCTACTGCGGCGACACCTCGCGGTGCGCGCCGACCGACGTCAAGCGGGCGTTCTTCCAGGTATCCAACCCGTTCGTCGGCAAGCAGATCCTCAGCGCCACCTTCGGCACCTACGAGAGCTGGTCGTACTCCTGCGACGCCCGGCCCGTCGAGCTCTGGAACACCGGCTACATCTCCCCCGGCCTGAACTGGAACGGCCAGAACGCCTCCGGGTTCTGGGGCCGTTACCTGCAGACCATCAACACCGCCAAGGGCTGGAGCGGCAACTGCCCCGGCGGCTGGCTGGAGTACGGCGAGACCGGCGCGGTGCGGAACCTCGTCCAGGACGCCGCCAACTGGGGCTGGCCGACCATCTCCTTCGGCCTGAAGGCCCAGAACGAGGGCGACACCCTCGCCTGGAAGCGCTTCACCGACGACGCCTACCTGTCGGTGAACTACAACCTGCGGCCCAACCAGATCCCGATGTCCGACATGACGATGTCGCCGGGCTCGGTCTGCCAGTACCCGGGCATCAAGATCAACAAGATGCCGCAGGTCACCACCCGGGCCACCGACCCGGACGGCGAGGCCATCGGCGTCCAGTTCGCGGTCGGCTGGGACGACGGCACCGGCCTGCGCCGGCGCTGGTGGTCCACCGGTTCGGAGGACGCCGCACCGGGGTGGGACACCTTCAAGGCCTCCGGCTCGATCTTCTCCTGGCCACTGCCGACCGGCCTGCCGCAGAACCTCCAGCTCGACTGGGAGGCCCGTGCCTGGGACGGCGCGCAGTGGGGGCCGTGGTCCTCCGACGGTGACCCGACCGGCTGCTACTTCATCGTCGACACCTCCGCACCGGACGGGCCCGCGATCACCTCGGACGCCTACCCGGGCTCCAAGGACGCCACCGCCGTACTGCCGTGGACCGACGGCGTCGGCAGGAACGGCTACTTCACCATGAAGTCGGCCGCCACCGACGTGGTCAAGTACCAGTGGGGCCTCGACACCTCGCCGTCCGCGGCGAACGAGGTCGCCACCAGCGGCGGCGCCGGCCAGACCGTGCGCATCCAGCCGCAGACCGCCGGAGTGCACTTCCTCTCCGCCCGGGCCGTCGACGGCGCGGGCAACGCCTCGCAGCCCGAGACGTACTACTTCAACGTGCTCTCCGGGCAGCCCCAGCGCACCGGCTGGTCGATGGACGACCCCAGCGGCACCAGTCTCACCGGCAGCGGCGGCAGCTTCGACACCACCCTCGGCTCCGGCGCCACCCCGGGGGCACCGGGCCACCTCAACGAAGCCCTCGCCCTCGACGGCACCGCCAACGGCTACGCCGAGACCCAAGGCGCGGTGCTGGACACCACCCGCAGCTTCACCGTCTCCTCCTGGGTCCGGTTCGACGGCACCACCGGAACCCGTGCGGCGGTCAGCCAGGGCGGCCCGGACTACTACGCCTTCCACCTCGGCATCGAGAACGTCGCCGGCGTCCCCAAGTGGGGCTTCAAGGTCCAGACCGCGGCCGGTAACCAGGACGCGAGCACGATCGGCCTGCAGTCCACCGACCCCGCGACGACCGGCGCGTGGACCCATCTGACCGGCGTCTGGAACGCGGACGCGCACACCATCCAGCTGTACGTCAACGGCACCCTCGCCAAGTCGGCCACCGCGAACGCGGTCTGGGACGGACACGGCCCGCTGGAGATCGGCCGCACCCGTTGGAAGGGGCAGTGGGTCGACAACTGGCCCGGCGCCATCGACGAGGTCAGGGTCTGGGACCGCTCCCTGAGCACGGCCGACGTCGCCGCCGTCGCCGCCGACAAGCAGCTCGCCACCGGCCGCCCCGCCAAGGCGGTCTGGCACCTGGACGGCAACAACGCCAAGCCGGTCGGCACCGCCGAGGCCGACAACCTGACCGCCTACAACGGCGTCGCGCTCGGCCGCCCCGGCATCGCCGACAAGGCGATCCACCTGGACGGCGTGGACGACTACCTGCGCACCAGCCGCCCGCAGGTCGACGGCAGCCGGGACTTCTCGGTCTCCGCCTGGGTGAAGCTGCCCGCGCCGGCGCCCGGCGACGGCACCGCGAAGATCGCCATCTCCCAGATCGGCCAGCACAACAGCGAGTTCTCGCTGTACTACTCCGCCTACTGGCAGCGCTGGGCCTTCGGCCGCTACAAGGAGGACACCTCCGCCGACACCCTGGTCCGCACCTGGCAGCCCGACTGCACCCCGGGCACCCAGATCAACGGTGTGCCCTGCTTCGCCGGCACCACCGGCGAGTGGACCCACCTGCTGGGCGTCTCCGACACCGCCGCCAAGAAGCTGCGCTTCTACATCAACGGCTTCCTCGTCGGCGAGTCCGACTACACCCAGAACGCGCCGTGGGCCAACCCCGGCCCGATCCAGATCGGTGCCGTCAGCCGCGAGGGCGCCAACGGCGAGTTCTTCGGCGGCGACATCGACGACGTGCGGATCTACGACCGCGTCGTCACCGGCCCCGAGGCCGGCGCCATGGTGCAGCAGCGCCCGCAGCTGGCCGGCCGCTGGAAGCTCGCCTCGGCCACCGGCACCCCGGCCGTCACCCCGGACGAGGGCCCGGCCAAGGCCGGCGCCCAGCTCGGCGGCGGCGCCTCGATCAAGGCCGACGGCGGCGTGCTGCCCGTCCCCGGCACCCTGCTGCTGGACGGCTCCACCGGCTACGCGGCCACCGGCTCCGTCCCGCTGCACACCGGCCAGAGCTTCACCCTGGCCGGCTGGGCGAACACCGCGGGCGTCCCGACCCGGAAGATGACCGTCCTGTCCATTGCCGGCGCCAACAACAGCGCCGTCACCGTGCGCTGGGTGCCGATGGGCAACGACACCAACGGCCAGCCGTACGGCCAGTGGGAGGCCGAGGTGCGCGACACCGATGCCAACACCGGCGGGACGCGCACCAGGACGGCGCACACCTCGGCCATCTCCGTCATGGAGAACTGGACCCACCTGGCGGTCAGCTACGACGCCTTCTCGGACCGGCTCGCCCTGTACGTGAACGGCCAGGTGGAGAACCAGGGCTGCCCGGACAACTCCACCGGATGCACCCCGCACATCTCCTGGGCCGCCGGCGTCCCGCAGCCCTACGAGGCCACGGGCGGCGTGCAGTTCGGCCGGAACAAGGAGTCCGGCGCCTGGGGCGAGTACTTCTCCGGTGAGCTGGACGACGTCTGGCTCTACCAGGGCGTGCTGAGCCCCGCGCAGATCGGCAAGCTCGCCAACTTCAACGTCGAGCTGGACACCTCCACCGGAGTCTGATCCCCATCCTTTCCGCGGGCCGGGCGGCCATCTGCCGCCCGGCCCGTGGTCTGCCATGTCCCTTTCCCTTTCGAGGAGTTGTTCCCCCATGAGCAGGAAGAGGTCGGTGCTGCAGCCGACCCTCACCAGAGTGTCCGCGGTCATCGCGGGCACGCTGGTCGGGTCACTGCTGCCGGCACTGCCGCTGGCCGCCGTCGCGGCGGCCGCGGAACCGTACACCAAGCCCTCCGCGGTCTCACCCGAGAAGCCGGTCAAGGGCTCGGACGCGAAGACCAAGGACCGCAAGGCCGACACCACCGTCAGCAAGGCCGACGGCAAGCACGGCGCCCTGCCCGGTGCGGGCAGTGCCACCGTCGACGTCCCCGCCGAGAAGGGCAAGGCGGTCAAGGCCGGCCAGCTGCCGGTCGCCCTCTCGTCCTCGGGCGCAGCGGGCAAGGCGAAGGTCGAGCTGCTCGGCCAGGACGCTGCCGCCAAGGCCGGGATCAACGGTGTGCTGCTGACCGTCTCCGGCGCCGACGAGAACAGCGGCCTGGCCGTCGACTACTCGTCCTTCGCCCAGGCCGCCGGCTCCGGCTTCGGCTCGCGCCTGAAGCTGGTCCGCCTGCCCGAGTGCGCGCTCACCACGCCCGACCTGCCCGAGTGCCGGGTGCAGACCCCGCTGCCGGGCGGCAACGACGTGGCGAAGCAGACCGTTGCCGCGGACGCGCTGACCACGGCCCCGGCCGGGTCGATGCGCCTGCAGTCCGTGCCGGGAGCGATGGTGCTGGCCGCCACCGCCGGGACGGCCGGGCCGAGCGGCGACTACAAGGCGACGCCGCTGTCCAGTGCGTCGAGCTGGTCGACCGCGCTGAACAGCGGGTCGTTCACCTGGTCCTACGACATGCCGCTGACCGCGATGCCGGGCGGTCTGACGCCGAAGGTCGGCCTGTCCTACAACTCCGGCGTGATCGACGGCCGGACGGCCAACAGCAACAACCAGGCGTCCTGGGTCGGGGACGGCTTCGACCTGTCGCCCGGCTTCGTCGAGCGCAGCTACAAGGCGTGCGCCGACGACGGCGCGCCCAAGACCGGCACCGCCAGCCCGGGCGACCTCTGCTGGGGCACCGACAACGCCACCATCAGCTTCGCCGGGCACTCCGGTGAGCTGATCCCGGTCTCCGGTGACGAGTGGCGGATCAAGAACGACGACGCGACGAGGATCGTGCGCGTTCGCGACACCGCCCGGGGCAACGGCGACAACGACGGCGAGTACTTCCGCGCCACCACGCCCGACGGCACCAACTACTACTTCGGCTACAACCGCCTGCCGAACTGGTCGGCGGGCAAGCCGGAGACCAAGTCGGTCTACACCGTGCCGGTCTACGGCAACAACGCCGGCGAGCCGTGCAACGGCGCGGACTTCGCCTCGTCCTGGTGCCAGCAGGGCTGGCGGTGGAACCTGGACCTGGTGGTCGACGCCCACGGCAACGACATCACCTACTGGTACACGCCCGAGACCAACAACTACGGCCGCAACCTGAAGGCCACCGACCGCACGCCCTACATACGCGGCGGGCGCCTGGACCACATCGAGTACGGCCAGCAGCAGAGCGACCTCTACTCGGCCACCGTCAAGCCGATGGGCCGGGTCGAGTTCGGCACCGCCGAGCGCTGCCTGGAGACCGCGGCCGGCGTGTGCGATCCGGCGAAGATCGACGCCAACCGGCAGTACTGGTACGACACTCCGTGGGACCAGAACTGCGCCGACGGCACCGACTGCACCGGCAAGTACTCCCCCACCTACTTCACCCGCACCCGGCTCACCCAGGTCGTCGCCAAGACCCTGCAGGCCGACGGCAGCTACGCTGCCATCGACACCTGGGACCTGAAGCACAAGTGGGGCACCGCCGACTTCGACTACCAGCTCCTGCTGGACTCGATCCAGCACACCGGCACCTCCGCCACCCCGCCCGTCTCGCTGCCGAAGACCACCTTTGCCTACAAGCAGCTGGCGAACCGGCTCGACAAGGTCGGCGACGGCCGCATGCCGTTCATCAAGCAGCGCCTGGGCACCGTCACCGACGAGTTCGGCGGCCAGATCGACGTCAACTACTCGGCGCCGGCCTGTGACTGGAACGCCCTGCCGACCCCGCAGAACAACACCACCCGCTGCTTCCCGCAGATGTACCAGGCCTCGCTGGAGAGCCCGGTGACCACGGAGTGGTTCAACAAGTACGTCGTCGAGTCGGTCATCGGCACGGACCGCACCGGCGGCGCACCCGACATGGTCACCCGCTACAGCTACCTCGGCGACGCGGCCTGGCACTTCGACGACGAGGACGGCCTGACCAAGGACAAGCTCAAGACCTGGTCCCAGTGGCGCGGCTACGCCCGCACCCGGGTGCAGACCGGCGGCGTCGCCGCCATGTCCACCCAGTCCGACCACTACTACCTGCGCGGCATGGACGGCGACCGCTCCGACCCCGCCGACAAGACCAAGAAGCGCACCGTCACCGTCGACGACGGTCAGGGCACCACGATCACCGACGACAACGCCTGGGCGGGCTTCGAGTACCGCACCGAGCAGTACGACAAGCCCGGCGGCGCGGTCCTCGGCAAGACCGTCAACACCCCCTGGAAGAAGGAGACCGCCAAGCGGGTCCGCGACTGGGGCACCACCACCGCCAACATCACCGGCATCGCCGTCACCCGCGCCTTCACCTCGCTCGACAAGGGCGCGGGCAACACCTGGCGCGAGACCAGGAGCAACACCACCCGCGACGACTACGGCCGCTCCACGGTGGTGGAGGACCTCGGCGACGTGGCGGTCGCGGGCGACGACAAGTGCACCCGCACCACCTACGCCGACAACACCGCGGCCTGGCTGCTGTCCAGCATCATGCGGGTCGAGACCGTGGCCGTCGGCTGCGGAAGCGACGTCAGCCGGCAGACGCAGGCCGACGGCACCTCCGCCGTCCTGTCCGACAAGCGGGTGCGCTACGACGGTCAGGCGTACGGCGCCGCGCCCACCAAGGGTGACGTCACGCTCGCGCAATCGCTCAAGTCGCAGACCGGCAACAGCGCGACCTACCTGGACAACGCGTTCACGTACGACGTCTACGGACGTACGCTGACCTCCACCAACCTGGCCTCCACCACGATCTACGACACCACCGGCGCCACCGGGCCGGTCACTTCGGCCTCGCCGGACGCCCGGACCACCACCACGGCCTACACCCCGGCCACCGGCCGGCCCGCCAAGTCCGTGGTGACCAGCCCGCCCGCCAAGGCCGGCGACGCCACCACCACCCAGGTCAGCACCACCGAGTACGAGCCGGTGCGCGGCCTGACGAACGACACCGTCGACGCCAACAACCGCCGCACCGACATCCAGTACGACGCGCTCGGCCGCACCCTCAAGGTCTGGCAGCCCAACCGCTCGAAGGGCACCGGGCAGAGCCCCAACCACGAGTTCGAGTACGCTGTCACGGACGGCAAGATCATCGCGATCTCCGCCAAGACGCTGAACAGCGACGGAACCCAGCAGACCGGGTACACGCTCTACGACGGCTTCGCCCGCGTGCGGCAGACCCAGGACCCGGCGGACAACGGCGGCCGCGTGCTGACCGACACCTTCTACGACGACCGCGGCCAGGCCGCCCTCGCCTACGCCCCGTACTACGCCACCGGCGCGCCCTCGACGACGCTGCGCAACGTCGACGACACCACCGGGGTGGAGAGCCAGACCGCCACCGCCTACGACGGCCTCGGGCGGGTCGTCAGCGTCACGGCCCTCGCCGGCAACGGCGTCGGCACCCCGCTCTCCAGCACGCTCACCGAGTACGGCGGCGACCGGGTCACCATCACCCCGCCCACCGGCGGCACCCCGACCACCACCATCTCCGATGCGGCCGGCCACACCACCGAGCTGCGCCAGTACAAGTCGGCGACCCCGACCGGCGCCTACGACGCGACCAGCTACGGCTACGACCCGGCGGGCAACCTCACCAAGCTGACCGACCCGTCCGGAACGGCCTGGACCTGGCTCTACGACCAGCTCGGCCGGCAGACCAAGGCGGTCGACCCGGACAGCGGAACCACCGTCAAGGCGTACGGCAGCCGCGGCGAGCTGACCAGCACCACCGACGGCCGCGGCAAGACGATCGCCAGCGTCTACGACAACCTCAGCCGCCTGATCGAGACCCGTGAGGGCTCGGCCACCGGTCCGCTGCTGACCTCGCAGGCGTGGGACCCGTCCGGCAACAAGGGCGTGCTGTCCTCCAGCACCCGCTACAGCACCGTCGGCGGCACCACCTACCAGTACAAGACCGCCTACTCGCTCTTCGACACCCTCGGCCGGGCCAACCGGACGACCGTCACCGTCCCGTCCGTCCCGGGTCAGGAGGCCCTCGCCGGCAGCTACATCAGCGGGAGCATCTACCGTCTCGACGGCCTACCGCAGAGCATGACCTACCCGGCGGCCGGCAACCTGCCCGCGGAGTCCGTCTCGTTCACCTACGACGCGCTGCGCCGGCAGACCGCCGTCGAAGGCATCGGCAAGTACCTGACCAACCAGACCTTCAGCCTCACCGGCAAGCCGTTGCAGTCCACCCTCAGCAACGGCACCGCCGGCAAGGAGCTGTACGTCACCAACGCCTACGAGTGGGGCACCCAGCGCCTCGCCTCCAGCCGCACCGACCAGTACGGCGTCACCGGAGCCCTCCGCGCCGCCGCCTACACCTACGACCAGGCCGGCAACGTCACCTCGGTCACGGACACCTCGCGCTCCGGCACCGACCGGCAGTGCTTCCGGTACGACTACCTGGCCCGCCTGACCGAGGCGTTCACCCCGAACGGCACCGGTTGCCCGGACAGCCCGAACGGCGCCGCCCTCGGAGGCCCGGCCCCGTACTGGACCAGCTGGACCTACAACACCAACGGCACCCGGGCCACCGAGACCCGACACGACGCCACCGGCAACACCGCCCAGGACGCCACCACCACCTACACCTACCCCGCCGCCACCGAGGCCCGCCCGCACACCCTGACCGGCACCAGCACCGTCACCGGTGCCAACGGCACCCCCGTTTCGGAGGGCTACGACTACGACGACGCCGGCAACACCACGGGCCGGCACCTCAAGCCGTCCGGCAACCAGACCAGCGACCAGGCCCTGACCTGGGACGTGGAGGGCCGGCTCGGCAAGGTCGTCGACACCGTCACGACCACGAGCGGCTCCGCCACGACCGCCACCCGGAGCACCGACTACCTCTACGACGCCGGCGGCAACCGCCTGCTCGGCCACACCGTCGACTCCGCCAACCCCGCCGCCGAGAACTGGACCCTGTACCTCGGCGGCACCGAGCTCAACCTCGTCAAGGGCGCGGCGAAGCCCACCGCCACCCGCTACTACGCGCTGGGCGGTGCCACGGCCGTCCGCACCGACGACAACCGGGTGACCTTCCAGGTCGCCGACCACCACGGCACCGCCGAAGTCGGCGTCGACGCCACCACCGGCGCCGTCGCCCAGCGCCGCACCAACCCCTTCGGTGGCATGCGCGGCACCGCCCCGTCCACCTGGGCCGGCACCCGGGGCTTCCTCGGCGGCACCAGCGACACCACCGGGCTCACCCACCTCGGCGCCCGCGAGTACGACCCGGCCACCGGACGGTTCATCAGCGTCGACCCGGTGATGACCACGACCGACCCGCAGTCGCTGGCCGCGTACACCTACGGCGACAACAACCCGCTGACCCTCAGCGACCCGACCGGGCGCAACATCCTTGAGGGCCTGTTCAACTCCATCACGGCGCTCCTGAAGGCCATCCGGGCGACCAAGAAGGAACTCGGGATCAAGCACCCGATGGACAGGACGAGCGCGCACAACAACGCGCAGGAGGTCGCCGCCGGGGAGATCAAGAAGCAGGCCTCCAAGATGGGGGCGAACAAGTTCGAGGTCCTGCAGGGCGCCCCGGTTCCCCGGGCCACCAAGAAGTGCATGGACGACCCCTCGCTGACGGACTGCAACAACGGCTTCGTCGACATCCTCGGCCACGACCCCAAGAGCGACGTCTACTACGTGTGGGAGGTCAAGTCCGCCGGTGAGGCGTCCAAGGCCGTGCCGGAGGCCGAGTGGTACGTGAAGAAGCTGCAGGAGGACGGCAAGCAGGCGGTCCTCGGGTGGACTATCGCCGGCCCCTACGACGTGCCCGACGGCAACATCGTGGTCGGCCCGGCGGAGGGTGCGGTGATCTACGGGAAGCCGGACAATCAGAAGATGAAGCAGCACATGCCCGCTTCCGGTACGGCGCAGCAGTCGCAGGCCGCACGGGTGCCCACCGCCACTCCCGGCCCGGCGCCCGGCAAGTACCCTGGCACCGCACACCAGCCGGGTCTGGGGACCACGCCGCTGGCCGACAGCGGGGTGAGCATGGCGCCGCTGTTGATCCCGGCCGGGGTCCTCGTCATCGCGGGAGTCGTGGCAGGTGCCCCGGTGGAGGCCGGAGCCGCTGCGGGGACGGCGACGACCGTGGCCGTGACGCAGGCGCTGTTCGACCTGGCAGCATGACAATTCCGAACGGAGGAAGAGAGATGGTGTCTCTTGACGCGTGGACCCGACAGCACGTGGCGCCCGTGGCAAAGGAGGCCGGTCTGACCCGCAAGGGCCTGGTGTACCGCCTGGCTGCGGACAACGGCGACCACGCGCTGCTGGAGTTCCGGGCCCGACGCCTCGATCCGGCGATGGAGGTGTTCACCGTCAAGGCGTACGTCGTGCCGGCCGCCTCCTGGGCGTGGAGCTACCGCAAGAGCTGGGAGTCCGCCAGGAAGAAGGCTCCGGACGCGTCGGCCGCCATCGTGCAGTGGGGCGTGATTCCACCGGAGCAGGCCGCCTACGAGCCCGACAACGTGAATCCGCTCAACCCGAACTGGGCGTACGGCGGACGGATCGACCCCGATGCCGCCGGCCAGGCCATGGCGGAGGTCCTTCGGGAGCACACCCTTCCGACCATGCGGCGGCTGCTCGACCGTGACGCACTGTTCACGGAGATCTGCAGTCCCAGCTTCGAGTTCCACCGCGGCCGGCCGCCCGGCTGGGCCCGGATGATCCTCCGGGTCGACGAGGCCACACCGGCCGAACTCGAAGAGCTGGTCGGCCAGGTCGAAACGAGCTACCCGGTCGTCGACGAGTTCATCGCCTGGGCCCGGACCCGGGCCGCCGAACACAACGGATGACCAACGAGCGCCCGGCCGGAACCCCGGCCGGGCGCTCGTTCCGCATCCGGCCGTCCCTCGTGCCGTCGAAGCCCGGTCAGCCCTTGACCGGGAACTCGTCTTCCCGGATCGCGGCGATGAAGGAGTCCCATGCGGCGGCCGGGAAGACGAAGGCCGGGCCGTTGGGGTCCTTGGAGTCACGCACGGGGACGAGGCCGGGGAATCCGGGGGCCACTTCGATGCAGTCGCCGCCGTTGGGAGCGCTGTAGCTGCTCTTCCGCCAGACGGCTCTGGCGAGCTCGTTCCGCGTCATCCTTGTACCCTTCCAGCGCATCACGGATCAGCGCAAGCGAGTTACTCCCTGAGAGTACCTCGCTGCGAAGCCGATCATAGGCGCGCCGGTGCGCGGCGACGACTTCCGGATCATTGCTCGGATGCCCTCGATCCAAGCTCTCCGAGTAGACGTAGTTCTGCCCATCAGGCATCTCCAGTAGAACCATCGACGTAGGGATGACCGTCCTGCGATCCGCGAACGGTGCAATCTCAATGATCACGTTCGACAGTTCCGAGATGGTCAGCAGGTGCTCCATCTGGCGGCGCATCACCTCAGGCCCGCCGATGACCGTTCGAATCGTGCTCTCGTCGAGAACAGCCAGGAGCAACGGGCCGTCCTGCACGAGGAACCGCTGTTGTCGAGCCAATCGTGCTGCCGTTCGCTCCTCGATGAGCGCCGTCGAATTACCAGCGGCAAACAGCGCCCGCGCATACTCCCGGCACTGCAGCAAGCCATGCATATAGCCGCACTGGTAGACGCGGGCACCAAGTGCTTCGGACTCCGCGTCGGCATGAGTCTGGAACCAATCCGGGTGCTCGACCCCCGCGCTCCAGTCCACCCGGTCCCAGAGCCGCTTCAGCGACCCGCCCGTGTCGAGCAACACGTCGGCCTGCACGACCATGTCCGGCGGCATGCGCCTCTGGCCTGACTCGTACCTTGTGATGTTCGGCCTGGTGCAGTGCAGCAGCTTCGCCAACTGCTCCTGCGTGTAGCCGGCCATCTCCCGGTAGAACCGCAGCTCTTCACCGAAGATCCGCGCCGAACTGGCCGTCACTTCGCTCTTGAGTCGCCGGTGTGCCATGCCCGACCCCCTGACGTACCGCGTGTGCCTGGTACCCGATTTCGGCCATCACCGTACCTCCGCAGGCCGATCATTGATACCGGAACGCGATCATCTGCATGCGTAGCGTGATTGCGCGCTCCCTTCGTACGCCCCCTCCCGTCCCCTGAGGTACTCCCCCATGCTCACTGCCCGCCGCCCCCGTACGTTCGTCGCGCGCCTCGACTCGCGGACCGAATCCACGCCCCTGGCCCGGTACCTGCTTCGCGCCTACCTCGCGGGCCTCCCTGCCGGCGACCGCTACACCGACACCGCCGAACTCCTCCTCGGCGAACTGTTCGCCAACGCCGTCCAGCACTCCGACGCCCCCGACGACCGCCACATCGAGATCCGCTTCGCCCTCGTCAACTCGCGCCTCCGGCTGGAGGTCCACGACGCCGGCAGCGGCCGTCCGTCCCTCCGGGCCGCTGCGCCGGACGACGAGCACGGACGCGGGCTCTTCCTCATCAATGAACTCGCCGAACGCTGGGGCTGCACCTCCCGACCCGGCGGGATCGGCAAGTTTGTCTGGGCCCTCGTCGCCCCTTCTTCCTCCATCGTCACCGTCTGAAAGCCACCCCACCCATGCACCTCGCCACCCTCGCCCGCCACGCCCTCTCCCGCGGCACCACCCCCGCCGCCACCTACGCCCTCCTCGCCCGCCGCACCCACAAGCCCCTCCCCTCCGCCCGAGCCGTCTGCCTCGCCCTCACCATCCCCCTCGCCGAAACCACCCGCCGCCTCAACGACTGCTACGACGCCCTCCTCGCCAACCCCCGCCCGAACTCCGAAACCGACACCGGCGAACTCCTCGAAGCCCTCGGCGTCTTCGACATCCCCGCCTCCCTCACCGACACCGAACTCGCCATCGTCGACCACTTCCTGACCGCCATCGACGCCATGGGCGGCATCCGCCCCGGCCACCAGCACGGCCTGAGCCGCTGGTTCACCACCGGCAACCTCACCACCGCCTACCTCTCCCTCGCCGCCGCCCAGCCCCTCCCCCGCACCGGCGACCCCGCCCGCTACTGGACCACCCTCACCACCGCCGGCGAACTCCTCACCACCACCCCCAACCCCGACACCCGCATCACCTACGCCCTCACCCACTGCCGCGCCCAAGCCGCCACCCACACCTGAACCTCGCGCGCAGGAAGTCGGCCCCACCGACTTCCTGCGCAGCACGGCTCGGTGGCATCGCCTCAGGCCGACTCCACAGGGGAGTCGCCCGAAAGGAGTGCCCCGGATCAGCTCCACGCCTGGCCGGGCCGAAACCCGGATGCACCGGTGCACCACCGTTCGACAGGATGTGGCGGGTCAACGAACGGAGAGGGAAATCCGATGTCGAAGTACGACATGCTCGTCGTCCTGCCGCCGATGCCGCCCGAGCAGTACCGCAAGGCCATGGTCGCCGCCCTCGCGCCGTACAACACCGAACTCGAAGTGCCCCCCTACCGGGACTATGAGCCGGCAGACCCGAACAGCGTGTACTGGGTGCAGGCGAACAGAGAACGCGGCCTCCTCCCGAACCGGGAAGACCTCAGCTGGGCCGAGATCGCCGACCTGATGAACTCCACGACCGGGAATGCCCCCGGCGACGGCGGCTACCTCTACGTCGACGACGCCGGACGCGGGTACTTCCTCCGCACCCACAACCCTCAAGGCGAGTGGGACGGCCTGTCTCTGCGCATCGAAGGCCCGCGCCTGCTGCACCGGCCGGACGCCGCCGGGGACCCGCGGCTGGTCAAGCACGACTACGGAGAACTGCCCCAGGATCGCGACCTGCTCGGCGACCTCCCTGGCCGGTGCGACGGCGGCCCGCGCGGGCTGCTGGACTTCGAGGCGCTGCGCGCCGCGCACGAGCGGCTGGCCGGGGAGCGGCACGACGCGTGGGTGGCCGGCGGCGACGCGCCATCGGCGTGGCCGTTCCGGTTCACCGCGGACCGGGCCGAGAACCTTGCGCAGGCCCGCGCCAACGCGGTGCCCGGCTACGCGTTGCTGCGGCTCGACGGAAGGTGGATCGACAAGCGCGACGACGGCTACCTGCCGGAAGCCAACGCCTACTTGGATGCCCTCGCCCCGGAGACCGTGGTACTGGACGTGTGCTGTCACTGCTGACGCTGCGCCAGGTCCGGCCGGTGACACGCTCAGAGCCGCTCGGGTACCCCGCTCCGGCCCCGGAACGTGTTCCGGTACGCCTGGGGCGACACCCCGATGGCGGCGTGCAGGTGCTGGCGCAGGGAGGCGCCGGTGGCGAAGCCGATCTCCGCGGCGATCCGGTCGACCGGCAGGTCGCTGGTCTCCAGCAGGTGGCGGGCGCGGTGCACCCGCTGCTGGATCAGCCAGCGGCCCGGGCTGGTGCCCGTCTCCTCCTGGAAGCGGCGGGCGAAGGTGCGCGGGCTCATGCGGGCGTGCGCGGCCAACTCCCTTAGCGCGAGCGGGCGGTCGAGGTGTTCCAGCGCCCAGGCCTGGGTCGCGGCGGTGCCGTTGGCTCCCTCCGGGGGCACCGGCTGTTCGATGTACTGGGCCTGGCCGCCCTCGCGCCAGGGCGGCACCACGCAGTGCCGGGCGACCTGGTTGGCGACGGCGCTGCCGTGGTCGGAGCGCACCACGTGCAGGCACACGTCGAGCCCGGACGCGGCGCCCGCCGAGGTGAGCACGTCGCCGTCGTCGATGAACAACACGTCGGCGTCCAGGGCGACGTGGGGGAACATCCGGCGGAAGGCGGGCGCCAGGGCCCAGTGCGTGGTGGCGCGCCGCCCGTCGAGCAGACCGGCGGCGGCCAGCGCGAACGCGCCGGTGCAGATGGAGACGATGCGGGCGCCGGGGCGGATCCGGGCGAGGGCCGCGCGGTCCGGCTCCGGCAGGTCGGCGGTGACGCGGTGCAGGGCGTAGGGCGGGATGACGACCGTGTCGGCGCCCTCCAGCGCCTCGGGCCCGTGCCCGACGGTGATCGTGAAGTCGGCGTCGGTGGCGACCGTCCGATCGTCCGTCGCCGCACACGTCACCACCTCGTACGCCCCCGGCACCCCGGGGAAGACCCGGTTGGGGATGCCCAGTTCGAAGGGGTACACGCCGTCCAGGGCGAGGACGACGACGCGGTGCGGCGGCCGGTCACCGGGGCCGCGGGGTTCCATCGCAGGCATGGCACGATCCTATCGGTCTTTGGCAATCCTGCCATTTCCCAGGTCAGGGCCGGGGCCGCACGCTTGATCCATGACCACGAACACGATGCGAGCCATCACCCAGACCACCTTCGGCGACCCGGACGTCCTCCACGAGGCCGAGGTCGAACGCCCCGCACCCGGCGTCGGCGAGATCCTCGTGGCCGTCCACGCCGCCGGGGTCAACCCCACCGACTGGAAGCACCGCGAACGCGAGATCTTCCTCGGACAGCCCCCGTTCACGCTCGGCTGGGACGTCTCCGGCGTCGTCGAGGCGGTCGGCCTCGGCGTCTCGCTCTTCGTGCCGGGCGACGAGGTGTTCGGCATGCTGCCGTACCCGTACGGCGCCGGTTCGCACGCCGAGTACGTCACCGGTCCCGCCCGGGCCTTCGTGCCCAAGCCCGCCGCACTGAGCCACACCGAGGCCGGCGCCCTTCCGCTGGTGGCGCTCACCGCCTGGCAGGCCCTCGTCGACACCGCCCGGGTCCAGCCGGGGCAGCGGGTGCTGGTGCACGCGGCGGCCGGCGGCGTGGGGCACGTCGCCGTGCAGATCGCCAAGGCGCGCGGCGCGTACGTCATCGGCACGGCGTCCGCCGCCAAGCACGACTTCGTCCGCGGCCTGGGCGCGGACGAGGTCATCGACTACCGCACCGCCGACTTCGTGAAGGAGGCCCGCGACGTCGACGTGGTCCTCGACCCGCTCGGCGGGGAGGACCGGCTGCGCTCCCTGGAGACGCTCCGGCCCGGCGGCGTCCTGGTGTCGATCCTGCCCGTGGACCTCGACGGACTGGCCGAACGCGCCGCCGAGCTGGGAGTGACGGCGAAGACCCTGCTGGTCGAGCACGACCAGGCGGGCATGGCCGCGATCGCCTCGCTCGCCGAGTCCGGGCAGTTGCGCGCGCATGTCTCCGGCACGTACCCGCTCGCCGGGGCCGCCCGGGCCCACGCCGAGGGCGAGACGGGCCGGGTCACGGGAAAGCTGGTGCTCACCGTCCGCCCGTAGCGGCCCCCACCAGACCGCACACGCCTCGGCGGTGCGGATCCGTCCCGGATCCGTCCCGGATCCGCACCGCCGTCGGCGATCCCGCGGACTACTGGGTGGTGATGCCCCAGAGTGTGGCCTGCACCGGGAGCAGTTGCTGGCCGCTCTTGCCGACGACCGCGAGCCCGTCACTGTACGTACCGGGCTTGGTCCCGCTGACCGGCTCGACCATCACGGTGAAGGCCAGGCGGGTACCGTCCGAGGTGGTCGAGTTCAGATGGGTGTCGAGATCGAAGGACAGCACCTTGCCGTCGACCTGCACGTCGAGGGGCTTGGCCGGGGTCGTCTGGTACGTCTCGTCGTTGTAGTAGTAGTGGTTCCCCCACTCGACCCACTTCCAGCCGGTCGGGACGGTGAAGGCGTAATGCACCTGCCCCGGCTTGTATTCACCTTCCGTCGGCTCCACGTGGATCGAAACAGTGAAGATATGGAACCCCTTGACGGACTTTCCGCCGGAACCACCGCCGGCGGAGCCGACAGGGCCGCTCTCCTGCGTGACGATGACCTTCTTCGCCGGGTCTCCGGGCATGGGGATCACCCCGCCTTTCCGTGAGGAATTTCCGCAACCGGGCGAGGTGTCGCCACGGCGCGTGACAGCTCGACTACGAGGCCGTCGACTCCAGGCTCACACACACGAGTCGCATACGCACTCCGACGCGATGGCCTATCAAGCCGACGCAGCAGCTCCGCAAACAGCCACCGTGTCACAATCGGTGCGCGCCCGGACCAGAGAAGTTCGTCAGCAAACTTCCCAATTTTGCTCCGCACGGACGGCATGCGATCAAACCGCACCCCTCGTACGATGATCAGTGGAGGTCAGGAACCAGATGGGCACCTACCCCTACGCCTTCCACATCGCCCTGGACGGGAACGGCATGAACGGCCTGGAGGGGGCGGCCGGCGTCTGCGTCTTCCGCTACAACCCGGACACCGGCGAGTACGCCTACCGGGTGCGGTACTACGACGGCGTCTCCGGCGGCCACGCCGTCAGCATCACCCCCGACCGAAGGTTCGGGTTCCTCGGCAACGCCGGGCAGCAGCTCCTCTTCTACGACGTCCAGTCATTGGACGAGAGCGAGCGGGTCTCCACCCTGCGGTTCGAACCCCCCGACGCGGCCATCAAGAGCAGCACCCACATGGTGTGGCTGGACGGTACCCACGGCGTCACCGCGATCGGTGACGGCCTGTGGCTGCTGGACCTCGACCGCCCGACCGAGGCCCAGCGCATCGGCGACCACCTGCTGAAACTCCCTCACGCCATGAAGCGCACCGCCTCCGGCCGGTACGTCGTCTACGGCGGCATGGACCACCCGGGCCGCGGCGAGGCGGCCGAGGTCGGCGTCTTCGACCTGGAGAAGCGCGTCGCCCGGCGGGTGCGGCTGCCGACGACCTGCTGGCACGTGGCCTGCCACCCGAGCGACGACCGGTTCTACGCGCTGTCCTTCCGGGTGCTGCCGCAGGAGGGCCGGGACTGGCACGAGTGGGCCATGGCCTACTTCAAGGAGTACGTGTACGAGATCGACGCCGAGACCGGGCAGATCCTGCGCCACTGGGCCTGCGGACAGAACGTCCCCGCGCACATCAACTCGGACGTCTGCGTCTCGGACCGCGAACTGATCTACTGCAACGGCGGCAGCGGCACCATCGTCATGATCGACCTCGCCGACTTCGCCTCGTACCGCGTGATCGACGAACGCCCGCGCCTGGCTGCCCAGTTGCGCTCCGCCCGGCAGGCCGCGCGGCAGGTCACCGACGCCTTCACCCGGGGCTCGCCCGGCCCGAGCAGCAAGCATTTCATCGGCGCCCTGCGGGTCACCCGCGGCACGCTCATCGACGGGATCTACGCCTGCCAGCTCTCCGCCGACCAGTCCCTGCTGTTCACCGCCAACCGGGGGCTCAACACGATCACCGTGTACGACTACCCGGCCAACACCGTGCGGCTGCGAGTCGAGATGCCGGAGCTGCGCACCCACCTGCCCGAGCTGCCCGTCTGGACCGATCCCCGTCTGGGGTTCCACCACAGCACGCTGCTGAGCCCGCAGCCGGTCCTTACCGGAAACCCGACCTGAGGAGTGGCCATGAGCCCCGAGACCCCCGAACAGCTGAACGACGAACTTCGAGCGGGCTGGGAACACCTCCGGTCCACCGCGGCCACGATCGCCGAGCTCCAGACCACGATGTGGGGCGACTGGGCGGAGCTGACGGCCGGGCTGGCCACCGGCAGGCTCGCCTGGGGGAAGGTCTACAGCGAGTACTGCAAGTTCGTCGCCGACGAGGACCTGAGGTTCGCCCTGGAGCTGAGCGGGCTCGGCATCGACTACGCCCGGCGGATGGCAGAGGTCACCCGAGAGCACGAGCAGCGCCTTCGGGACCACCTCAGCAGGACCGCGTGGGGAGACGGCGCCGACGCCACGGACGGTGACGACACCGGTGACGACACCGGCGACGGCGACGGAACGGACGGGAAGCCCGCCGGTAAGCCCCGCACCGGGAGCCCGAAGCAGTGAGGGTCAGCGCGGCGCCGGGCCCCCGTCCTCCAGCGGGCGGGGAAGCAGCTCCCGCGCGCTCGTCACCTCCGGATGCGGCCGCAGCCCGGACCTGACCCGGTCCGACAGGTGCGGGCTGGTCACCAGCCAGCCCAGCGCCTCGACCAGCGCCTGGCGCGCGGGCCTCGGCCGGTAGCCGAGGTCCGCCGCCTTGTCGTGCCGGTACCAGTAGAAACGCCCCATCGTCCGGGCCTCCGCCCGGGTGGTCGCCGGGGCCCGTGCGGTCAGCACCGCGCGGATCTCCCCCAGCGTCGCCGCCAGGTACGCACCCGTGTGACTGGCGGTGGCCCACGGTCCACGGGTGCCGCACAGCTCGGAGACGGTCTGGTGGATGGTCCGCCAGGCCCAGTTCTCGCCGCCGAGCAGGTAGCGCTCCCCGGGCACGCCCCGCTCGGCGAGCAGCACGTGGCCGGCCGCGACGTCCCGGACGGAGACGATGTTGCAGCCGCCCGGATAGGTGGTGCGCAGCGGATCGGCCAGGTACCGGGTGATCAGCGCGTTGCTGGGCACCAGCCGCCAGTCGGGGCCGCCGACCACGATGGTCGGGCAGGCCGCCACCACCTCCAGGCCGAGGTCGGTGCCCAGGGCGAAGGCCGTCCGTTCCTGCTCCAGTTTGGTGACGAAGTAGTCCGGCAGGTACTCCTCTCCGGGCAGCCACTGCTCGTCCCGGGCCACCGGTCCGCCCGACGATCCGCAGGTGATGGACGACGAGGTCAGCACCACCCGCCGGACCCCCGCCTGCGCCGCCGCCCGCAGCACCTCGCAGGTGCCCTCCACGTTGGCCCTGGCCAGTTCCTCCCGGCTGGTGTCCCAGTAGGCGAACAGGGCGGCGCAGTGGAACACCGTGTCGCAGCCCTCGAACGCCGGCGGCAGGCTGAGCGGGTCGCGCAGGTCGGCGTTGACCAGGGGCACGTCCAGGCCGTGCAGCGGCCGCAGGTCGCTGCTGCGGCGCACCAGCGCCCGCACCTCCTGGCCGGCGTCGTGCAGCGTACGCACCACCTGGGACCCGACGAGCCCGCTGGCACCGGTCACGCACGCCCTCACAGGGCCCGCCTCGACCGCCGGTCCCGGGCCGCGGCCTCGCGCAGTCCCTGCCAGAAGCCGGCCACCGCCGGGCGCAGCGACTCGCGGAACTCCTCCAGCAGGGGGGAGCGGGTCGGGAGGTCGCCGGGCGCGACGTGCCAGAAGCCGTCCGGCCCCAGCCGTCCCGGCGGTGTCGGCACGGTCAGGGCCTGCGAGGCGACGGTGCGCAGCATCCGGGCGGCCTCGGTCAGCCGCTGGGTGGGCAGCTCGGCGGCCTCCAGGTCGTCGGACTCCTCCCAGGGCCGGCCGATCCGGTAGGGGCGCCCCTCGTACTGCGCCTCGAAGTTGTCGAGGGTGCGGATGAAGAAGCGCTGGTAGGAGTCCTGCACCAGCGGGTCCCTGAGTTTGGGCCGGGTGTCGGGGCGGATCACCTGCCAGGTCAGCGGGAGGGTGAAGCGCTGGCGCACCCGGATCACGATCCGGGTGCGGCCGCCGCCGTCCGCCGGGAGGAAGGTCACCGAGCCGTCGTCGTACTCGGCGGACCCGTTCGGGCTGCGGACGGTCCGCCAGGAGATCCGCTGCCGCTGTTCCCCGTAGTCCACCGACTCCAGCTTGCAGACGTCGATGGGCGGACCGCCGTAGTACGAGAGGTAGTTCGGCTGTGCCAGGTACAGGTTGCGTTCGATCTGGCGGGTGGGCCGCCCCTGGGCGTCGCGGGACACCACGTGGACCCGTCCGCCGAGGTAGTCGGTCATGTAGCTGATGGACCGGCTGATGTCGACCCGCCGGACGAACTCCCGGTACGGCGCGTTGACGGTGCGTTCGCAGCCGAACAGGATCGAGTGGCCCACATGCTGCCACCGCATCTGCCAGGCGTCCGCGGGCAGCGCGTCGATCACCGTCTCCAGTGGCCGCAGGAGGTCGGTGATCCGGTCGTAGTCCTCGTGGGTGTAGGCGTCCGGGTCGACCGCGAGGGAGACGTCCCGGCGCCGGAGGCCGTCCTTGGCGTTCCCGGTCCGCCAGGCGCGGACGGTGGAGGAGGCCGACGCCGCCGCGCCGACCACCGTGCACAGGGCGGCGGCGGCGGCCGGGTTCGCGTCCGCGGCGCGGATCAGCGAGGTGAGGAGCCGGGAGAGCCGGGCGAGGGCCGGGTCGGTGACCTCGGCCGTGCCCGGGGCCACGTGCCAGGCGGCGACGCTGAACAGCCGGTGGGCCCGCCCGTCGGGAGCGAGTCGGCGCACCGCCTCGACCAGCGATCTCGGCGGGTTGCGCCAGCCCTGGTAGGGCGTCAGGTCGCCGTCGATCCGGTAGGCGTCCGGCAGGCCCCGGTCGCTGAGCACCCGCGCGTTGAGCGGCGACGAGACGGGGTCGACGCCCATGAGCAGCGCGCCGACCAGGTCCGCCAGCGCGCCGTCCGGTGCGGCGATCACCGTATCCGTCCGCAGGGGCCTGCCGACGTGCGATCCGGCGCACCCGTGGCTGCTCACCACGGCGTCGATGAGGTGGAAGTCCGGCGGGTGGGAGCGCAGCAGGTCCACGACGACTTCGGCGCCGTCCCGTCGGGCGCGGTAGTGGTGGTGCTTGTCGTCCTGCGGGAGCACGCCGAACAGGTTGGCCAGGCACAGGGCGTAGCCGAACTCCGGGTGGGTGCTGTTCTTCGCGATGTTGATCCGGAAGCCCGCGTCCAGCCACCTGCGCGCCAGGCCGCTGCCGTGCAGCACGGAGGAGTCGGGGAACCCGGCCGGCCCGACCTCCTCCGACAGGTCCACGACGCGGTAGGCGTTGCCCTGCGGGGTGCGCCCGCCGTAGCCGAGTCGGCGGCAGGCTTCGGGGAGCCCGGGGCCGGCCAGCCAGGTGTCCGGGCCGCAGCGGGCGGCTCCGACGGTGGCGTCGCGGTAGCCGCGGTCGTGCAGCAGGTCGATCAGGTGCTCCACCAGGGCGGCGCTGACCGCGGTCGCCGGATCGCCGTACGCGGAGGTGCCCGGTGTCAACAGCACCGCGACCGTCCCCGGGTCGCCGTGCGCCCGTTCGGCGAGCCGCTCCCAGAGCCCGGCCCGGGCGACCGCCTCCGCCAGCAGGTCGGCGGCGGAGAGCGGCCGGACCCGGGTGGAGCGGGCCACGGCGGCGACGACGGTCACATCTCCCCCAACGCCGGCGGACGGTGTTCCTGCGTGCGGTCGAACCGTCGCCGATTCGCCGGAAAGCATCCCCAAGAGGTTTGAAGGGATGCTACTGGCCGGGGGTCGGATGCCGGCCCGGGACACGCGCTCGTGTCCCGGGCCGGCCGTCGCCGGCGGACGGCGTGCGCGCGGCGGGAAACCGAACAGACCGGGGCACAGTCGGACCGAATCGGGCGGGATGGGACGATACCTGCCATGCCAAGCACGTCTCTCCTGGTCAGGGGCACCGAAGCCCCGCCCGACCCGCTCCGCCGTCTGCTGCTCGAACTGGGCGAAGCCCTGCTGGGCGGTGGCCTGCCCGTCCATGACGTCGAGGAGGAACTCCGCGGACTGGGACGGTCGATGGGGGCTCCGGACGTGCGGGTCGCCGCGCTGACCAACGGGCTGTTCGTCGCCCTGGGGGCGGACGAGGCCACCCGGTTCCAGCCGGTCGGCGCCGCCCTGCGGTTCGAGCAGACGGCCGACGTCCTCCACCTGGTGCACCGGCTGCGGGCGGGCGAGCTCGACGGGCCACGGGCGCTCGCCGAGCTGGAGGGGATCCGGCGGGCACCGGCCCGCCGGCCCGCGTGGGTGGCGGACCTGGGGGCGCTGCCGGTCGGGGTGGGGGTCTGCCTCTTCCTGCAGCCGGCGGCGGCGAACGTGCTGGCGGCCGGGCTCGGCTCGCTGATCGTCGTGGGGCTGACCGTGCTCGCCCGGCGGCTGCCGTACCTGCGGCCGCTGCTGCCCGTCACGGCCGGGTTCCTGGTCGCGCTGCTGGTCCTCCTGCTCGCCCGGGCCTCGCTGCTGGACGGTCCGCTGCGGACCATCGTGGCCACGCTGGCGATCCTGCTGCCGGGCGGGCTGCTCGTCACCGGGCTGTCGGAGATCGCCGCGGGTGCGGCCAGCGCGGGTACGGCCCGGCTGGTGTCCGGCGCGGTGCAGTTGGCGCTGTTCCTCGCCGGGGTGGCCGCGGCCGCGACCGCGGCCGGCATGCCGGCCGCCGCGCTGGCCAACGTGCAGGTGGCCAAGCCCAGCTGGTGGGTGATCGCCCTGGGGCTGGCGCTCGCGGTCGCGGGGGTGGTGGTCAACGTCCACACCCCGCCCTCGGCCGTGCCGTGGATCGTCGTGGTGATCGCGGCGAGCGTCACGGTCCAGGTGGTGGTGGGGTCGGCGCACGGCGCGGCGATCGGCGGCCTGGCCGGCGCGGTCACCGCCGCGGCCACGGCCACGCTGGTGCACTGGCTGCCGGGCGGTCCGCTCTGGCAGGTGCTCTACCTCCCGGCGTTCTGGATCGTGGTGCCGGGCTCCTTCGGTCTGCTGAACACCGCACAGATCGAGGTCGGCAACGGCGCGCAGTCCGTGCTGACAGCCGTGTCGGCGGTGTTCGGGGTGTCGATCGGCACCCTGATCGGCGCGGTGATCAGCCGGATACCCCGCCCCTCCCGCACCGTCCTGCTGCCCCGGGCCTGAGCCCGGGGCAGCGGAGGTGCGCCCCGAGAGGGCGGGTCGGTCACGGGTGGCGCAGGGCCTCGGTGAGACGGTGGGCCGCCTCGACGACGGCCTGGGCGAGGTGGGCGCCGGGGTGGCGGGTGAGCCGTTCGATCGGTCCGGAGACCGAGACGGCGGCCACGACCCGGTTGGACTGGCCGCGGACCGGCGCGGAGACGGACGCGACCCCGAGCTCGCGCTCGCCGACGGACTGGGCCCAGCCGCGGCGCCGTACGCCACTCAGGGCAGTGGCGGTGAACCGGGCGCCCTGCAGCCCGCGGTGGAGGCGCTCGGGCTCCTCCCAGGCCAGCAGGACCTGGGCGGCGGAGCCGACCTTCATGGGGAGGGTGATCCCCACCGGAACCGTGTCGCGCAGGCCGGTGAGACGTTCGGCGGCGGCCACGCAGATCCGGACCTCGCCCTGCCGGCGGTAGAGCTGGGCACTCTCGCCGGTGACGTCCCGGAGCTGGGTGAGGACCGATCCGGCCGCGGCCAGCAGCCGGTCCTCGCCGGCGGCCGCCGAGAGCTCGCCGAGCCGGGGGCCGAGCATGAACCGGCCCTGCATGTCCCTGGTGACCAGGCGGTGGTGCTCAAGGGCGACGGCCAGCCGGTAGGCGGTGGGCCGCGCCATGCCGGTGGCGGCGACGAGGCCGCCCAGGGTGGCGGGACCGGCCTCCAGGATGCCGAGGATCGAGGTGACCTTGTCGAGCACGCCGACGCCGCTCGTGTTCTCCATGGGTGGGGTACTCCAGTCTCAAGGCCCGGGAGCAGCGGGTGGGCGCTGCTCACGGCGGCTCCTGGCGGGGAGCCGGGGGTGGTCAGCGAGGACGGGCCGCAGAAGTCGGCCGATTGCCTGCGCCGGGCACGAGACGGGTACGCGAAAGCGCCGGGGCGGGAAGCGCCCGGGCGAAGGACAGCACAGAGAGCACCGTGTCTCCTCATCTTTCCCGCGCCACAGTGGCGACAGGCCGGAGTTGGCACTGATCCCGGACGGCACGGCGCGTACTTCGGACGCCGGGTCGACCGGGGAGTTGCCGGGGCTTCGTAGGGCCGGTCCCTCCACCCCTCTGGATGATTCGCCAGGAACCATACAAGATTCCCCGGGCCGGCCGCCAAGCCCCCCACCCACGCCTGCGGTCGCTCAGCGGTGGCGCGGCTCCGACAGGCCGGTGCACCGGGCCGGGTCCGGGCTGCCGGGGGCGGTCTCGTCCCAGGCTCGCAGGGCGGCGAGGGCGGCGGTGCGTTCGGGCGCCGTCGGCCGGGTGCCCTCCGGGCCGAGCAGGTAGTCGGCGACCGGGGTGAGCAGCAGGGTGGCGGCGCCGGCCGGCAGCAGCAGGGCCTCGTCCCAGCGGTGCCGGATGACGGTGCGGCGCAACAGGGTGCCGTGGCGGGGCCGGAGCGGGTGGGCGAGGGTCCGGCGGCGGCGGAGTTCGGGCGCGACCTCGGCTTCCAGGACGGTGCGCACGTCCCGCAGGGAGCCCAGCGACACGTGCTCGGCGGCGAGGTCGAGGAGGGCCGCGGCCTCCGGGGCGAGCCGGTAGGCGGCGACCACCGCGGCGGTCTCGACGGGTTCGAAGGGCTGCCCGGCGAGGTGGGCCACGTCGATCACGTCGCCCGCGAGGAAGGCGCGCCCGAGCCCCTCCTCGGCGAGGGCGATCAGGCACTCCACGTGGTCGTCGGCGGCCAGGTAGGGGCGGACCGGGACGGTGGCGAGGTCGCCGGTGAGCGCGGCGGTCGCGACCCGTACCTGGTACCACGGGTCGAGCAGCGGGTCCTCGGCCGGCCAGCGCAGGGTGACGGTGGTGTGCCGGGGCCGCTCGCCGAGCAGGGTGACCTCCACGGACTCCACCGGGTGGTCGGTGACCAGCCGGTTGACCGCCTGCCAGAGCGTGGCCTCGGTGGGGCTGACGAGACTGAGCCCGCCCAGCGGCCGGGGCAGGTCGGGCGGGTAGTAGCCGGCCAGTGGCAGGTCGCGGATCGGGCGGACCCCGGTGGCGTCGGCGAGCTCGCGGGCGATCCCGGCGTAACAGTCGGCCCGGTCGCGGGCGCGCCGCAGCTCGGCCCGGGCGTGCTCGCCCATCCGGACGCCGTCCCGGGCGAGCGCGGCGAGCACCAGGTACGGGAGGTGGCGCTCGCCGCGGGCACGGTGGAGCAGTTCGACCGGTCCGGCGACCGGGTCGACGTCGAGCAGCCGGTGGAGCAGGTCGGTGTTCATGGGCGTCCGCCTCCGTGAGCCGTGGTGGTCGCCCGGACGGCGGCCGGGCGGCCGGGGACGTGGCGGGTCCGACGGTTGGTGCCGGGCCGACTGCGGGCGCCACACCACCGATTGTGGTGACGGCCGATCAACACCGGATCACCGCCGGGTCGACGATCCCTCGACATCCCACCGGGTGCCGTGGGTTGATAGGGGCTCATCAATTCGGGGGGCGGCACGTGCGCGGGCGGGGGCGAGCACATGAGGCGGGCAGGTGCAGGAATGGATGATTTCCGGTTCTCGGTCCTGGGTCTGATGCGGGCGCAGCGCGGCGTGACCGTGCTGAAGGTGGGCAGCCCCCAGCAGCAGGCCATGCTGGCGGTGCTGCTGCTCCGGCCCGGCCACGGTGCGAGCGCCACCGATCTGATCGACGCCCTGTGGGGTGAGGAGCCGCCGGGCACCGCGATGACGACGGTGCGCACCTACGCCTGGCGGTGGCGCAAGGTCCTGCACGGCGAGGAGCCGGACGCGCCGGCCGTGCTGACCTCGGTCGGGGACGGCTACCGGCTGGTGCTGCCCAAGCACGCGGTGGACGCGGCGCAGGCGGAGGAGCTGGCCGCGCAGGCCGAGCGCACGGCGGCCGCCGGAGAGCCGCAGCAGGCGCGCGACCTGCTGAACCAGGCGCTGGAGTTGTGGCAGGGCGAGCCGCTGGCCGGCATCCCCGGTCCGTTCGCGCAGCGGCAGCGCCAGCGGCTCCAGGAACTGCGGCTGACCCTGCTGGAGGAGCGGATCGCCCTGGACCTGGCGCTGGGGCGCTACTCCCGGTGCATTCCGGAGCTGACCTCGCTGACCACCGAGCACCCGCTGCACGAACGGGCGTACGGGCTGCTGATGCGCGCGCTGTACCAGGCCGGGCGGCAGGCGGACGCGCTGGCGGTGTTCCGGGGCGCGCGCCAGCTGTTCCTGGCCGAACTGGGGGTGGCGCCCGGGGCGGAGCTGGACCTGCTGCACCAGCGCATCCTGGAGGGCGACCCGTCGCTCGCCGCTCCGACGCCGTCCGTCGCGCTCCTCGCCGGCAGTGCGGAGCCGGCCGTGCCCGGGGTCGAGTCGCCGGACCCGCCCGCCGGACCCGCGGTGCCGGACGTGCCCGCCACCGTCCCGGCCGGGGCCGCCGCACCGACCCCGAGACCGGCCCAGCTTCCGCCCGACGCGGCCGACTTCACCGGCCGGACGGTGCTGGTGGAGCGGCTGGGCGGGGCCCTCGGCACGCCGGGCCAGCAGGCGCTGGTGATCGCGACCGTGGTCGGCATGGGCGGGGTCGGCAAGACCGCGCTGGCCCTGCACGTCGCCCACCGGGTCCGCGAGGCCTACCCGGACGGGCAGCTCTACGTCGACCTGCGGGGCGCCGACGCCACTCCGGCCGATCCGGAGGCGGTGCTCAGCGGCTTCCTGGTCGCGCTCGGCGTGCCGGCCGACGCGGTGCCGGACGGGCTGGACGCCCGCTCGGCGCTGTTCCGCTCGGTGGTGGACGGCCGGCGGCTGCTGCTGGTGCTCGACAACGTCCACGACACCGCGCAGATCAGACCGCTGCTGCCGGGCGCGGTCGGCTGCGCCGTCCTCACCACCAGCCGCACCCGGCTGTCCGGCCTGCCCGCGACCGTCCAGGCCGACCTCGGCGTCTTCGAACCCGAGGAGGCGCTCGAACTGCTGGGCCGCACCATCGGCGCCGAGCGGCTGGCCGCCGAGGCGGAGGCCGCCCGGGAGCTGCTGCTCGTCTGCGGCCACCTCCCGCTCGCGGTCCGGATCGTGGCGGCCAGGCTGGCCGCCCGGCCGAGCTGGACGGTGCAGACGCTGGGCCGCCGGCTGGCGGTCGAGCGCCGGCGGATCGACGAGCTGCGCATCGGCGACCTGGAGGTGGCGGCCGCCTTCGAGCTGAGCTACCGCCAGTTGACGCCCGCCCAGGCCCGGGCGTTCCGGCTGGCCGCCTCGGTGGACGGCCCGGACCTCGGGCTGCAGGCCGCGGCCGCCCTGCTGGACCTGGACGAGTACGACGCCGAGGACCTGCTGGAGGCCCTGGTGGACGTGGCGATGATGGAGTCGCCCTTCCCCGGCCGCTACCGCTTCCACGACCTGTTGCGCGCGTTCGCCCGGCGCCGTCCGGACGATCCCGGCGCGGCCGTGGCGGCCCGCGACCGGATGCTGGACCACCTGCTGGCCACCGCGTGCACGGCCTTCCAGCACGCCGTCCCCGGGGATCCGGCGGCCGGGGCGCTCGGGCCGGCCCGCAGCGCGGGCGTCCCCCTGGACGGCCCGGACGGGGCGCGGGCCTGGGCCGAGGCGGAGGGCTCCGGGGCGATCGCGCTGGCCGCGCAGGTGGCGGGCTGGACGGTCACGGACGACGACGCCACCGCACCGTCGGCTCCGGCCGAAGGGGCGGCACCGGAGCCGCTGCGCGCCGCGATCGACCTGCTGATCGCGCTCACCCCGTTCCTCCTCGCCCCGCCCAGCCGCCGGCTGGCCACCACCGCGGAGGCCCTGGCCTCGGCCGCGGTCCGACGCGCCGACCACCGGGCAGCTGGTCGGGCGCACTTCCTGCGCGGCAACGTCGCGCTGGCCGCCACCCGGCTGGAGGAGGCGGAGGCGGCCTCCCGGCTGGCGGTGGCCGCCTCCCGCTCGGCGGGCGACACGGTGATCCTGCGCCAGGCCCTGAACGACCTCGGCCTGGTCTGCCAGTTCCTCAGCCGCTACGACGAGGCCGTCGAGCACTACGACGAGGCGCTGGCGCTGGCCCGCGAACTCGGCCACCGCTCCGGGGCGCTGGTGACGACGGTCAACGCCGCGCTGGCCCGGGTGCGCAGCGGGCGGGCCGCCGAGGCGGTACCGATCTGCCACGAGGTGCTGGCCGAGCTGCGGACCCGGCACGACGATCCGGGCCGGGCGTACACGCTGTACGTGCTGGGGCTGGCGCTGCACGGGCTGGAGCGGCACGAGGAGGCGGTCACCTGGTTCGGCGAGTGCCTGGCGGTGGCCTCGGCGGCCGGTCTGCGGGCCCGGGCCGCGCACGCCCGCTACCGGATGGCGGACAGTCTGCGGTCGCTGGGCCGGACGAACAAGGCGCTGGAGCACGCCGGGCAGGCGCTGGAGCTGTGCGAGGAGCTGGGTGCCGAGCGGGACCAGGGCCACGCGCTGGTGGTGCTGGGCCGGACGCTGGCCGACCTCGGGCGCGAGGCCGAGGCGTACGGCCGGCTGCGGGAGGCCCATCGGATCTTCGTCCGGCTGGGGCTGCCGGAGGCGCGGGAGGTGGCGGGGCTGCTGCCCCGGGGGGAGGGTTCGGCCGCTTCGGCCCGGTCGGTCCCGGACGGGTGGCGGGCCGCCGACCGGTTGTCCTCGGGCTGCTGAGGAATCGATCCTGCTGTCGGTTCCAGTGTGCTCAGGAGCCGGTGCGCTCAGGAGCCGGTGCGCTCAGGAGCCGGTGTGCTCAGGAGCCGGTGCTGTTCCAGTCGCCGGTGCCGCCGGTCGCGGTGGGGGTGGGGGTCGGGGTGGGCGTCGGCGTCGCGCCGCCGCTCACCACCGTCGCCGCGCCGGTGTCGGCAGTCTGCGCCACGGCGACCGTGGCGGACAGGCCGGTGCCCAGGGCGACGACCGCCCCGAGGCCGACCGTGAACATCCGGAGGCGGGTGCGGGCGGTGGCCGGACGCTGCGTCATCTCTGGTGCTCCCTCGGCTCGCTTCCCCGGTGGGAAGGGGTTCCGTCGTGGTGTGGCACCAGTCTGGCCGGGCGCGTTCAACGGCCGATCTACAGCCGAGCACCGGTGGTCACCGGTGCTCGGCGCCGCCCGCTCAGGGCGCCGAACGGATCTCCAGGGTGCAGCACTTCACGCTGCCGCCGCCCTTGAGCAGCTCGCTGAGGTCCATCCCGATCGGCCGGAAGCCGCGCTCCCGCAACCGCACGGCCAGGCCGACGGCCGCCTCCGGCAGCACCACGTGCAGGCCGTCGCTCACCGCGTTGAGGCCGAACACCGCCGCGTCGGCGCCGTCCACCAGAAGGGCGTCCGGGAACAGCCGGCGCAGGACGGCACGGCTGCCGGCCGAGAAGGCCTCCGGGTTGTACATGATCTCGTCGCCGTCGAGCACGGCGAGCGCGGTGTCCAGGTGGTAGTAGCGCGGGTCGACCAGCTCCAGGCCGACCACGGGCCGCCCGAAGAACTCCTGGGCCTCCGCGTGCCCGTCGGCCACGCTGCGGAAGCCCCGCCCGGCCAGCACGAAGCCCGCGGTCAGCAGCAGGTCCCCCTCGCCCTCGTTGACGTGCTCCGGATCGCGCGTCTCGAAGCCCCGGGCGCGGAACCACTCCAGGTAGGCCGGGCCCTCCGCGGCCCGCTCGGCGTTGCGGAAGCGCGCGCCGAGCACCTTGCCGTCCACCACGGTGGCGCCGTTGGCCGCGTACACCATGTCGGGCAGGCCGGGCAGCGGGTCGATCAGGTCGACCCGGTGGCCGAGCTCGCCGTAGAGGGCGTACAGCCGCTCCCACTGGGTGACCGCGAGGTCGGTGTCCACCGGCTTGGCGGGGTCCATCCACGGGTTGATCGCGTACGTGACGTCGAAGTGGGTCGGACGGCACATCAGGTAGTGGCGCGGGCGGGCGGTGCGGGTCATCGGGGTCCTCCGGGTGAGGGCGGGTCGGGAGGTGGCGCGGGCGGGGCGGGGCGGTCAGGCGACGGGGGCCGACGGCCGGGTCGGGAAGTCGCGCAGGCCGCGCAGCGGGCTGGCCAGCAGCACCCCGCCGGCCGAGAGCAGCACGCCCGCCATCAGCCAGATGGTGCTGCGGGCGCCGATCACCTCGCCGAGGTAGCCGCCGAGCAGGGCGCCCACGGGGATCGCGCTGTAGTTGAGGGTCGCGGAGCTGGCCCGGATCCGGCCGATCATCCCGGGCGGGCAGTAGGCCTGGGAGAAGCTGCCGGCCAGGACGTTGCCCGCCACCACGCCGCAGACCGCGACCGCCCAGGCGAGCGCGCTGACCACGAGCGGCAGCCGCTCGCCCGCCAGCGGCAGCAGCAGGATGAAGGGCGCGACCACCAGCTCGCAGACCAGCAGCCCGCGCGCGGTGCCCAGCCGGCGGGCGATCCGCCCGGCCAGCACCGCACCGGCCAGCCCGCCGACGCTCACCAGCGCGAACACCGCGCCCACCGCGCCCGGTTCGACCCCCACGCTGCGCACCAGGAAGACCGTCTGCACCGCCTGGATGCCGTTCAGTCCCAGGTTGCCGACCGCCGCGAAGCAGGCCAGCGTGCGCAGGTAGGGATCGCGCAGCAGGAACCGGACGCCCTCGCCGATCTCGCGCGGGATGCCGCGCCGCTCGGACACCGGCGGGGGGCGTTCCTCCGTCCTGATCCGCCGCAGGCAGAGCGCCGACACCAGGTAGGTGAGCGAGTCCGCGAGCATCCCGCTGGCGGCACCGAAGGCCTGCGCGAGCAGACCGGCCACTCCCGGGCCGGCGATGTCCGCCGCCGAGGCCCCGGAGCGCAGCTTGACGTTGGCCTCCAGCAGGTCGGCCTTCGCCACCAGGGTGGGCAGCACCGCCCCATAGGCGGTGGAGAAGAACACCTTCACCGCCCCGGTCAGCAGAGCGACCACCACCAGCTGGGCGAGGGAGAGCGCCCCCAGCCAGGCGGCCACCGGGACGCTGCCGAAGAGGACGAGCAGCAGCAGGTCGCAGACCAGCATCACCCGCAGCCGGGGCCAGCGGTCCACCCAGGCACCGGCCGGCAGGCCGAGGAACAGCCAGGGCAGCCAGGCGGCGGCGTTGATCACGCCCACCGCGAAGGGGCCGGCGCCCAGGGTGACCACGGCCACCAGGGACAGCGCCACGCTCCCGACGGCCGTGCCGAGGGTGCTGGTGGTCTCACCGATCCAGAGCCGGCGGAAGTCCCCTTGGGCCCACAGGCCCCACCGGCTGCGCGGCCGCTCCGGCGGCGCCGGTGACTCGATCGGGACGGTGGTGGTCATCGCGGGTCACGCTCCAAGCTTCTCGGCCAGCACGGCGGCGATCCGTGCGAGGGGTTCCGGCTGGGTCAGCTCGCCGTGGGCGCAGGCGAGGCGGTGGCTCTCGATCCGGCCGTCCAGGTACGGCCGCCAGGTCTGCTCGTACGGCCAGTCGGCGGGCTTGCCGGTGGTCGCCCCGAAGAAGACGGCATCCCCCCGGTAGCGGTCGGGCACGTGCTCGGCCATCAGCTTGCGGTGCCGGTCGAAGACCTCCGGCAGCACGGCCACGGCTTCCCCGAGCACGGCCCGCAGACCGGCGAGGCCCCGTCCGTCCGCCGGGTCGTAGCCGAGCGAGTGCAGCAACTCCGCGAGGGTGTCGGCGGCTTCGACGGGCGGTGCGTCGGCGCTGCGGGCCGCCGGGGCGCCGTCGAGCAGGGCCAGCAGGCCGACCTCGGCGCCCTCGGCCCGCAGCCGCACGGCCATCTCCTGCGCGACCACCGCGCCGAAGGACCACCCCAGCAGGTGGTACGGGCCGTCGGGACGCACCGCGCGGATCTGCCGCACGTAGTCCTCGGCGATCTCGGCGACGCTCGCCGGTGCGTCGCCGCGCAGGCCGCGGGCCTGGAGGCCGTACACCGGCTGCTCGGGGCCGAGGTGGCGCAGCAGCCCGGAGTAGACCCAGCTGATGCCGGCCGCAGGGTGGACGCAGAACAGCGGGGCCCGGTCGCCGCCGGTGCGCAGCGGCAGCAGGACGTCCAGCGCGTCGGCCGCCGGGCCGTGGTCGAGCCGCCGGGCGAGCCCGGCCACGGTGGGCGCCTCGAACAGCGCCCGCATGCCGGGGTCCGCGCCGAGGGTGGTGCGGACCCGGGCGAGCAGCTTCATGGCGAGCAGGGAGTGGCCGCCGAGGTCGAAGAAGTCGTCGTCGATGCCGACGCCCTCCAGGCCGAGGGTCTCGGCGAACAGCGCGCAGAGGAGCTCCTCCTGCGGCGTCCGGGCGGCACGGCCGCCGGCGAGCTGTCCGAAGTCCGGTGCGGGCAGCGCCGTCCGGTCGAGCTTGCCGCTGCCGGTGAGGGGCAGCGCGGGCAGCGGGACGACGGCGGCGGGCAGCATGTAGCCGGGCAGGTGGCCGGCGGCGAAGGCGCGCAGTTCGACGGGGTCGAGCGGGCCGTCGGTGACCACGTAGGCGACCAGGCGCAGCCCGTCCGCGTCGGGCAGGACGGCGGCGGCGCCCACCTGCGGGTGGAGCGTCAGCACGTGCTCGATCTCGCCGAGTTCGATGCGGAAGCCGCGGATCTTCACCTGGTGGTCGGTGCGGCCGAGGTACTCCATGCCGCCGTCGCGGGTGCGGCGCACCAGGTCCCCGGTGCGGTACATCCTCACACCCGGCTGGAAGGGGCAGGCCACGAAGCGCTCCGCCGTCAGGCCGGGACGGCCCAGGTAGCCGCGGGCCAGACCGGCGCCGGCCAGGTACAGCTCCCCCGGCACACCCACCGGGACGGGGTTGAGGTACTCGTCCAGCACGTACGCCCGCACGCCGGCGATCGGGCCGCCGAGCCCCGGGCGCTCCGCGGCGTCGACGGGCCGGCCGAGGGTGTAGACGGTGGCCTCGGTCGGGCCGTACAGGTTGTGGGCGGCGGTGTCCGGCGCCTCGCGCAGGGCGGTCCAGAGCTGCTGCCCGACGGCTTCGCCGCCGAGCACCAGCACCGGCGGGGCGGTCTCCTCCAGCAGGCCCTCCGCGAGGAGTTGCTCGGCGTAGGACGGGGTGACGTCCATGGCGCCGATGCCCGCCGCGCGTACGTGCCGGACCAGGGCGGCCGGGTCGCGGCGCAGCTCGTCGCCGATCAGGTGCAGCTCGTGCCCGGCGAACAGCCACAGCAGGCTCTGCAGTGATCCGTCGAAGGACAGCGAGGCGGTGAGCGCGACCCGCAGTCGGCCGTGCGCGGCCTCGGCGGTGGCGATCAGCCCGCCGCGGTGGGCGGCCAGCAGGGCGGCGATGCTCCCGTGCGGCACCACGACGCCCTTGGGGCGGCCGGTGGAGCCGGAGGTGTAGATCAGGTAGGCGGCGTTGTCGGCCGAGGCACGCGGCGCCGGGTCGGTGTCCGGTCCGGTCGCCTCGGCGACGTCCAGGGTGGGCACGCCGGCCAGCGCCTCCGGCTTCGGCCAGCCGCCGTCGGTGAGGACGAGGGCGGGGGCCGCGTCGGCGAGGGTGTCGGCGGTGCGGTCGGCCGGGTGGTCGGCGTCCAGCGGCAGGTAGGCGCCGCCGGCCTTGAGGACGGCCAGGATCGCGATGACGCTCCTGGCCGAGCGCGGCAGGGCGAGGGCGACCACCGACTCCGGGCCGACGCCCTCCCCGATCAGGTGGTGGGCGAGCCGGTTGGCCCGGGCGTTCAGCTCGGCGAAGGTCAGCACGGTGTCGCCGCAGACCAGGGCGACGGCCTCCGGGGTGCGGGCGGCCTGGGCCGCGAAGGCGGCCGGCAGCAGCGGGACCTCGTCCGGCAGGGCGCCGCCGGCGGTCGGGAGCGCGGCCAGCTCCTGGGCCGACAGCAGCTCGATCCGGCCGATCGGCAGCTCGGGCCGGGCAGCCACCGCCGCCAGCAGCCGGCCGAAGCGGACGGCGACGGCCTCGACCGTCTCCCGGTCGAAGAGGTCGGTGGCGAAGTCGATCGCGCACTCCAGGCCTGCGGGCGCGCCGTCCGCGTCGAAGGACTCGCCGAGGCCCACGCTCAGGTCGAACTTGGCGACCGTCCCGGCGGAGGACTCCACGGAGGCGTCCAGGCCGGCCGGGGCGAGCGGCGCGCGGTCGCCCTGGCCCTCCAGCAGCAGTGCCACCTGGAAGAGCGGGTGGCGGGCCAGCGAGCGGGCCGGGTTCAGCTCCTCCACCAGGCGCTCGAAGGGCACGTCCTGGTGGGCGTGGGCGTCGAGTTGGGTCTCCCGGACGCGGGCCAGCAGCTCGGTGAAGCTCGGGGAGCCGGTAGGGGTATCCCCAGCGGAGCGAGGGGAAGTGTCGGTGCGCAGCACCAGGGTGTTGACGAAGAACCCGACCAGGTCGTCCAGCGCCTCGTCGCAGCGCCCGGCCACCACCGAGCCGATCGGGATGTCGGTGCCCGCGCCGAGGCGGGTGAGCAGCGCGGCGAGGGCCGCCTGCACCGTCATGAACATCGTCACCCGGTGCTCGCGCGACAACTCGCCGAGGGCGCGGTGGAGTTCCGCGCCGTAGGGCACGACGACCCGCTCGCCGCGGTGGGAGGCGGCCGCGCGGCGCGGCCGGTCCACGGGCAGGGACAGCTCCTCGGGCAGGCCGGCCAGCGCCTCGCGCCAGTGGGCGAGCTGGCGGGAGAGCAGGCTCTCCCCGTCCTCCTCCTCGCCGAGCAGCTCGCGCTGCCAGAGCGCGTAGTCGGCGTACTGGACGGGCAGCGGCGCCCACTGCGGGGCCGTGCCGCCGGTGCGGGCCGCGTAGGCCGTGGCGAGGTCGCGCAGCAGCGGGCCCATCGACCAGCCGTCCCCGGCGATGTGGTGCAGGACGAGGGCGAACAGGTGCTCCCCGGACCCGGCCGGGATGACGTGGGCGCGGACGGGAAGGTCGGCGGCCAGGTCGAAGGGGCGGGCCGTGCAGCTCGCCGGCTCGGTGCCGGGCGGCAGCAGCTCGACCCGGACGCGGGCCTGCTCGGCGGGCAGGATCCGCTGGTACGGGGTGCCGTCCTCCTCGGCGATCAGCGTGCGCAGGCTCTCGTGCCGGGCCACCACGTCACCGAGGGCCAGCTCCAGCGCGGCCGTGTCCAACTCCCCTGCCACGCGCAGGACGAGCGGCAGGTTGTAGAGGGCGCTGGGGCCTTCCATCCGGTCGATCAGCCACAGGCGCTGCTGGGCGAAGGACAGCGGCACCCGCACCGGACGCTCACCCCCCG
>NZ_JBFBFA010000023.1:0-114529 GCF_040683915.1 Kitasatospora sp. NPDC093102 | reverse complement strand
CGAGGTCTGCGACCGGCACGGGATCCGCAGGAGCATGGGCCGGGTCGGCTCGAGCTACGACAACGCTCTGGCCGAGAGCCTGTGGCAAGGACTGAAGCGAGAGGTGATGTACAGGAAGCCGATCTTGACGATGAGCCAGGCAAGACTGGAGATCTTCCAGTGGCTGACCTACTACAACGCCCGCCGTCGCCACAGCACGCTGTCCTACCTCTCACCGATCGAGTTCGAACAGCAACACCACATGCACGCTAGACTCTCACTCGCAGCATGAACCCCTGTGTCCACGTTCCAGGGGTCACCTCAGAGCCCGATGCCACGGCCCTCCTGCCGCAGGTAGAGCAGGTATCCGCCGGCCTCGCTGATCCGCTCCACCGACTCGCGCAGCTGCGGCCCGCAGTCGCAGCGGTCCGAGCCGAAGACGTCGCCGGTCAGGCACTCGGAGTGCAGTCGCACCAGTGGTGTCCCGCCCTCGGGGACCGAGCCGAGCGCGAGTGCCAGGTGCTCGGCGCCGTCGGCGAGGTCGTGGAAGGTGAAGACCTCCGCCTCGGCACGGTAGCCGTCGGGGAAGGTCAGCGGGATGCGCACACGCGAGCGCACCGTGGCGGAGCCGGGCTGCGGCATGGGCGGGCCTCCGTGGATCGGGGGTGGACCGGGACGAGCCGGGGTGGACCGGACCGGGACGGACCGGGCCGAGGTGGCACGGACCGGGGGGATTCGATCGGACCCGGATGGATCGTGGTGGATCGGAGGTCGACCGTACTAGGTAGTTCCAATTTGAACAACTAGGTGCCGGTGTTGCCGGACTCGACCGCGGAGGCGCAGAACACCCCATCAGCCCCGTCTGTTCCCGCCGGGTCTTCCACCATGTGGATGGTGCGGGACCCGGGGTGTGGACACTGCGAGACTTCCCCCGTTTCCTGGGCACGTCCGTCCGACCCACGGGAACGCTGCGCAAGCCCATCGACGACCACGGAAGGGTCCTGACCAGATGCCGACGACCCCTGCCACCCCCGCCACCCCCGCATCCTCCGTCTCCTCCGTCTCCCCCTCCTCCTTCGACGCCGAGCAGCGCGCGATAGAGGCGCTCTACGCGGATGTGGTCCGCCGCAACCGGGGCGAGGACGAGTTCCACCAGGCCGTCCACGAGGTGCTGGAGACCCTGGCGCCGGTGCTCGCCCACCGCCCCGAACTCCTCGACGCCCGGATCATCGAGCGGATCTGCGAGCCCGAGCGGCAGCTGATGTTCCGGGTGCCGTGGACGGACGACTCCGGCGACATCCACGTCAACCGCGGCTTCCGGGTGGAGTTCAGCAGCGCCCTCGGCCCGTACAAGGGTGGGCTGCGCTTCCACCCCTCGGTGAACCTCGGGATCGTCAAGTTCCTCGGGTTCGAGCAGATCTTCAAGAACGCGCTCACCGGTCTGCCCATCGGTGGCGGCAAGGGCGGCTCCGACTTCGACCCCAAGGGCCGTTCGAACGCCGAGATCATGCGGTTCTGCCAGTCCTTCATGACCGAGCTGTACCGGCACCTCGGCGAGTACACCGACGTGCCGGCCGGGGACATCGGTGTCGGCGGCCGGGAGATCGGCTACCTCTTCGGCCAGTACAAGCGGATCACCAACCGGTACGAGAGCGGTGTGCTCACCGGAAAGGGCCTCGGCTGGGGCGGTGCGCAGGTGCGTACCGAGGCCACCGGCTACGGCTGCGTCATGTTCACCTCCGAGATGCTGCACAGCCGCGGCGAGAGCCTGGACGGGCGCCGGGTGGTCGTCTCCGGGTCCGGCAACGTCGCGGTCTACGCGATCGAGAAGGCGCAGCAGCTCGGCGCGACCGTGCTCACCTGCTCCGACTCCTCCGGCTACGTGGTGGACGAGAAGGGCATCGACCTCGACCTGCTCAAGGAGGTCAAGGAGGTCCGGCGCGGCAGGGTCTCCGACTATGCCCGACTGCGCGGCAGCCACGTCAAGTTCGTCGAGGGCCCGGGCGTGTGGAACGTGCCCTGTGACGTCGCGCTGCCCTGCGCCACCCAGAACGAGCTGACCGAGGCCGACGCACTGGCCCTGGTGCGCAACGGGGTGCTGGCCGTCGCCGAGGGCGCGAACATGCCCACCACCCCGGAGGCGGTGCGGGTGTTCCAGGAGGCCGGGGTGGCCTTCGGCCCGGGCAAGGCGGCGAACGCGGGCGGCGTCGCGACCAGCGCGCTGGAGATGCAGCAGAACGCCTCGCGCGACTCCTGGACCTTCGAGCACACCGAGGAGCGGCTGGCCGGGATCATGAAGCACATCCACGACTCCTGCTTCACCACCGCCGAGCGCTACGGTCATCCGGGCAACTACGTGGTCGGTGCGAACATCGCCGGCTTCGAGCTGGTCGCGGACGCGATGCTGGCCCAGGGCCTGATCTGAGCGGCTGAAACAGACTCGCTGAAACTGGCTCGCTGATTCAGGGCCGGTGATTCAGGGCCGCTGAACCGGGGGCGCTGAATCGCAGCTGCCGAATCCCAGCCGCCGACGGCCGTCACCCGGCGATCGCCACCCGACCGGAGCGGGCACCGATTGTCGGGTGCGGCAGGGTGGGTCCTTCCTACGGTGAAGGTCTGTAAGGGAAGGGCAGGGTTGGTGTGCTGGAGCACTTGAACCGGGCGATGGACCGGATCGAACGGGACCTGGACCGCGAGGTCGACGTGGCCGAGCTGGCGCGGATCGCGATGACGTCGGAGTACCACTTCCGGCGGCTGTTCTCGATGCTCTCCGGGATGCCGTTGTCGGAGTACGTCCGGCGCCGGCGGCTCACCGTCGCCGGGGCCGAAGTCCTGGACGGCGAGCGGACGTTGCTCGACATCGCGGTCCGGTACGGGTACTCCTCGGGGGAGGCGTTCGCCCGGGCGTTCCGGGCCATGCACGGAGTCGGGCCGGGGGAGGCCCGGCGCGACGGTGCGGTGCTCGTCTCCCAGCCCCGGATGTCCTTCCGACTCGTCGTGGAGGGAAGCAGCAGTATGGAATACCGGATCGTCGAGAAGCCGGACTTCCGGATCATCGGCAAGAAGGCGCGGGTCACCCTGATCTACCTGGGGATCAACCCGGGGATCGCGGAGTTCATCAAGGGACTCGGCAAGGAGACGGTCGAACGGATCGCGGCCCTGTCCGGGGACGACCCGGCCGGGATCCTGTCGGTCAGCGACGACTTCTCGCCGAACCGTGAGGAGGGGTCCGAACTCGACTACTGGCACGCGGTGGTGGCGCGCGAGGGTGTCGCCGTCCCGGCGGACCTGGACGTGCTCGACGTCCCGGCCGGCACCTGGGCGGTGTTCACCAACACCGGGCCGTTCCCGCAGGCCTTGCAGGAGATGTGGGGGGACGTGGCCAGCCAGTGGTTCCCGTCCAACCCCTACGAGGCCCGGCCGGGTCCGGAGATCCTCCGGATCCGGCCCGTCCCGGGGGCGGCCGATGCCGAGGCGGAGCTGTGGATCCCGGTGGCGCGGGCCGTGCGGGGCCGACCGGGCGCGGATGACGGCCGACGGCCGACAGCTATCGGATAACCGGTAACAGATGACAGCTGACAGATTTCGAAATCTGTCAGCTGTCATCTGTCCGCCCACGCCGTCCGCCCCACCGCCCCGCCACCCCGCCGCCACTTCGCTCACCCCGTTCGGCCCACCACCGCCCGCCGAGGTCCGCCTCCGTCCCGCATGCTGGGGCAGGGGGTGCGGGGGCCAAGGTGCCGAGAACCCGCGAGTTCCCAAGCAAGCTGCGAGGACAGACGTCATGAAGCAGACCTCCGTGACCACCAACGCCCCCTGCTGGACCGAGCTGGGCACTTCCGACCCGGCCGCCGCCCGGGCCTTCTACACCGAGCTCTTCGGCTGGCAGGTGGACGACGCGGCCCGCCCCAACGACGGCGACTACACCCAGGTGCTCGTCCAGGACGCACCGGCTGCCGCCATCACCCCGCGCTACGCACCGGATCAGCCGATCGCCTGGACGGTCTGCATCGCGGTCGCCGACGCCGACGCCACCGCCGCGAGCATCAGGAAGGCCGGCGGCCGGATCCTGAAGGACCCCACCGACGTCGTCGACCTCGGCCGCTTCTCGGTGGCCGCCGACCGCTCCGGCGCGGTGTTCATCCTCTGGCAGGCCCGCGCCTTCCAGGGTGCCGGGGTGTTCAACGAGCCCGGCTCGCTCGGCTGGGTGGAACTGCTCACCCGGGACCCGGCCGGCGCGCTCTCCTTCTACCCGGAGGTCTTCGGCTGGTCCGTCGCCCCCTCCGAGCACTACCCCCAGTGGGGCCTGGACGGCCGGGACTTCGGCGGCATGCTGACGATGGACGACCGCTTCCCGCCCCAGGTGGCGCCGCACTGGATGCCGTACTTCGCGGTCGCCGACGTCGACAACACCACCAGCCGGGCGGCGACGCTCGGCGGGGAGGTGCTGATGCCCGCCACCGGCGTGCCGGGCGGTCGGCGGATCGCCGTGCTGCGTGACCCCCAGGGCGCCGCGTTCGGCGTCTACACCGCCGGCAGCGAGGGCTGATCGGCGCGCCGGACGACGCGCGAGCGCCACCCCGCCACCGCCGCCCCCGCCGTGACCAGCAGCGCCCCCAGCGGCACCACGTCGCCGATCCGGTCGTACCAGGTCAGCGTCCCGGGCGCGGTGAGCGGCAGCCGGACGGTCAGCGCGCCGGTGCCGTCGGTACCGAGCCGGGCGAGCTCCCGGCCCTGGGCGTCGAAGGCGGCCGAGACCCCGGTCAGCGAGGCCTGCACGGCCGGCCGGCCGGTCTCGGCGGCCCGTATCGCCGCCAGCGAGACGTGCTGTTCGGGGGCCCAGGTGCGCTGGAAGGTCGAGGTCGAGGACTGGTAGACCAGCACCCGGGCGCCGTCCCGGGTGGCGGTGCGGGACATGTCGGGGAAGGCCGACTCGAAGCAGATCAGCACCCCGACCGGCAGTGGCGCGCCCGCCCGGTCGGTGGTGGGCAGCACGTGGAAGGACGTGCCGGGCGCCCGGTTCTCGCCCGCGGCCCGGCTGACCCCGGCGATCCAGCCGAGCACCGGCCGCAGCGGGATGTACTCGCCGAACGGCACCAGCCGGATCTTGCGGTAGCGGTCCACCACGCCGGTGGGCGAGACCAGCACCGCGTCCTTGGAGATCCGCCCGTCCGCCTTGCGTGCGTCCTCCCCGGCGACGACCTCGGAGCCGGTGGTCGCGGCGAGTCCGCGCAGGGTGTCCAGCGCGGCCGGGTCGCGGTCCAGGTCGGCGGTGGTGCTGCTCTCGCCCCACACGACCAGGTCCACCGGCTGTCCGACCAGTCCGGCCGTGATCCGTGCGCTCGCCTCGAACCGGGCCTGCGGATCCTCCACGATGCCGGGCTGGACCAGCGCCACGGTCACGGCCCCGTCCCCGGCGGGCGCCTCGCGCAGCGCGAACAGCAGCGGGCCGGAGACCAGCACCAGCACGACGGACCCGGCCGCGACGGCCCGCGGCCGCCGGCGCACCGCGGTCAGCGCGATCAGCACCCCGGTGTTCACCGCCGCCACCGCCGCGCTGACCAGCCAGATCCCGCCGGCCGAGGCCAGCCCCAGGATCGCCGGGTGCTGCCACTGGGTGGCGCCGAGCAGCGCCCACGGCCCGCCGAGTGCGGGCCAGGACCGCGCGTACTCGGTGGTCACCCAGACCGCCGGCACGACCAGCAGCGCCAGGAGGGCGCGGCGGGCGGTCAGCTGAGGGCGCAGCAGCCGGTGCACGGTGTACCCGACGGCGCCCTGGAGCGCCCCGAACAGCACCGCGAGCACCGGCAGCCCCGGTCCGATGGACGGGACCAGCCAGTACATCGCGGTCAGGATGAACCCCGTGCCGAACCACCAGCCGCGCACCGCCGCCTCCCGACCCGAGGGTGCCCGCTGCATCAGCAGCAGCCCGGGGACGAGCGCGATCCAGGCCAGCCAGGCCTGCCCGGGCGCGGGGAAGGCGAGCACCGGAACCGCTCCGGCCACCAGTGCACCGATCCGCGCGCGGTACCGGTGCGGCGCGTGCGGCTCCCGTTCCTCGGTGGCAGGCGTGCTCAGGGCCGGGCTGGTGGGAGCGGAGCGACGCGACATGATCCGTATTGTCCGCCGGGAGGGCGTGCACCACCAGTACGCCGATCGGCCGAACGGGTGAGGTGGACGCCACGTGTGGAACCAGTGGCCTCAGTCGAACTGGCGATCCAGCGGCGAATCCGGGGCAGGCCGGGGGCAAGCAGGGGGAAGCAGGGCGCAAGCAGGGCGCAAGCGGGTGGCGGGCCAGGGGTGGGCCTGCGGAGGCCGCCCCTGGCCCGCCCCGCGCACCCTCAGTCCTCGCCGCCCTCCAGGTCCCCCTCGGTCTCCAGGAACGCGGCCTGCAGCTGCTCGATCAGCTCCGGGTCCGGCTGCTCCCACAGCCCGCGGCTCGCCGCCTCCAGCAGCCGCTCGCTGATCCCGTGCAGCGCCCACGGGTTGGCGCCCGCGAGGAACTCCCGGTTGACCGGGTCGAGGACGTACTCCTGGGTCAGCTTCTCGTACATCCAGTCCGCGACCACGCCCGTGGTGGCGTCGTAGCCGAACAGGTAGTCCACCGTCGCGGCCATCTCGAAGGCGCCCTTGTAGCCGTGGCGGCGCATCGCCTCGATCCAGCGCGGGTTGACCACCCGGGCGCGGAAGACCCGGGCGGCCTCCTCGGTCAGGGTGCGGGTGCGGACCGTCTCCGGGCGGGTCGAGTCGCCGATGTAGGCGGTCGGGGCCTTGCCGGTGAGGGCGCGCACGGTGGCCACCATGCCGCCGTGGTACTGGAAGTAGTCGTCCGAGTCGGCGATGTCGTGCTCGCGGGTGTCGGTGTTCTTCGCGGCGACGGTGATCCGCTTGTAGGCGGTCTCCATCTCCTCGCGTGCCGGGCGGCCGTCCAGCCCGCGGCCGTACGCGTAGCCGCCCCAGACCGTGTACACCTCGGCCAGGTCGGCGTCGGTGCGCCAGTCCCGGCTGTCGATCAGCTGGAGCAGACCCGCGCCGTAGGTGCCCGGGCGGGAGCCGAACACACGGACGGTGGCCTTGCGTTCGTCGCCGTGCAGCGCGAGGTCGGCCTGCACGTGGGCGCGGACGTAGTTCGACTCCGCAGACTCCTCCTGGGCGGCGGCCAGGCGCACCGCGTCGTCCAGCAGGGCGACCACGTGCGGGAAGGCGTCCCGGAAGAAACCGGAGATGCGCAGCGTGACGTCGATGCGCGGGCGTCCAAGCTCGGCCGGCGGGATCGGTTCCAGGCCGGTGACCCGGCGCGAGGCGTCGTCCCAGACCGGGCGGACGCCGAGCAGGGCGAAGGCCTCGGCGATGTCGTCGCCCGCGGTGCGCATCGCGCTGGTGCCCCAGAGCGAGAGCCCGACCGAGGGCGGGTAGGCGCCGTCGTTGTCCGCGCGGTAGCGCTCGATCAGCGAGGTGGCGAGCGCCTGGCCGGTCTCCCAGGCGAGCTTGCTGGGGACGGCCTTCGGGTCGACGGAGTAGAAGTTGCGGCCGGTCGGCAGCACGTTGACCAGGCCGCGCAGCGGAGAGCCGGACGGGCCGGCCGGGACGAAGCCGCCCTGGAGCGCGTGCAGCACGGCGTCCAGCTCGTCGGTGGTGGCAGCCAGCCGCGGCACCACCTGGGTGGCGGCGAAGGCCAGCACCTCGCGGACGGGCTCCTGGACGGCCTCCGGCAGCCCGGCGGTGACCTTGTCGACCGCCTCGGGCGCCCAGTCCTCCGCCTCCATCGCCTCGACCAGGGCGCGGGCCTTCTCCTCGGCCGCGTCGGTGGCGCCCAGCGTCAGCGCCGCCTCGTCGAGGCCGAGCGCCTCGCGCAGGCCGGGCAGCGCGCTGACGCCACCCCAGATCTGCCGGGCGCGCAGGATGGCGAGCACGATGTTGACCCGGTCGGTGCCGGTCGGCGCCTGGCCGAGCACGTGCAGACCGTCGCGGATCTGGGCGTCCTTGACCTCGCAGAGCCAGCCGTCGACGTGCAGCAGGAAGTCGTCGAAGCCGTCGTCCTCGGGGCGCTCGTCCAGGCCGAGGTCGTGGTCGAGCCTGGCGGCCTGGATCAGGGTCCAGATCTGGGCGCGGATGGCCGGCAGCTTGGCCGGGTCCATCGCGGCGATGTTGGAGTGCTCGTCCAGCAGCTGCTCCAGGCGCGCGATGTCGCCGTAGGAGTCGGCGCGGGCCATCGGCGGGACGAGGTGGTCGACGAGCGTGGCGTGGGCGCGGCGCTTGGCCTGGGTGCCCTCGCCCGGGTCGTTGACCAGGAAGGGGTAGATCAGCGGCAGGTCGCCGAGGACGGCGTCGGGGCCGCACTCGGCGGACAGCGCGGCGGTCTTGCCGGGCAGCCACTCCAGGTTGCCGTGCTTGCCGAGGTGGATCACGGCGTGGGCGCCGAAGCCGCCGTCCTCCTGGGCGGCCTCGATCCAGCGGTAGGCGGCCAGGTAGTGGTGGCTCGGCGGCAGGTCGGGGTCGTGGTAGATGGCGACCGGGTTCTCGCCGAAGCCGCGCGGTGGCTGGATCAGCACGAGCAGGTTCCCGGAGCGGATCGCGGCCAGCACGATGTCGCCGTCGGGGTTCTGCGAGCGGTCGACGTACAGCTCGCCGGGGGCCGGGCCCCAGTGCTCCTCGACCTGCTCGCGCAGGCCCTGCGGGAGGGTGGCGTACCAGCGGCGGTAGTCGGCGGCGGGGATGCGCACCGGGTTGCGGGCCAGCTGGTCCTCGGTCAGCCAGTCCTGGTCGTAGCCGCCGGCCGCGATCAGGGCGTGGATCAGCGCGTCGCCCTCGTGGCCGCCCTCGCTGTCGTCGAACGCGGGGAGGTTGTTCCCGAGGTCCATGCCCTCCGCGCGCAGCCGCTCCAGCAGCCGCACCGCGCTGGCCGGGGTGTCCAGGCCGACGGCGTTGCCGACCCGGGAGTGCTTGGTCGGGTACGCGGACAGCACCAGGGCGAGGCGGCGCTCGGCGGCCGGGACGTACCGCAGGCGGGCGTGCTTGACGGCGGTGCCGGCCACCCGCGCGGCGCGCTCCGGGTCGGCGGCGTAGACGGTGAGGCCGTCCTCGTCCAGCTCCTTGAAGGAGAACGGGACGGTGATCAGGCGGCCGTCGAACTCCGGGACGGCGACCTGGGTGGCGGTGTCCAGCGGGGACAGACCGTCGTCGCTGCCCTCCCACTGGGCACGTGACCAGGTGAGGCAGAGAGCCTGGAGGATCGGGCGGTCGAGCGCGGCCAGCGCGCCCGCGTCCCAGGCCTCCTCGTCCCCGCCGGCCTGGGCGTCGGCCGGGCGGGTGCCGCCGGCGGCGAGCACGGTGGTGACGATCGCGTCCGCCTCGCCGAGCGCGGCCAGCAGCTCGGGCTCGGCGCCGCGCAGCGAGGCGCAGTAGTAGGCCCGGGCCCGGGCGCCCTGGTCCTCGACGGCCCGGCAGAGCGTCTCCACGAAGGCGGTGTTACCGCTCATGTGGTGGGCGCGGTAGTAGAGCACCGCGACCGTCGGACCCTCGGACGTACGGGCCTCGCGCTCCAGCGGGCCCCAGGCCGGGGCGGAGGCGGGCGGGGCGAAGCCGTGGCCGGTCAGCAGCACGGTGTCGGAGAGGAAGGCGCCCAGCTCGGCCAGGTTGGCCGCGCCGCCGTGGGCCAGGTAGGCGTGCGCCTCGGCGGCGATGCCGGCCGGGACGGTGGACAGCTCCATCAGCTGGGCGTCGGGGGCCTGCTCACCCGTCAGTACCACCACAGGGCGGGGGCCGGCCAGCAGCGTGTCCAGGCCCTCCTGCCAGGCGCGGCGCCCGCCGAGCAGGCGGACCACGACAAGCTCGGTTCCCTCCAGCAGTGCGGGCAGGTCCTCGGGGGCGAGCCGGGCCGGGTTGCCGAGCCGGTAGCGCACCGGGCCCTCGGAGGCACGGGCGCTGAGCAGGTCGGTGTCGGACGTCGACAGCAGCAGGATCATGCGAAGGCCCTCCCGGCCTCGTCGGTGGCCGGGATGGCCGGGATCTGGGCCGGGTCGGCCGCTGTGGTGGCCGGGACGGCCGCGCGGTCGACCGGGGTGGTCGTGGCGGCGGCCGGAACGGCCGTGATGGCGGCCGGGGACACGGGCGCGGGCATGCGACAGCGCTGGAACATTTCTGCCTTCCTCGGGGTCCGCGCCCCGGGCCGGTGGAGGACGGCAGGAGTTCCTGGCTTCCGCGGCCGACCGGTCTACCGGTGAACCGCGGTCACAGTGGCGGGACCGCACCGGGTTCGCACCGGTTTCCTCCCCTGCGCCGTCGCTGGCGTGTGGACGGCCCGCGGGGACCGCCCGCCAGCATCGTACGGGGTGCGGCTGACCTGGGGGAGGGTGAGCTTTCGGACGTTCGGCGAGCGGGGCGGCCTGCCGGGCCGGGGTGTGATGCAGCGGACGGAGGCAAGCGATCGGATCATCTGTATGCTCGCCGCCATGCCACCGACACCCGCCGCCGCCGCGCCGGGCGCCGCAGGACCCGACCGGGAGGTGCCCGACCGGGGGCGTGCGGACGCCTGCCCCGGAGCGCTTCGTCTGCATGCGGCCGACGACGGCGCCCTGGCCCGGATCCGCCTCCCCGGCGGGCTCCTGACGGACCATCAGGCGCTAGCGCTGGCCGAGGCGGCCGAAGCCCTCGGCGACGGCGAGCTGGAGACCACCTCGCGCGGCAACGTCCAGCTGCGCGGCCTGGCCCCGCACTGTGCGGCCGAGCTCGCCGACCGGCTGCGCGCCGTCGGACTGCTGCCCTCGGACACCCACGAGCGGGTCCGCAACATCGTCGCCTCGCCGACGGCGGGACTGGACACCGCCGGGGGCACCCCCGGCACCGCCGATGTGCAGGCCTGGGTACGGGAGTTGGACGCGCGGCTGTGCGCGAGCGACTGGGCGGCCGGGCTCTCCGGCAAGTTCCTGTTCGCGCTGGACGACGGGCGGGGCGATGTCGCCGCGCTCGACGCCGATGTGACATTGATCGCAGGCCCGGACGGTACCGGGCTGCTGCGCCTCGGCCGCGACGGGCGCGGACACCCGGTCGAGGCCGGGCAGGAGGTCACGGCCGTGCTGAACGCGGCCCGCTCCTTCCTGACGGCGCTGCGGACGAACGGACGCAGGGCCTGGCACCTGCGCGAGGTCCCCGAACTGATGCCGGCCGGCTCGGTGCCGCTGCCCGACTTCGCCGGTGCCGCGCCCGCCGTCGGCGCGCTGCCCGGCGGGCTCTCGGTGGGACTGCGCTTCGGCCGGGCGAGCGCCGGACAGTGGCGGACGCTGGTCGCCGCCTCGGCCGGTGAGCTGCGGCTGACCCCCTGGCGCGGGGCGGTGCTGCCCGGCGCCGCGGCCGACCGGCTGCCCGCGCTCGCCGCGGCCGGCTTCCGTGCCGAGCCCGGCTCGGCCTGGGAGCGGGCCACCGCCTGCACCGGGCTGCCGGGCTGTGCCAAGTCGCAGGCCGATGTCCGTACGGACGCGGCCCGGGCGCTGGACGCCGGTGCCGCGGCGGGAACCGGTACCGGCCCCGCCGGTGTTCTGCCCGTCCACTGGTCGGGCTGTGAACGGCGCTGCGGCCACCCGGCCGGGCGGTGGGTGGACGTGCTCGCCACGGGGCGCGGCTACCGGGTGACGGTGAACGGGGCGGGGGCCGGTGCGGCGTCCACCGCGACCGCCGCCGATGCGACGGACGTCAATGCGACGAGCGTCGACGTGACGAACGAGGAGATGGCCGAGGCGGTCGCCGAGGCCAGGAGGACGACGAAGTGATCGAGTACGAGAAGGACGGCGCGTCCATCTACCGCCAGTCCTTTGCCACCATCCGTGCGGAGGCCGATCTGGCCGCCCTCCCGGCGGACGTCTCCCAGGTCGCGGTGCGGATGATCCACGCCTGTGGGATGGTCGACCTGGTCGAGGACCTGGTGTACTCGCCCGGCGTGGTCGCCTCCGCGCGCGCCGCGCTGCACGCCGGTGCGCCCATCCTCTGCGATGTCAACATGGTCGCGAGCGGCGTCACCCGCAAGCGGCTGCCCGCCGACAACGAGGTGATCTGCACCCTCACCGACCCGTCGGTGCCCGAACTCGCCCGGAAGATGGGCAACACCCGCAGCGCCGCGGCCATGGAGCTGTGGCTGCCCCGGCTGGAGGGCGCGGTGGTCGCCGTCGGCAACGCGCCGACCTCGCTGTTCCGGTTGCTGGAGATGATCGAGGCGGGTGCGCCGCGACCGGCCGCGGTGATCGGCGTCCCGGTCGGCTTCATCGGCGCCGCCGAGTCCAAGCAGGCCCTGGCCGAGCACCCGTCCGGCCTGGAGCACCTGGTGGTCCGCGGCCGGCGCGGCGGCAGCGCGATCGCCGCCGCCGCCGTCAACGCGATTGCGAGCGAAGAAGAGTGACGGATCAGCAGAAGGCGACGGGCCGGCTGTACGGAGTCGGGCTCGGGCCGGGCGACCCTTCGCTGGTGACCGTCCGCGCCGCCGAACTCATCGGCAAGGCCGACGTGGTGGCCTACCACAGTGCCCGGCACGGCCGGTCCATAGCGCGGTCGATCGCCGAACGGTACCTGACGGGTGGTCAGATCGAGGAGAAGCTGGTCTACCCGCTCACCGTCGAGACCACCGACCACCCGGGCGGTTACCGCGGCGCGCTGGACGACTTCTACGAGGAGGCCGCCGCCAGGCTGGCCGCCCACCTGGACGCCGGGCGCGACGTGGTGGTCCTCGCCGAGGGAGACCCGCTCTTCTACGGCTCGTACCAGCACATGCACAAGCGGCTCGCGCACCGCTACCCGACCGAGGTGGTGCCGGGCGTGACCTCGCTCAGCGCGGCCGCCGCCCGGCTCGGGCAGCCGCTGACCGAGGCCGAGGAGACGCTCACCGTCATCCCCGGCACGCTGCCCGAGGAGGAGCTGACGGCGCGGATCGCGGCCGCCGACTCGGCCGTGATCATGAAGCTGGGGCGCACCTTCCCGACCGTCCGCCGGGCCCTGGAGCGGGCGGGGCGGCTGGCGGACGCGCAGTACGTGGAGCGGGCCTTCATGGCGGGGGAGCGGGTCGCGCCGCTCGCCGAGGTCGACGGTGGGACGGTGCCGTACTTCTCGGTCGCGGTGCTGCCGAGCAAGGTCGCGCCGCTGGAGCCGGAGGTACGGCTCTCGGACGGCGTCGGCAGCGTGACCGTGGTCGGCACCGGGCCGGCCGGCCCGCTCTGGCTGACCGCCGAGGCGCGCGGCGCGCTGGCCGAGGCCACCGACCTGGTCGGCTACACCACCTACCTGGACCGGGTGCCGGAGCGGCCGGGGCAGCAGCGGCACGGCTCGGACAACAAGGTGGAGTCGGAGCGTGCCGAGTTCGCGCTGGACCTCGCCCGCCGCGGGCACCGCGTCGCGGTGGTCTCCTCGGGCGATCCGGGGGTGTTCGCGATGGCCACCGCGGTGCTGGAGGTCGCCTGTGAGGAGGCGTACCGGGACGTCCCGGTCCGGGTGCTCCCGGGCATGACCGCCGCCCACGCGGCCGCCTCCCGGGCCGGAGCCCCGCTCGGGCACGACTACGCGACGGTGTCGCTCTCGGACCGGCTCAAGCCCTGGGACGTGGTGGCGAAGCGGCTGCGGGCCGCGGCCGAGGCGGACCTGGTGCTCGCGCTGTACAACCCGGGCTCGAAGTCCCGGACCACCCAGGTCGGGCTCGCCCGTGACCTGCTGCTGGAGTACCGGGCGCCGGAGACCCCGGTGGTGATGGCCCGTGACGTGGGCGGCCCGACCGAGCGGGTGCGGATCGTCCGACTGGGTGAGCTGGACCCGGCGCTGGTCGACATGCGGACCATCCTGCTGATCGGGTCCTCGCAGACGCAGGCGGTCGAGCGGGGCGGCGGCGTGGAGGTCGTCTGGACGCCGCGGCGGTATCCGGAGGAGTGACGGGCGACAGATGACAGCGAACAGATTTCATCATCTGTTCGCTGTCATCTGTCATTCGTTCGCTGTTCTCCGTCCCCCGAAAGCCGTTACCGGGTCGGCTTGGTGATCAGCAGCTCCGTGTTGTGGTCCTCGCCCGCGCCCAGCAGTGCCGTCGGGCGGCCGTTCGGGTCGTTGTACGACAGCTCGCGGTAGAGCGCCGCGAGGTTGGCGTCCGAGGTGCTGCCGAAGTCCGTCCCGTACGGCGCGGAGGACTCGATCAGCGTGGTGAACAGCGAGAGCGTGCCGTCCCCGTTGTCCGCGATCTCGATGATCCGCCCGTGCTGCGGGTAGTCGATGTGCGAGGCGGTGTTGATCTCCCAGAACGCCCGCTCCGGCACCGCGTGGCCGTGCGGCGTGATCTTGTTCGTGTGGGTGTGCCCGTTCACCCACGCGACCACGTTCGGGTAGCGCTGGAGCAGCGCCACCAGCTCGTTGCCGTCGTGCCGCCCCTCGAAGATGTTGCGCGGGTCCGGCAGCAGGTTGCCCATCGAGCCGCTGGTGTGGTGGCTGAAGACCAGGATCGGCTCGTCCGTGCTCCCGCCCGTCACCCTGCGCCCGTCGGCGTCGTACCAGTGCCCGCTGTGCGCCTGCAACTGCTGCTCCAGCCAACGCAGTTGCGCGGTGCCCAGTGAACCGTCGGCGAAACCGGCCTGGTTGGTGGTGTCCAGGCTGATGCCGACCACCTTCTCCGAGATGCGGAAGGTGTAGTAGAGCTTGCCGCTGTTCACCATGTCCGAGGTGAAGCCGTGCCCGTACGGGCCGGCGCCGGTGACCGCCGGGTTCAGGTGGGCCTTGGCGAACTCCTTGAGCGTGAACGGCCGGCGGCGCTCGTCCGGGGTGATCCGGCGCACCGCCTCGCCGCCGGCGATCAGCTTCGCCAGCAGCAGCACGGCGCCCGCCGGGTCGCGGCGCAGCGAGTCCATCAGCTGGCCGGCCGTGGCGTCGTCGCAGCCCTCCAGCTTGTACTGGCCGGTGTACAGGTCGTTCAGCAGCCCGAAGTCGGGCAGCGAGCCCTCGATGCTGTCGTCGTGGTTGCCGACCGTGGTGTACCAGGGCGTGCGCAGGCCCGGTGCGTCGAAGGGGCGGCCGGCGGCGGACAGGAAGCCGGGCAGCTGGGGGAAGCCCTTCGCCTTGTAGCCGTCGGTGTAGGCGAGTTCGGGGTTCCAGTAGGCGGCGTTGCCGGAGTTCTGCACACCCTCGTAGCGGCTGGGGTCGCCGGTGCTCTGGGCCAGTCGGCCGCCGCCCATGACCTTGAGGTACCAGTCGAGTTCGGCGAGCTCGTGGTTGTCGGTGTTGTCACCGGTGGCCATCACCATGCTGAACGGCATCCCGGTGTACGGGCCGCCGGCGAGCGAGTTGACCCGCTCGACGAGAGCCGAGACACCGCGGGCGTTCAGGGCCTCCTGCGGCCGGTACGCGCTGCCGTTGAGCTTGGCCAGGTACTCGAAGCGCACCGGGGACTCGGTGTCCACCAGGTGCAGGTCACTGAACTGGACGAAGCTGGCCAGGCCGGTCCGGCGGTCGTCCCGTCCGGCGGTCGCCGATGCCAGGTCGCCGCGCACCACCAACGGCCAGCCCGGCCCGGCCGTCAGGCGCTTGTAGCCGCCGGTGCCGACCGGCGTGGCCACCTGCTCCAGCGTGGTCCCGGCGGTCCTGACCGCCCGCGCGGCCGTCGTGGCCAGCGCCTGGTCGCGCGCCGCGGCCGAGGCGAACTGCGCGCCGCCCAGCGACAAGGCCGACCAGGCGGCGGCCACCGACGTACCGGTGAGGAACGTACGCCGATTCATCCCTGCCACAAAAACCCCCACATACTGATGGCCCGGCGGGGAATTCGACCCCGGCCGGGCCCACGTGTCATGAACCCGCTTCTGGCGGACCGCCAGATTACTCACTGGTAGGTGTGGTGGGCGAGGCCCCTGCGGAGAACTCTTCGGGAATGCGGGGCGCCGCCTCCTCCGCAGCGCGTGCACGGGGGCTGCTCCGGCCCGGGAACGGGTGCGGGTCCTGGTATCTCCACAGGTCGCGCACGGCGCGGTGACCGCCACCCCGGTCGGGCCCCGCCAGGCCGGGTGAGGGAAAATCGGCGACGGCGACCGGTGAGGCCGCCGGAGCGGAGCAGGACGGCGCGGACGCCGTCGGAAACGGGGCGCAGGTGGCCGCAGCGGGAGCCGAGGCGGGAGCGGGAGGCCGGGCCGGCCAGCTGAAGAGCAGCGGTCTGCGGCCCGGCTGGACGACGGGAGCCTGCGCCACCGCCGCCACCAAGGCCGCGTACACCGCGCTGCTCACCGGCGAGTTCCCGGACCCGGTGGTCATCACCCTGCCCAAGGGCCAGCAGCCCGCCTTCGCCCTCGCCGCCGAGGAGCTGACCGGTGCGCAGGGGCGGCCGGCCGCCGCCACGGCCGGGGTGGTCAAGGATGCGGGCGACGACCCCGACGTCACCCACGGCGCGCTGATCCGTTCGACCGTACGGTCCGGCGAGCCCGGCACCGGGGTGGTCTTCCGGGCCGGTCCCGGGGTGGGGACGGTCACCAAGGCCGGCCTGCCGCTGCCCGTCGGCGAGCCCGCGATCAACCCGGTGCCCCGGCAGATGATCCGGGACGCCGTCGCCGAGGTGGCCGCCGCGCACGGCGGCAGCGGGGACGTCGTGGTCGAGATCTCGGTCGACCACGGCGAGGAGATCGCCCGCTCCACCTGGAACCCCCGGCTCGGCATCCTCGGCGGTCTGTCCATCCTCGGCACGACCGGGGTGGTCGTTCCCTACTCCTGCTCGGCCTGGATCGACTCGATCCGCCGCGGGGTGGACGTGGCCCGGGCGGCGGGGCGCACCCACGTGGCCGGCTGCACCGGTTCGACCTCGGAGAAGGTCGCGGTCGCGGAGCACGGGCTGCCCGAGGACGCGCTGCTGGACATGGGCGACTTCGCCGGTGCCGTGCTCAAGTACCTCAAGCGCCACCCGGTGCCCCGGCTGACCATCGCGGGCGGCTTCGCCAAGCTGTCCAAGCTCGCGGCCGGCCACCTCGACCTGCACTCGGCGCGCTCCCAGGTGGACAAGGGGTACCTGGCCGAACTGGCCCGCCGGGGCGGGGCGGACGAGGCGCTGGCCGAAGCGGTCGCGGGCGCCAACACCGCGCTGGAGGCGGTGCAGTTGTGCCGTGCGGCCGGGGTGCCGCTCGGGGACCTGGTCGCCGAGGCGGCCCGGGCGACGGCACTCGGCGTACTGCTGGGCTCGCCGGTCGCGGTGGACGTCATCTGCATCGACCGCGCGGGCACCGTTGTCGGCCGGGCGGAGCCGCTCGGGCCGTGAGGTGGTGCGCGCTGCGGGGGAGCCGCCGGGCCGTGACATTGTCACGAGTGTCACGACGGCGTGACAACATCGCGTGGTGATGTGAAGAACTGACATCCATAAGAGGCGAGAAGCGGACAAATAGAGCGGTGTGCAGGGCCCCTGGTTCTGGCGCCATCTCAACCATGAGATATCGTCTGGCGAGTGACAGGCGACTACCTCACCCGTATCGGCACCCTCATCCGTACCGCGCGCCAGCACCGCGGCTGGTCCCAGGCGCAGCTCGGAGAGGCCCTCGGAACCAGCCAGAGCGCGGTCAACCGCATCGAACAGGGCAAGCAGAACGTCAGCCTTGAGATGATTGCCCGCATTGGCGAAGCCCTCGACAGCGAGATCGTCTCCCTCGGCTACTCCGGCCCGATGCACCTGCGCGTTGCCGGCGGCACCCGGCTCTCCGGCGCGATCGACGTGCGCAGCAGCAAGAACGCCTGCGTGGCGATCCTCTGCGCCTCGCTGCTGACCACCGGCCGCACCACGATCCGCAGCGTCGCCCGGATCGAGGAGGTCTACCGCATCCTCGAGGTGCTCACCAGCATCGGCGTCAAGAGCCGCTGGATCAACGAGGGCCGCGACCTCGAACTCACCCCGCCCGCCGAGCTGGACCTCGCGGCGATGGACGTCGAGGCGGCCCGCCGCACCCGCAGCGTGCTGATGTTCCTCGGCCCGCTGATGCACCGCGCCCAGCACTTCGCCATCCCGTACGCGGGCGGCTGCGACCTCGGCACCCGCACCGTCCAGCCGCACCTGACGGCGCTGCGCCGCTTCGGCCTGGAGGTCGCCACCACCGGCGGCGCCTACCACGCCTCGGTCGAGCCGGGCGCCCCGCTGGACCGCCCGATCGTGCTGACCGAGCGCGGGGACACCGTCACCGAGAACGCCCTGCTGGCCGCCGCGCGGCACGACGGCGTCAGCGTCATCCGCAACGCCTCGCCCAACTACATGGTCCAGGACCTCTGCTTCTTCCTGGAGAAGCTGGGTGTGAGGATCGAGGGCATCGGCACCACCACCCTCACCGTGCACGGCGTCCCGGAGATCACCTGTGACGTCGACTACACCCCGGCCGAGGACCCGGTGGAGGCGATGAGCCTGCTGGCCGCCGCCGTCGTCACCTCCTCCGAGCTGACCATCCGCCGGGTGCCGATCGAGTTCCTGGAGATCGAGCTCGCGGTGCTGGAGGGCATGGGCCTCGACTACGACCGCACCCCCGAGTACCGGGCCCACAACGGCCAGACCCGGCTGGTCGACCTCACCGTGCGCCCCTCCAAGCTGACCGCGCCGATCGACACCATCCACCCGATGCCGTTCCCCGGCATCAACATCGACAACGTGCCGTTCTTCGCCGCCATCGCCGCGGCCGCGCACGGCACCACGATGATCCACGACTGGGTCTACGACAACCGCGCGATCTACCTGACCGAGCTGACCCGCCTCGGTGCCGACGTCAAGCTCCTCGACCCTCATCGTGTGCTGGTCCAGGGCCCCACCCGTTGGCGTGCCGCCGAGATGATGTGCCCGCCGGCCCTGCGCCCCGCCGTGGTCATCCTGCTCGCCATGCTCGCCGCCCAGGGCACCTCCGTCCTGCGCAACGTCTACGTCATCAACCGCGGCTACGAGGACCTCGCCGAGCGCCTCAACTCCATCGGCGCCCAGATCGAGACCTTCCGCGACATCTGACGAACCGTCATGCGGTCGACCGGCCTCACCCGTCGAGGCCGGTCAGCAGCACGGCAACCTCCAACCCGGTGTTCAGGTAGTCCACGAACACCGGGTTGTTCAGCGCCCAGGGCGAGCGCCGCTGCCGGACCAGCCGGACCACCTCGCCGCTCTCGTGCCCGAGGTCGACCAGCGCCTGCGCCACCACCAGGCCCGAGCGGTTGTAGCCCGAGTGGCAGCGCACCAGCGTGCGCCGTCCCCGCCGGACGGCGGCCGCGGTGAGCTCGGCCGCCTCCTGGACGGCGAGCAGTTGACCGGGGGAGAGCGGGTCGTCGGGCACCTCCCGGACGATGTGCTCCACCCCCGGTGCCGGGCCGTGCCCGGGGAGCGTGAAGAGGCTGACCACCAGGTCGAACTCGGTCCGTACGATCGCGAGTTCAAGCTCGCCGCCGGGCGGGGTGAAGTAGTGCCCGCCCATCCAGAGCCCGGGGACGATCTCGTTCCAGGGCTCGGACGGCCCGGGGGTCCGGCGTTCCTTCTGGCGGGTCCGCACTTCCTGCTCGCTCCCTGTCCGCGATGCCGGGGCCCGGCGCTGTCCGTCCTGCGCCGTCCGTCCTGCGCCGTCCGTCCTGCGCTGTCCGGTGCCCTCCGGTGCTACTCGCCGGTGGTGCCGTCGAGGTGCTCGCGGAGGAGGTCGGCGTGGCCGTTGTGGCGGGCGTACTCCTCGATCATGTGGGCGAGGATCCAGCGCAGCGAGAAGACCTCGTCGCCGTAGTGGCTCAGGACGTCCAACGACTCCGCGGCGGCCACGAGTTCCCTGGCGTGGTCGCACTCGCGGCGCCAGATCGCGAAGGCCTCGTCGGGGTCGGCGGTGTCGACGTCGAACTCGGCGAAGGAACCGTCGGGGCGTCCCCAGAAGCCGCGTGCGTCCTCGCCGTTGAGGATGTTGCGGAACCAGCTGCGCTCCACCTCGGCGAGGTGGCGGACCAGCCCGAGCAGGGAGAGCCCGGAGGGTTCCAGCACGCGGGCGCGGAGCTGTTCCGTGGTGAGGCCCGCGCACTTCATCGCGAGGGTGTCGCGCTGGTAGTCCAGGAAGCCTGCCAGAGTGGTGCGTTCGTCGGCGGTACGGGGGGTCCGGCTACGCTGATCATCGCTCATCGGACCATCCTGCCCGCCATCCGGCGGGCCCGCCCGCCATTTCCCCGGAGGCGGCGAACGGTCACCACGAGCACGGGTGGGCAGCCGTAGTCGCTGGGTCTCCTAGTGCAGTTGCTCCAGCCAGCGCAGTGCGCCCGGGACGTCGGGTGCGACCGGTACGCCCTCCGGTACCGGCGGGCGCTCCACGATGATGACCGGCAGGCGGAGACCGCGGGCGGCGGTCAGCTTGGGAGCGGTCGCGGCGCCGCCGCTGTCCTTGGTGACCAGGACGTCGATGTCGCGCTCGCGCAGCAGTGCCAGTTCGTCCTCGATCGTGAACGGCCCACGGTCCAGGAGGACTTCGAACGAGGGCGGCACCGGGGGCTCGGGCGGGTCCACCGAGCGGGCGAGGAAGTGGACGCCGTCCAGGTGGGCGAAGGCGGCGATGCCCTGCCGTCCGATGGTGAGGAAGACCCGCTCCCCGCGCCGGGGCAGCAGGTCGGCCGCCGCGGCGAGCGAGGGGACGGGGAGCCAGCGGTCCCCGTCGACCCGGGTGAAGCCGGGGCGGCGCAGCACCAGCAGGGGAACACCGGTGGCGGCGGCCGCGAGGGCGGCGTTCTGCGAGATGCCGGCGGCGAACGGGTGGGTGGCGTCCACCACCGCGTCCACGTGCTCCGCGCGCAGCCAGTCGGCCAGGCCTTCCGCTCCGCCGAAGCCGCCGATCCGCACCTCCCCGGCGGGCAGCCGGGGTCGGGCGACCCGGCCGGCCAGCGAGCTGGTGACCCGGTGCGCGGTCGGGGCGAGTTCGGTGGCCAGTTCCCGCCCTTCGGTGGTCCCGCCGAGGATGAGCAGGTGCCGCATCACGCCCCGCACGGCTCGTGCGGGCGCTCGCGGTCCGCCGAGTAGAGGTGGCTGTCGCGGAACTGCTCGGCGGCCAGCGTGCGGCCGACGATGATGACGGCGGTGCGGACCACGCCCGCCGCCTTGACCTGCTCGGCGATGTCGCCGACGGTGCCGCGCAGCACCAGCTCGTCGGGGCGGCTGGCCATCGCGACCACGGCGGCCGGGCAGTCGGCGCCGTAGTGCGGGAGCAACTGCTCGACCACGTCGTCCACGTAGCCGGCGGCCAGGTGCAGCACCAGCAGGGCGCCGCTGCGGCCGAGGGTGGCGAGGTCCTCGCCCTCGGGCATCGGAGTGGCGCGCTTGGCGATCCGGGTGAGGATCACGGTCTGGCCGACGGTCGGGACGGTCAGCTCCCGCTTCAGCGCGGCCGCGGCGGCGGCGAAGGCGGGCACGCCGGGGACCACCTCGTACGGCACGCCGGCCGCGTCCAGGCGGCGCATCTGCTCGGCGACGGCGGAGAAGACGGACGGGTCGCCGGAGTGCAGCCGGGCCACGTCCTGGCCGGCCTCGTGCGCGGTGACCAGTTCGGCGGTGATCTGGTCCAGGTTGAGCTGCGCGGTGTCGATCAGGCGGGCGCCGGGCGGGCACTCGTCCAGCAGCTCGCGCGGGACCAGGCTCCCCGCGTACAGGCAGACCTCGGCGCGGGCCAGGATGCGCTGGCCGCGCAGGGTGATCAGGTCGGCGGCGCCCGGGCCGGCTCCGATGAAGTGGACGGTCACGAGGCGTTCTCCTGGCGGGTGTCGGGTTCGGGGGTTCCGGGTTCGGGGGTTCCGGGCTTGAGGACGTCGGGCTTGAGGACGTCGGGCTCGGGCTTGACGGCGGACCACTGGGTGACCGGCATGGCCTGGCGCCACCCGGTGAAGCCGCCCACCGGGACGGCGTGGGCGACGGCGAGTTTGACGAGCTCCCCGCCGTGGCGCCGGTACCACTCGGTGAGCAGCGCCTCGGACTCCAGCGTCACGGTGTTGGCGACGATCCGGCCGCCCGGGCGCAGCGCGGCCCAGCAACCGTCCAGCAGGCCGGGCGCGGTGAGGCCGCCGCCGATGAACACGGCGTCGGGGGTGGGGAGTTCGGCGAGCGCGGCGGGGGCGGGGCCGGTCGCCACGCGGAGTCGGGGCACGCCGAGTGCAGCGGCGTTGCGGGCGATCCGTTCGGCCCGCGCTGGGTCGCGCTCGATGCTGACGGCCTGGCAGTCGCGGTGGGCGCGAAGCCACTCGACGGCGATGGACCCGGAGCCGCCGCCGACGTCCCAGAGCAGTTCGCCGGGGGAGGGGGCCAGCGTGGCGAGGGTCGCGGCGCGGACGTGGCGCTTGGTGAGCTGGCCGTCGTTCTCGTACGCGGCGTCGGGCAGGCCGGGGACGAGGGAGGTGCGCGGGCCGTCGCCGAGGTCGACGGCGATGACGTTCAGCGGGTCGCCGGGCGGGTGCGGCCAGCCGTCGGCGGGGCCGTCCAGGTGGCGTTCGGCGGGGGCGCCGAGCTGTTCGAGCACCCGCAGCCGGGCGGTGCCGTAACCGCGGGCGGTGAGCAGATCCGCGACGGCGGCCGGGGTGGTGGCGTCGGCGCTGAGCACCAGCAGGCGGCGGCCGGGGTGGAGGGCGAGGGAGAGGGTGTCCAGCGGCCGGCCGACCAGGCTGACCACCTCGGTGGCCTCCAGCGGCCAGCCGAGCCGGGCGCAGGCGTAGGAGACGGAGGAGGGGTGCGGCAGGACGTGCAGGCGCTCGGCGCCGACGGTCTCGGCGAGGGTGCGGCCGATGCCGTGGAACATCGGGTCACCGCTGGCCAGGACGGCGACGCGGCGGCCGGCCTGGGCGGCGAGCAGCCCGGGGACGGCAGGCCGCAGTGGGGACGGCCAGGGGATGCGTTCGGCGGTGACCTCGTCGCGGGGGAGCAGGTCCAGCTGGCGGGGGCCGCCGACGACGGCCTCGGCCTCCCGCAGCGCGGCCCGGGAGTCGGCGGCGAGGCCGGACCAGCCGTCGGCCCCGATCCCGACGACGGTGATCGGGGGTGGCAGCTCGGGCACCGGGTGGCTCCTCGTCGTTCGATCCTGCGATCCCAGCGATCCTGCTGGCCGGGGCAGCCTACCTGGCGGTGTGCGGGCGGCTCGGCGCCGGATCTCGGGGTGGCGGGTGACAACCGACAGATGACAGATGACAGATTTCAGATAACAGATTTCAGACTCTGTTCGCCGTCACCTGCCATCCGTCACCCACCCCCAGTCCCCCGACTCGATCAGTGCCGGCTGCTCCCGCAGCCGCGCCTCGGCCCTCGGCCCGGCGAGGTAGACCCAGGCCGCCCGCAGCTCGCCCGTCGCCGTCCGCACCGTCGTCCGCTGCCGCACGTACAGCCCGGTCCCGTCCGGCCGGCAGTCCTCCAGCCGGTCCAGAGCCTCCAGGGCTCCGGCGTACGCGCCCGGGCGTACGGTGACGAGCTCGCCCAGGATCCGGCGCCCGGGAGCCGGATCCGGCACCGCGTACGGGAAGCCGGGGCCCTCGTGCAGCGCGGCGCCCTCCAGGACCGCCGGCCGGATGTCGGTGCAGCGCCCGGCCAGGTGGACGGCATGATTGCGGCCGCCGCTGCGCAGGGTTCCGTACACGAAGAACGGCAGCGCCTCCTCGGGTGTGGACACGGGTTCGACCTCCTTGCTGGGGAGCGCCCACGGTACGTCCTGTGCCCGATTTCTGATACCGACTGGCGCACGGGCCGTCCATGCGCTGTCATGTCGGGTGTTTGGCCAGCACCGTCCAAGGGGGACACACGTGACATCGCCCGCTTCACCCTCCCAACCGGCCGCGACCCCCGGCGCGGCCCCTGACACCCCTGGCGTCGCCGCCAAGGCCAGGACAACCCCCACCCCGCCCCCGCTCGCCGACGCCGGCCCCGCCCCCCGCCTCGGCGGCGCGGTCTGGCTGGCCCTCCTCGTGGTCTACATCGTCTGGGGCTCGACCTACCTGGCGATCAGGGTCGCCGTGGAGACGATGCCCTCCTTCCTCTCCGCCAGTGCCCGTTTCATCACCGCCGGCCTGCTGCTGGCCGGCTACCTCCTGGTGCGCCAGGGCCCGGCCGGCCTGAAGGTGACCGGGCGGCAGCTGGCCTCCTCCGCCCTGGTCGGCGTGCTGCTGCTGACCGGCGGCAACGGCATGGTGGTCCTGGGCGAGACCTCCGTCCCCTCGGGCCTGGCCGCCCTGCTGGTGGCCGCGGTCCCGCTGTGGATGGTGGTGCTGACGGCGTTCGGCGGGGAGCGCCCGCGGCCGGCCGAGCTGGCCGGGGTGCTCCTCGGGCTGGTCGGCCTCGGCGTTCTGTCGGCCCCGGCGATCAGCGGGTCGATCGAGCCGGTCGGCGTGATCCTGATCATCGGAGCCACCCTGCTCTGGGCGACCGGCTCCTTCGTGAGCAAGAAGATCCCGATGCCGGGCAACGTGCTCGCCGCGAGCGCCTACCAGATGCTGGCCGGCGGCCTCGGCAACCTGCTGGTCGGCCTGGGCCGCGGCGAGCAGCACGGACTGGACCTCGGGGCGGTCTCCGGCCGGTCCTGGCTGGCCCTCGCCTACCTGGTGCTGTTCGGCTCGCTGCTCGCCTTCACCGCGTACGCCTGGCTGCTGCGCTCCGCCCCGCTCACCCTGGTGGCCACCTACGCGTACGTGAACCCGGTGGTCGCGGTGCTGCTGGGCTGGCTGATCCTGGCCGAGCCGCTGACCGGCCCGACCCTCGAGGGCGGTGCGATCGTGGTGGCGGGCGTCTGCCTGGTGGTGAGCGTCAGCCGGCGTCCGGGCCGCTCGTCGCGCGCCGGGAGCCCGGCCCGCCCGGCGAAGGGGCCGTCCGCCCGTAGGTGAGTACGACGTTCCGGGGCGGCAGCCGGCCCTCACCCTGCCCGAGGTGGTGGCCGTCCACGGCCTCGCGGCGCCGGCCGACACCGTCGCCGAGGAGGATCGTCCCGGCCGCCTGATCGGGACGATCCCCACTGCGGGCCGCCGGAGGTGCGGCTCAGAAGGTGCGCGGCGGCTTGCCCGTCCACCAGTTGCCGGGCGCGTCCGGGTCGCGGCTGGTCCAGAACTCGATGATGGCGTCGGTGAACTCGGCCGCGGAGAGCACCCCGTCGCCGTCGGTGTCGAGGTGGCGGAAGGCCTCGTCGGCGTCGTCGCGGGAGAGGCCGGCGAAGTGGCCGCGCTGGAAGACGAAGAACTCGCCGGCGTCCACCGTCCCGCTGCGGTCGGCGTCGGCGACGGCGAGGAAGGCTTCGGCGAGCGCGCCGAGGATGTCGCGCGCGGCCTCCGGGTCGTCGGCGAGCGAGCCGGTCGAGGTGACGAACTGCTCACGGGTGATCGCCTGGGTGCCGGCGGGCAGCCGGGCGAGGTGCAGGTCGTGCCAGGTCGTCAGGTAGGCGCGGACGATCACGGCCTCCGCCTCGGAGCCCTCCTGGTGACCGAGCGAGCGGGCCACCGAGAGGCCCATCAGGACGTGGTCCCGCTCGGTCAGCAGGCCGTCGCCGTCGGCGTCGAGGTGATCGAAGCCGTGGTTGATCTTTGCGATGAGCAGGTCGTCCGACAAATGTGCCCCCTCGGTTGGTGATTCCTTGCCCGGGTCTCCTACGTCACATCGCCTGCACGCTAGCGCCTTGAGCCGGACCGGCGCAGCCGAACGAACGCCGGACGACCTGCTGATTCATTCCTGCGCCGCCCGCCGCGCCGCCCGCCGAGCCGTCCGCGGATCCCCCGCCGGGCCGCCCGCCGAGCCCCCCGTTCAGTCCTCCTGGTGGTCGGCCCAGACGTACGCCCCCGGCAGGAGGGCCGACACCGGTACGGTGTGCAGCTCCGGCCCCCGCCGGACGATGACGCCTGCCTCGGGGAAGTAGTCCAGCAGTACCTGCCGGCACCGCCCGCACGGCGGGATCACCCCGCGTTCCCGGTCGCCCACGGCCACCACCGTGGTGAGCTCGTACGCCCCCTGGCCGGCCGCCGCGCCGATGAGTACCAGTTCCGCACACGGCCCGCCGGTGAAGTGGTAGGCGTTCAGCGCGGTGACGATCCGCCCGTCGGCATTGCGCCCGGCTGCCGCCACGGTGTGGTTGTCACCCCGCGCGTACCGCCGTGCGACCTCCAGGGCCGCCTCCACGAGCTCCTCATCCACGGTTGCCCGGTCGCTGGTGGACATCGTTGTTGCACCTCTCCGATCGTGTCCGACGGGCCTCGATCATCTCAGTGAACCGCCGCCAGCAGCTCCCTCGTGTACTCGGTGTGCGGAGCCGCGAACAGCTGGTCCCGGTCGGTGGACTCGACCAGCCGGCCCCGGTGCATCACCGCCACCCGGTCGCAGAAGTGCCGCACCACGGCGAGGTCGTGGGAGACGAACAGGAAGGCGACGCCGAGCCGTTCGCGCAGCTGCATCAGCAGGTTGAGCACCTGGGCCTGCACCGACACGTCGAGCGCGGAGACCGGCTCGTCGGCGATGATCAGGCGCGGCTGCGGGGCCAGCGCCCGGGCGATGCCGATCCGCTGGCGCTGGCCGCCGGAGAACTCGTGCGGGTAGCGGTCCAGATGCCCGGCCTCCAGCCCCACCTGCTCCAGCAGCTCCACCGAGCGCTCCCGACGTTCGGCCGGGCCCAGCGAGGTGTGCAGGCGCAACGGGGTGTCCAAGGTCTGGGCGACGGTCCGGCGCGGGTTGAGCGAGGCGTACGGGTCCTGGAAGACCAGCTGGATCTCCCGGCTGAGCCGCTTCCGCAGCTCCCGGCCCGGCCGGGTGACGTCCTGCCCGTCGTACAGCACCCTTCCGCCGGTGGGCCGTTGCAGGCCGGCCAGGACCCGCGAGGTGGTGGACTTGCCGGAGCCGGACTCGCCGACCAGTCCGAGCGTCTCGCCGGGCGCGATCCGCAGACCGACGCCCTCGACCGCCCGGACCGGTGCGGCCCGCAGGCCGGGGAAGCGCCGGCGCCCGGGGAAGTGCACGGACAGGTCGTCCACCTCGACCAGCCACCGCCCGGGACGCTCGACGGTCCGCGGCCGGAACGTCCGCGACGGCGCCGGCTCGTCGACCGTCGGCAGGGCGGTGCCCGGCACCGAGTCCAGCCGGAGCGCAGCGCCCACCAGCGCCCGGGTGTACGGCTCGCGCGGGGTGGCCAGCAGCTCGGCCGTCGGTGCGGACTCGATCCCGACCCCGCCGCGGAGCACCAGCGTGTGGTCCGTCGTCCCGGCGACCACGCCCAGGTCGTGGCTGACCAGCAGCACAGCTGTCCCGTGCTCGCGCTGCAACTCGCCGAGCAGGTCGAGGACCTGCCGCTGGACACGGGCGTCCAGGGCGGTGGTCGGCTCGTCCGCGATGAGCAGTCGCGGGTCGTTCATCAGCGCCATCGCGATCATCACGCGCTGGCGCATGCCGCCGGAGAACTGGTGCGGGTAGTCGCGCGTCCGGGCCACCGGGATGCCGACCCGGTCGAGCATCTCGGCCGCCCGCCGGCCCGCCTCGGCCCGGCCCGCACCCGGGTGGTGCAGCCGGTACATCTCGGCGAGCTGGGCGCCCACACCGTGGAAGGGGCTGAGCGAGGTGAGCGCGTCCTGGAAGACCAGCGCGGCCCTTCCGCCCCGCACCCCGCGCAGCACGGACTCCTCGGCGCCGACCAGCTCCTGCCCGCCCAGCCGGATCGAGCCGGTGACGGCGGTGGTGCGCGGGTCGTGCAGGCCGAGGACGGCGAGCCCGACGGTCGACTTGCCGGAGCCCGACTCGCCGACCAGGCCGAGGACTTCACCGCGCGCGAGGTCGAAGGAGAGGCCCCGGACGGCGGTCACCGGTGCGCCACCGCGCGGGTCGGCGAAGGTGACGGTCAGGTCGCGGACGCTCAGCACCGGCTCAGCGGTCGTCGCGTCAGTGCTCTTCGCATCAGTGCTCTTCGCGTCAGCGCTCCTTGCGTCGGTGCTCTTCGCGTCAGCGCTCCTCGCATCGGTGCTCTTCGCGCCGGTCCCCGGAACAGTGGATTTCATCGAAGGGCTCCCCATCAGCTCAGCCGGACACGCGGGTCGAGCCAGGCGACCGCGAGGTCGGCCAGCGCGACGAACAGCACCATGAAGCAGGCGGCCAGCAGCACCGCGCCGACCACGGCGGGCAGGTCCTGCCCGGCGACGGCCTCCGAGGCGAACCGCCCGACCCCGTTCAGCCCGAACACCGTCTCGGTGATCACGGCCCCGCCGAGCAGCACCCCGGCCTCCAGCCCGATCAGCTGCACCAGCGGCCCGGCGGCGCCGCGCGAGGTGTACTTGAGGTGGGCGCGCAGCCGTCCCAGGCCCTTGCCGCGGGCCGTGCGGACGTATTCCTCGTTCATCGTCTCCAGGAGCTGCGAGCGCGAAAGCCGGGCGAAAACGGCCGAGTTGACGAAGCCGAGGACGAGCCAGGGGAGCAGCATCCCGCCCGTCCAGGCGGCCAGGTCCTCGGCCGGCGGGGTGTAGGCGGGCAGTGGCAGCAGCCCGGTGGAGTACACCAGCAGCCACTGCGCGACGTACCCGAGGAAGTAGATCTGCACGCTGGCGCCGACCAGGGTGAAGCCGGACAGCAGCCGGTCGGTCCGCCGCCCGTGCCGCAGCGCGGAGACGAACCCGGTGCCGAGGCCGAACAGCAGCAGGACGGCGAGCGCCCCGGCGGTCAGCGAGAGGGTGACCGGCAGGTGGTCGGCCAGCGCCTCGCTGACCGGCTGGTGCAGCCGGTAGGAGTAGCCGAGGCAGGGGGCGTCGCAGCGGATGGTCGAGCCGTCCACGTCGCCGATGTCCCGCCCGGCGACGACCCCGACCAGGTAGTCGGTGTACTGGGTGAGCAGCGGCTGGTCCAGGCCCATGCTCTGGCGCACCGCCGCGACCTGCCCGCTGTCGCAGCGCGGGCCGCAGGCGGCGCGGGCCGGGTCGGCGGGCGCGGCGTAGAAGAGGGCGAAGGCGGCGGCGGAGACCGCGACCAGGACCGCGAGGGCCTGGGCGGTCCGCCGCAGGACGAAGGAGAGCATGGCCGATCCGGGGTCGACGTGACGGGGGAGGCAGGACGGAACTGCGGGACGCAGGTCCGGTACGGAAAGCGAGCAGTACGGAGAGCGAGCAGTGCGCGAAGCGATCAGGACGGCGACACCAGGGGCCCGCTCCCGCCACCCGCGAACAGGCGGCGGGAGCGGGCCCCGGCGCTCAGGACTTCAGGTACAGCCAGGCCAGCGAGACGGTCCCGTAGATCGGGTGGACGAACGCCCCGCCGACGTTGCTGCCGCGCAGCTGGTTGACCGTCGGGTAGGCGAACGGCAGCACCGGCACGTCCTTCATCACGGTCTGCTCCAGCGCGTACAGCTCCTTGGCCTTGGCGCGCGGCTCGCCGATCCGGTTGATCCGGTCGATCTCCTTGTCGACCTCCGGGTTGCGGTAGCGCGCGGAGTTGAGGTCGCTGCCGGCCCGGCCGTCGAAGGAGAACGGGATCAGGGTGGACGGGGTCGGCCAGTCGACCGAGCTGGTCTCCTCGAACAGGTCGTACGGGGAGTCGGCGCGGTGCACCTCGTCCAGGAAGGCCTTGGGGTCGACCGGCTTGGGCACGACGGTGATCCCGGCCTTGCCGAAGCCCTCGACCAGCACCTGCGCCACGCGCTGGCCCGTCGGGGTGTTCCGGTACGCGTAGGTCAGGCTCCCGGGCGCCTGCCCGGCCTTGGCGAGCGCGGCCTTGGCGGCCTCCGGGTCGCCCTCGGGCCTGGCCGGGTAGAGGTCGTACTTCTGCCAGTCGATCAGCGCGGGCGAGCTGAGCGTGGTGGCCAGTTCGCCGGTCCGGGCGCCGCCCTGGACCTGGCGGGCCTGCTGGCGCGGGTAGGCCAGGTGCAGCGCCTTGCGGACCTCGATGTCCGGCACCCGCTCGTTGTTGACCACCAGCTGGGTGACGAAGGCGCCCTGCCGGCCGGAGACCACCAGCTCCTTGGCCTTCGGGTCGGTGTCGGTGGTCTGGTACAGCTCGGCGGAGAGGGTGTCGGACGCGGTGGTGGCGTTGGCGCCGCCGTCCCGCCCGGAGAGGATCTCCTGGTTGAGGTTGAGCGCCTCCTTGCCGTACGTGAAGACGAACTTCTCCGGGTACTGGCTGCGGATCGGGTCGGTCTCGGGCTTCCACGCCGGGTTGCGCTCCAGCACCATGCGGGTGTTCTGGACGTGCTCGACGATCCGGTACGGCCCGGTCGCGAACGGCAGGCGGTCGTAGTCCGTGCCGGTGTCCTTGTCCCGGCGCACCGGCGAGGAGGAGGACTGCGCGGCCATGTACGGGACGTCGGCCTGCGGCTGCGGGAAGTGGAAGACGACGGTGCGCTCGTCCGGCGTCTCGATCGCGTCCAGGTCGCCGGCCTGCGGGCCCGCGTACTTGGCGCGCGCCGCCTCGTAACCGGCCTCGCCGGTGAGCCACTGCGGCCAGTACGGCGGGCCGACCTCGTAGCCCTTGCCGAAGGTGCGCTCGATGCCGTACTTGACGTCCTGGGCGGTGATCGGCTGACCGTCCTCCCAGGCGACGCCCTGCTTGAGCTTGTACGTCCAGGTGCGGCCGCCGTCGGTCGGGGTGCCGGTGTCGGTGGCCAGGTCGCCGACCAGCTTGGCCTTGCCGTCCACGACCTGGTACTGGGTCAGCTGGCGGCCCCAGAGCAGGGAGGCGTTGTAGGTGGCGCCCGCGTAGACCTTCTGCGGGTCGAGGTGGCGGAACTCGACGCTGTTGTACACGTTCACCGTGCCGCCCGCACGGGCGCCCGGGACGGCCGGGGCCGGGCCGGCGCTCTCCTGCTCGCTGCCGAGCACGGCGGTCAGCGGGGAGGTCTCCTTGGCGGAGGCCCCGGCTCCGCCGGAGCCGGTGGTGCTGCCCGCGCCGGCCGAGCAGGAGGTCGCCAGCAGGGCGGTGGCGATGACGGCGAGGGACGGTCTGGTCCAGCGCATGGCGAATCTCTCCTTGCCCCGGCGGATCGTGCCGGGACGGGCTTGGGTCGATGGATGGGAGGTGGACGGGAGGTGGATGGGAGTGGATGGGAAGGGAGCGTGAAGGGCCTCAGCGGGCGCCGGTGCGCGGGTCCAGCGCGTCCCGGACGGCGTCGCCGAGCAGGTTGAAGGCGATGACGAACAGCAGTAGCGCCGCGCCGGGGAACACCATGTAGGTGGGGTCGGCCTGGAAGACCTCGGAGCCGCGCGCGATCATGCGACCCCAGTCCGGGACCGGCTCGGTGACGCCGACGCCGAGGAAGGACAGCGCGGCCTCGGAGGCGACGAAGGTCGGCACCGCCATGGTGGCGTGCACCAGAAGCTGCGAGCGCACATTCGGCAGAAGTTCGTGGACGACGACGTGGAACCGGCTCGCACCCTGGGCTCGCGCGGACTGCACGAAATCCCTTTCCCGGAGCGAGCGGACGGTGGCCCGCAGGGAAAGCGCGAGCGGAATCCAGCCGAACGCCGAGAAAACCAGGACCAGCACCAGGAACTGCATCCAATCCGGTTCCGCGGAGCCCGGGTCGACCAGCCGGGACTGGATCACCGGACTGAGCGCGAGCAGCAGGAGCAGCGTGGGAAAGGCCAGCAGCACATTCGCGAGGAATCCGAACAGCCGGTCCGTGATCCCGCCGAGGTAGCCGACCGCGACGCCGGCCAGCACGCCCAGCGTGGTGGTCACCGCGGCGGCCGCGAAGGCGATCAGCAGCGAGGTGCGGATGCCGTACAGCAGCTGGGTGAACACGTCCCGGCCGAGGCCGGGCTCCAGGCCGAACCAGAAGTCGCCGGAGATCCCGCCGTTCGGCAGCATCGGCAGGCCGCCGTCGCTGAGCAGGCCGGGGAGGTTCTGGCCGTAGTGGTCGACCGGGTTCTTGCCGTACAGTGCGGCGACCAGCGGCGCGCCGAGGGCGAGCAGCAGGAACAGCACCACCACCGCCAGGGCGGCGGCGCCGACCCGGTCCCGCAGGATCCGGCGGAGCAGGCCGGGGTCGGCGGCGGGCACGGGCCCGGCCCCGGTCACCGGGACGGTGTCGACCACTGCCATGAGGCGTAACCCCCGAATTCTCCGCCGCCCCATGGGTGAGGGTGCGCTGGTGTGTATTTCCGGTATGGCCTCCGAGGGTTTCCCGATGGCCGTTCGAGTGCTATTTGATCGGATGCGTCCGAGGTTTCGCAAATCATCTTCGGCTGACGTCCGGGTAATTCCTGTCGAACTGTTTCGGGAAATGTGGCGGCTTCATTTCGGTGAAACGCCGGCGTTGCAAAAGAATGGACATATCGCGACAGAACGGACTGCCCGTTCCGCATTCTGAGACCTCCGCCACAGTCCCTCCGGTGTTGGTACGATCCCGGTGGGCCGCAACTGGCGCGCAGGGATGGAATCAACCATCGGGAAGCGGCCCCGTGAATCCTCACGTGCACGTTGCCGAGCGCCTGGGCCCCCGCATCCCCACCAGGAGACCGCCATGGCCCAGCAACCCCACACCGCCGCCTCCGCCGCGGCCGACACCGCCTTCCGCAGCGCCCTCGACGTGGTCGCCGGCGTCGAACCGAGGATCGCCGCGGCCATCGGCCAGGAGCTCGCCGATCAGCGCGCCTCGCTCAAGCTGATCGCCAGCGAGAACTACGCCTCCCCGGCCGTCCTGCTCACCATGGGCAACTGGCTCAGCGACAAGTACGCCGAGGGCACCGTCGGCCGCCGCTTCTACGCGGGCTGCCGCAACGTCGACACCGTCGAGAGCATCGCCGCCGAGCACGCCCGCGAGCTGTTCGGCGCCGACCACGCCTACGTCCAGCCGCACTCCGGCATCGACGCCAACCTCACCGCCTTCTGGGCCGTCCTCTCCCAGCGGGTCGAGAGCCCGGCCCTGGAGCGCGCCGCGGTGCGCAACGTCAACGACCTCACCGAGGAGGACTGGGCGCAGCTGCGCCAGGAGCTCGGCAACCAGCGGATGCTCGGCATGTCCCTGGACACCGGCGGCCACCTCACCCACGGCTTCCGGCCGAACATCTCGGGCAAGATGTTCGAGCAGCGCAGCTACGGCACCGACCCGGCCACCGGGCTGATCGACTACGACGCGCTGCGCGAGACCGCCCGCGAGTTCCGCCCGCTGATCATCGTGGCCGGCTACTCCGCCTACCCGCGCCTGGTGGACTTCCGCAGGATGCGCGAGATCGCGGACGAGGTCGGTGCGACCCTCATGGTCGACATGGCGCACTTCGCAGGCCTGGTCGCGGGCAAGGTGCTGACCGGCGACCACGACCCGGTCCCGCACGCCCACATCGTCACCACCACCACCCACAAGTCCCTGCGCGGCCCGCGCGGCGGCATGGTGCTGTGCCGGTCCGAACTGGCCGAGCACGTCGACCGAGGCTGCCCGCTGGTGCTCGGCGGCCCGCTCTCGCACGTCATGGCCGCCAAGGCGGTCGCCCTCGCCGAGGCCCGCCGCCCCGAGTTCCGGGCCTACGCCCACGCCGTCGTCGCCAACGCCCGGGCGCTCGCCGAGGGCCTGCTGCGCCGCGGCGGCACGCTGGTCACCGGCGGCACCGACAACCACCTGGTCCTCGCCGACGTCTCCGGCTACGGCCTGACCGGCCGCCAGGCCGAGGCGGCCCTGCTCGACTCGGGCATCGTCACCAACCGCAACTCCGTCCCGCAGGACCCGAACGGCGCCTGGTACACCTCGGGCATCCGCCTCGGTACCCCGGCCCTCACCACCCGCGGCCTCGGCACCGCCGAGATGGACGAGATCGCCGACCTGATCCACACCGTCCTGGGCGCCACCACCCCCACCACCGCTGCCGGCGGCTCCCCGTCCAAGGCCGCTTACACCCTGGACGCCGCCCTCCGCGACGCCACCGCCAAGCGCGCCGCCGACCTGCTCGCCCCGTACCCGCTCTACCCGGGCGTCGACCCGGTCTGACGGCGGGTCGGAAGCGGCCCAGGCCATGCCCCGGGCGGCGCGAAGAGCCGCCCGGGGCCGTCGAACCTCCGCTCGACGGCCCCGGTCCCGGGGCCGTCCGCGGCCCGGCCCCGCTAGTACTGCAGCGACTTGTACTGGAGGAACTCCTCCAGCCCGTGCCGGCCCAGCTCCCGGCCGAGGCCCGAGCTCTTGTAGCCGCCGAAGGGCGCGAGCGGGTTGAAGCGGCCGCCGTTGAGGTCCACCTGGCCGGTGTCGAGGCGGCGGGCGAAGGCGGCGGCGGTGTCGGTGTCGCGGGCCCAGACGCCGCCGGCCAGACCGTACGGGGTGCCGTTGGCGAGTTCGGCGGCGTGGTCCTCGTCGCGGTAGCGGAGGATCGCCAGGACCGGGCCGAAGACCTCCTCCTGGGCCACCGTCATCTCCGGGGTCACGTCGGCGAGCACGGTCGGGCGGACGTAGTAGCCGGTGGGCAGCCCGGCGACCGGCTCCGAGCCGCCGACGACCAGCCGGGCGCCCTCGGCCAGCGCGCCGTCGATGTAGCCGCGCACCCTGGCCAGCTGCGCGGCACTGACCAGCGGGCCGATCCGGGTCTGCGGGTCGGTCGGGTCGCCCGGCCGGTACTGGGCGGCGACCTCCTCGGCCCGGGCGACCGCCTCCTCGTACTGGTCCTCGTGCACCAGCAGCCGGGTCAGCGCGCTGCAGGTCTGGCCCGAGTTGGCGAAGACGTTGGCGACGTTCACCTTGACCGCGCGGGCCAGGTCGGCGCCCGGCAGCACCACGTTGGCCGACTTGCCGCCCAGCTCCAGGGAGACCCGCTTCAGCCCCCGGCCGGCCGTCTCGGCGATCTGCCGGCCGACGGCGGTGGAACCGGTGAACGAGACCGCGTCCACCTCCCGGTGCCCGACGAGCGCCGCGCCCGCCACCGCACCGGTGCCGGTCACCAGGTTGAAGGCGCCCGCCGGGAACCCGGCCTCGTGCACCAGCCGGGCGAACAGCCGGGCCACCAGCGGGGTGTCCTCGGCCGGCTTGAGGACCACCGGGCAGCCGGCCGCCAGCGCCGGGACGGCCTTGGCCACGATCTGGTGCAGCGGGTAGTTCCACGGCGTGATCGCCGCGACCACTCCGGCCGGCTCGGCGTGCACCACCGAGTTGCCGATCCGCTCCTCGAAGGGGTGGTCGGCGAGCAGGGTCAGGTAGGAGGTCGCCACGGCGAGCGGCAGCCCGGCGTGCACGGCCCCGGCGAAGCCGACCGGGGAGCCCAGCTCGGCGACGACCGTCTCGGTGATCTCGTTCTGCGCGGCGGCGATCCCGTCCCGCAGCCGGGTCAGCAGCGCCAGCCGCTCCTCGCGGGTGGTCCTGCCCCAGCCGCGGGCCGCCCGGCGGGCCGCCGTCACCGCCGCGTCGACGTCGGTCGCGCCGCCGGCCGGCACCGTGGCCAGCACCTGCTCGGTCGCCGGGTTCAGCACGGTGATCGACCCGGCGTCCCCGGAGGGCCGCCACTCGCCGTCGATGTACTGGTCGCTGTACTCCGCGTACTGCCGCACCGATCGTCCTCTCATCCGCCCAGGCCTTGACCAGCAGCGCTGGTCGAAGGTCAGTCAATGCGGCGCGGGAGGCCGCGCGCAAGAGTCAATCCGGACCGGCGGACCTGGCGGTTACTTCGGAGCGAACCGTGCGGTGTACTCGTCGAACGGCTCGATGCCGACCTCCGCACGCCGCTCGTCCAGCCGCTCCGGCTCCTCGCACGGCCACGGCACCGGGCGGCCGTCCGCCACCGCGCCGATCTGCGTCCCGTAGCGCTGCTCCCGGCCCTCGTTGACCGCCAGCCGGTCCTGGAGGAAGGCCAGGTCACGGGCGCTCGCCTCGCCCCGCGCGACGGCCTCGCCCATCAGTGCCACCGCCCGCCGCTGGACATCGAGCTGCCGGTCCGCGTGCTGCGCCACCAGCCAGGCCGCCCGGGCGGCCTCGGGGCCGACGGTGCGCTCGGTCGGCCAGCCGTGCGCCGCCATGATCTCCGCGAGCCGGTCCCCGTGCCGGGCGGTGAGCCGCCGCCAGGCCGCCTGCTCGGTCAGGTCGGGGCTGTTCGCCAGCCGGGCGGCCGCGCCGTCCTCGGCCATCATCCCGGTCAGTTCCCCGGCCGGCCCTGCGGCCGGTGCCGATCCGAGTCCGCCGTCCTGCCGCCGTGCTTCCGTCATGCCGATCCGCTCCTCGTGCCCGGGTCCTCCTGCCGAGGACCGCCCGCCACCACGCTAGGCGCGGAAAACGCGACGAAGATCATCCCCGAAGGCGGTGACCCGGGGGTGCCCGCCACGGCAGAATGGATGCACACCGGGAGCGGAGCGCATCGCGCACGCTCCCCACGGACGCCGATGGGCCGGTCGGAGGATTCCGACCGGCCCATCACCGTGTGCTCACGAGCCCCGCTCGTCCTAGCCTCGGACCCGCGAGCGCTCCGTGGCGTCGGCCGGTGCGGCGCCCTCGGCCTCCGCCATCTCCTGGCGGACCGCGGCCAGCGAGGGGTTGGCCCAGGCGCTGGCGACGCCCCAGCGGTAGAACGCCAGCCCGATCGCGGCGACGATCAGCAGGTCCCAGCCCTCAGGCAGGTAGCCGTGCCCGCCGAAGTCGGCGCTGCCCGCCCAGGAGACGCCGGCCATCACGAACAGGTACGCGATCATCCAGGCACCCGCCTTCAGGTGCGGCTTCAGCTCGGCGAACGGCTTGCGCAGCTCGTACCAGGCCCAGATCGGCAGACCGACGGCCATCAGCAGGATGACCTTGCCGGTGAGCGGCCAGCGGGCCCAGTAGAGCACCAGCGAGCCGAACACCATCGCGACCGGGGCGATCACCGGCATGGCACGCAGCCGGACCGGCCGGGGCAGGTCCGGGGCCAGACGGCGCAGCGCCATCACGGCGACCGGGCCGGTGATGTACGAGATCACGGTGGCCACCGAGACGATCTCGGCCAGCGAGCCCCAGCCGCGGAAGACGGCGAGGAACAGGAAGGCGACCACCAGGTTGAGCAGCAGCGCCGGGCGCGGGATGCCGGTCTTGGCGTCGACCTTGCCGAAGACCTTCGGCAGGTGGCCGTTCTCCTGCACGCCGTGGATCATGCGCGAGGTGGTGGCGGCGTAGATCATGCCGGTGCCGGACGGCGAGATGAAGGCGTCCGCGTAGAGCAGGATCGCCAGCCAGTTGAGGCCCCAGGCGATGGCCAGGTCGGCCAGCGGCGAGGTGTAGGAGAGGTTGCTCCAGCCCTGGGCGAGGTCGCCGCCCGGGATGGCACCGAGGAAGGCGATCTGGAGTGCGACATAGATCACCAGGGCGATCAGGATCGAGCCGATGACGGCCTTCGGCAGCGACTTGCCGGGGTTGCGGGCCTCGCCGGCCAGGTTGAGCGGGGACTGGAAGCCGTTGAAGGCCCAGACGATGCCGGAGACCGCGACGGCGGTGAACACCGAGCTCCAGCCGTTCGGCGCGAAGCCGCCGTGGTCGGTGAAGTGCGCCGAGTCGAAGTGCGCGAAGAGCAGCGCACCGGCGGTCACCGTCGGGACGACGACCTTGAAGACGGTGATCGCGGTGTTGGTCTTGGCGAACAGCGTGATCGCGAACCAGTTGAGGACGAAGTAGACGACCAGCAGCACGCTGGCGAGCGCCACGCCGCTGAGGGTCAGCTCCTTGCCGTTGTACAACCCCTGTGCCCAGCCGAAGTGCCAGGAGCTCATGTACTGCACGGAGGCGGTGGCCTCACCCGGGATGACCGAGACGATGGCGATCCAGTTGGCCCAGGCGGCCAGGTAGCCGGCCAGTGAGCCGTGCGAGTACTGGCCGTACCGGACCATGCCGCCGGCCTTGGGGAACATCGAGCCCAGCTCGCTGTAGGTGAGTGCGATGGTCAGCGCCACCGCGGCACCGATCACCCAGGCGAGGATCGAGGCGGGGCCGGCGAGCTTGGCGGCCCGCTCGGCACCGAACAACCACCCGGAGCCGATGATCGACCCCAGTCCGACCGCGGTCAGGCTGATGGTGCCGAGCGATCGGCGGTAGTTCTGGTGTGATGCCGTCGACGGTTCGGGCTCACTCAACGTATCGGTCCTCTCGCTCGTGGTTCATCGGATGGTGTCGGCGTTTTTACGATTTTGAGTCGTTATTTCGGGCAAACGGAGAGCAGCCTATGGTCCCAAAACGGGCGAATACCTCAGAGGAAGCTCAAACCGTCCGATTGTTGCCATCTCGTGTCCGGCTTCCGGCTCGGTGCGAACCGGTGAGGAGACCGGCGCCACAGCGCCCGGAGGGGCGGTGGCCGGGATGGCGATCAGGGCCGGCCCGGGGAATGGGGGCGGCTCGGAAAAGCGAAATTCCCCGTGCGAGCCTCTCGGCTCCCACGGGGAATTTCGGCTGTGTCCGAGGGGGGACTTGAACCCCCACGCCCGATAAAGGGCACTAGCACCTCAAGCTAGCGCGTCTGCCATTCCGCCACCCGGACGGGGTGTGTGCTTCGGGGGTTTTTCTCGCCCCCTCGGCGACAGAGAGAACATTACCAGGCTTCTGGAGTGCTTCTCACCTGCGTTTCCTCGGGGCCGCGCCACCGGACATCCTGGTCGGGCCGCTCCGGGGCCCGGGGGGCCGCGGCATCCGGCCCCACCCCGCTCGCACCCGTCCGCACAGGTTGGTACGGCCTGTGAACACGCTCGAATCCGGCCCGAACCGGTGGTGTCCGCGAAGGAAGCGGTCGACTCCGGCACCGCCCGCGGTCGGTTGCGGCCGGAACCGGTCCGACACGGGCAACTTGTCGACGGTGCCACGGCCGCTGCGGCGGCTCTCCTAGCCTCTGTGGACCGAGGGCGCCATGAAGCGGATCGCCTGATTCCCGGGTCGCGGACGAAGGGCGGCTGGACGTGGAGCAGATCAGCGGAGCGGCGAAGGCCGAACCGAGACGCGGCAGGCGGAAGGAAGGGCCGGGCGGGGCCGCGGCCTCCGGGGGCCCCGCCGAGGGCGTGTGGCGCTTCCCCGTGCCCGCCGCCGAGGCCTCGGTACCGCTCACCCGGCACGCGGTGCGCGACCGCCTGCTGGCCCAGGGCATGACCGGGCTGCGCTACCAGGAGCTGGTGGACGACCTGCTGCTGATCGTCTCGGAGCTGGTGAGCAACGCGGTGACGCACGCCGCCGAGCTGTCGCCCGAGGTGGTCACCGAGCTGTCGGTGGGCCGGGCCTCGGTCCGGGTGGCGGTCGAGGACGGCGACCCGTACCGGCCGAAGGCGCTGGAGAACGACACCGGGCGCACCGGCGGGCGCGGCCTGCTGCTGGTGAAGAGCGTCACCCTGCAGGCCGGCGGGGTGTGCGACGTCGAACGCACGGGGGAGGGCGGCAAGGTCATCTGGGCCTCGCTGCCCGTCCCTCCGGAGCCCGGCCGCTGAACGGCGGGCCTACCAGTCCCGCCCGGCGATCTCCCGGATGCCCGGCAGCGCGGCCTCGAAGACCGTCTCGAACCAGACCGAGAACGGCCGCTCCGCCCGCAGCTCCCGCAGCTCCTGCGCGGTCACGAAGGCGAAGTCGTCCACCTCCTCCGGGTCCGGCTCGACCGGCGCGGTGACCAGTCCCACGAACAGGTGGTTCCACTCCCGCTCGATCAGCCCGGACGCCTCGTCCGGCAGGTCGTAACGGACGGTGCCCGCCTCGCACAGCAGAGCCGGTGCGACGCCCAGCTCCTCTGCGGTGCGCCGGGCGGCGGCGACGAACGGCGGCTCGTCCGGGTACGGGTGGCCGCAGCAGGTGTTCGACCAGACGCCGGGGGAGTGGTACTTGCCGAGGGCCCTGCGCTGGAGCAGCAGCCGGCCCTGGCGGTCGAACAGGAAGACCGAGAAGGCCCGGTGCAGTCGGCCCGGCTGCTGGTGGGCCCAGAGCTTCTCGCCGGTGCCGATCGTGACGCCCTCGTCGTCGACCAGTTCCAGCAGGATCTCGGCTCCGGCGGGCGCGGACCCGGTGGCCCGGGGATCGACCGTCACATCGGTCTCCACGTCGAGACCGGTGTCGATCTCGGCGGAGAAGTGCGTCGGGTCGGTCGGCAGACTCTGGGGCATGGGGCCTCTTTCGGGAGCGGGAGCAACGGGAGCATCGGCTGTCTCCGACACACCGGGCGGAGTGCGGCGGACACAGCGGGGCACCGGCGCCGACGTCGGGCTCCAGTCTGCCGTATGGGTGGCACTCGGCAGGGGTCCCACGCACAACCGGACGGATCATGACCCGGAGGAGTCGGAAACCGCCCGGAGAAGGGGCAGGGAAGCCCCCGCAAGGGTCACGGAATTCGCAGAACCGTTCGGTGCGCGTTCGGAGCTCGTTCGACCGACCGGGGGCGTCCTCCGGGCGGAGCCGGTGCGGACCCCGGGCCGTTCCGCCGCCGCCCCGACTGCCGCCCGCCCGTCGTCCCGGGCCTCCGGGTGCGTTCTGGCCGGTCGTCCCGGTCGCCTACCATCACATACGACACGGTGCCCGGATCTGTGCCGGACCGGCGCGCCGCCACCCGGCCCGGTCGAACACCGGTCCGAGTGAACGGTGGCGCCGTCGACCTCCGGCACGGCGCCCGCGCACAGCACGACGGATCAGGAGACCCGCATGATCGGCCTCGTTCTGGCAGCCGGCGCCGGCCGCCGGCTGCGCCCGTACACCGACACCCTGCCCAAGGCGCTGGTGCCGGTCGACGGGGAACGGACCGTCCTGGACCTCACGCTCGGCAACTTCGCCGAGGTCGGACTGCGCGAGGCCGCGATCGTCGTCGGCTACCGCAAGGAGGCGGTGTACGACCGCAAGGACGCCCTGGAGAGCAAGTACGGCGTCAAGCTCCACCTGGTCGAGAACGACAAGGCCGAGGAGTGGAACAACGCCTACTCGCTCTGGTGCGCCCGCGAGCTGTTCACCGAGGGCCTGCTGCTCGCCAACGGCGACACCGTCCACCCGGCCTCCGTCCAGCGCACCATGCTGGAGGGCAACCGGCGACTGACCGACGCGGGCACCGCCCCGGGCATCCTGCTCGCCCTCGACACGGTGAAGAAGCTCGCCGACGAGGAGATGAAGGTCGTCGTCGACCCGGCCGCCGGCATGCGCCGCATCACCAAGCTGATGGAGCCGGCCGAGGCGACCGGCGAGTACATCGGCGTCACCGTGATCAACCCGTCCGCCGCCGCCGACCTGACCGACGCGCTGCGCGCCACCTACGAGCGCGACCCGCAGCTGTACTACGAGGACGGCTACCAGGAGATGGTGAACCGCGGCCTGCGGATCGACGTGCAGCCGATCGGCGAGGTCTCCTGGGTCGAGGTCGACAACCACGACGACCTGGCGAAGGCGCGGGAGATCGCGTGCCAGTACTGACCCGGCTGGTCCCGTCACCGCTGTTCGTCGAGATCCGCCCGGGCGCGCTGGACGCGCTCGGCGGCATCCTCGCGGACCAGCGGCTGTCGGCCTCGGGCCGGATCGCGGTGGCGATCAGCAACGGCTCCGGCGCGGCCATGCGCCGCCGCCTGGAGCCCGCCCTGCCCGGCGCCGACTGGTACAACGTGGACGACGGCACCCTGGACAGTGCGGTCCGGCTGGCCGAGGAGATGCGCGGCGGGCACTACGACGCGATCGTCGGCCTCGGCGGCGGCAAGATCATCGACGCCGCCAAGTACGCCGCCGCCCGGGTCGGCCTGCCGCTGGTCGCGGTCGCCACCAACCTGGCCCACGACGGCATCTGCTCGCCGGTCTCCACCCTCGACAACGACGCGGGGCGGGGCTCCTACGGGGTGCCCAGCCCGATCGGCATCGTCGTCGACCTGGACGTGATCCGGCAGGCGCCGCCGCGCTTCGTGGCGGCCGGCATCGGGGACGTCGTCTCCAACATCTCCGCCTGCGCGGACTGGGAGCTGTCACACGCGGTGACCGGCGAGCCGGTGGACGGGCTGGCTGTGGCGATGGCCCGCTCGGCGGGCGAGAACCTGCTGCGGCACCCGGGAAGCACTCAGGACCAGGACCTCCTGACGGCGCTGGCCGAGGCCCTGGTACTGTCCGGCATCGCGATGAACATCGCGGGCAGCACCCGGCCCTCGTCGGGCGCCTGCCACGAGATCTCGCATGCCCTGGACGTGCTGTATCCCAAGCGGTCCGCCCAGCACGGCGAGCAGGTCGGCCTCGGCGCCGCCTTCGCCAGCTTCCTGCGGGGCGAGCATGAGCTGACCGGTCTGATCGTGGAGCGCCTGGCGAGCCACGGACTGCCGGTGACCGCCGCTCAGATCGGCTTCACCGAGGCGGAGTTCACCGAGGCGGTGCACTACGCTCCGAACACCCGCCCGGGGCGCTTCACCATCCTCGAACACCTCGACCTCTCCCCTTCCGCTATCAGGGACGCGTACGCCGACTATGTCCAAGCCGTCAACAGCTGACCCCTCCACCGCGGGCGCCGAACGGCCCCCGGTGGACCTGACCCGCCGGCCCTCGATCGAGGAGCTGCGCGCGGTGATCCACCCGGAGGGCATGCTCCAGCGCCGCAGCGCCGAGCACTGGGCCGGACGCCTGTACATGCGGAAGATCTCGCTGCGCATCACCCGCGTGCTCTCCACCATGACGGCGATCACGCCCAACGGCCTGACGTACCTGATGATGTTCACCGGCATCCTGGCCGGCGCCGCGCTGATCGTGCCGGGCATCGCGGGCGCGGTCCTGGGTGCCCTGCTGATCCAGGTCTACCTGCTGCTGGACTGCGTGGACGGCGAGGTGGCGCGCTGGCGCCGGCAGACCTCGCTCACCGGCGTCTACCTGGACCGGGTCGGCCACTACATGTCCGAGGCGGCCCTGCTGACCGGCCTCGGCCTGCGCGCCACCGACCTGCTGCACCGTGAGGGCGGCGGCTCCCACTGGGAGTGGGCGTTCCTCGGCACCCTGGCCGCGCTCGGCGCGATCCTGATCAAGTCCGAGACCGACCTGGTGGACGTGGCCCGGGCCCGCAGCGGCATGACGGCCGTCGAGGACAGCGCCTCGGTGCCGCGCTCGGCCACCGTCGCCAAGGCCCGCCGGGCGGCCTCCCTCCTGAAGTTCCACCGCCTGGTCGGCGCGGTCGAGGCCTCGCTGTTCATCCTGGCCGCCGGCATCGCCGACGCCGTGCACGGCGGACTGTTCTTCACCCGGCTCGCGGTGGTCGTACTGGCGGCGATCGCGATGCTCCAGACCGTGCTGCACCTGCTGAGCATCGTCCTCTCCAGCAGGCTGCGATGAGCGAGCGGAGCGAGCGAATGATCGAAAGGCGCGCGTGGGTGAACGCCCCCGCCGAGCACACCGAGGCGGGGGCATGAACGCGCCGAGCACCGCGGAGGACTTCCGCCTGGGCGCCGTGATCATCACCATGGGCAACCGGCCCGCCGAGCTCAACGCCCTGATCGAGGCCGTCCGCGCCCAGGAGGGCCCGGCGGTCGAGCTGGCCGTGGTCGGCCAGGGCGTGACGCTGCCCCCGCTGCCGGAGGGCGTGCGCAGCGTCGAACTGCCGGAGAACCTCGGCATCCCGGGCGGACGCAACGTCGGCATCGAGCTGTTCGGCCGGGACGGCGCGGAGGTCGACGCCGTCCTCTTCCTGGACGACGACGGGAACCTGCCGCGCACCGACTCGGCCCGCCTGCTGCGTGAGGCCTTCACCGCCGACCCGGAGCTGGGCATCGTCTCCTTCCGGATCGCCGACCCGGACACCGGTGTCACCCAGCGCCGGCACGTCCCCCGGCTGCGTGCCAGCGACCCGCTGCGCTCGTCCCGGGTGACCACCTTCCTGGGCGGCGCGAGCGCGGTGCGCTGCAAGGTGTTCGAGCAGGCCGGACAGCTGCCCGCCGAGTTCTTCTACGCCCACGAGGAGACCGATCTCGCGTGGCGCGCGCTGGACGCCGGCTGGGCCATCGACTACCGGGCGGACGTGGTGCTGCACCACCCCACGACCTCGCCCGCCCGCCACGCGAGCTACTTCCACAACGTGGCCCGCAACCGGGTCTGGCTCGCGAGGCGGAACCTTCCGGCCCTGCTGGTGCCTCTCTATCTGGGAACCTGGTTCCTGCTGACCCTGGCCCGCCGCCCCTCCCCGGAGGCGCTGAAGGCCTGGTGGGGCGGATTCCGGGCGGGCTGGCGCGAACCCTGCGGTCCGCGGCGGCCCATGCGGTGGCGTACCGTTTGGCGACTGACCAGGCTGGGCCGACCACCGATCATCTGATCGCATCTGATGGCATGCACATCGAATGATCGATCGCTGCGGCCGGTGCCCACACACCGGCCGGCTCCCCGAGATCCCAGTGGATCCCCATCGGCGCACCACCGGCGGACCCCGCCGACCGGCCGCCCCGACCGATCCCGCGTGAAGGACGAATGTGTCGACAGTGAGTGAACCCGTCAGCCTCTCAGCCCCCAGGGGGGCGGACGCGGGCCTGACCCCCAAGCAGCTTGCGGACAAGTACAACCTGGCGGTGAGCGGTGCCCGTCCCGGCCTGTTCGCCTACTCCAAGCAGCTCTGGGCCCGGCGCCACTTCATCTGGGCCTTCGCCACCGCCCGCCTGGTGGCCCAGTACACCAACGCCAAGCTCGGCCAGCTGTGGCAGGTGGTGACCCCGCTGCTCAACTGCGCGGTGTTCTACCTGGTCTTCGGTGTGATCCTGGCGAGCAAGCAGGGCTTCCCGGACAACACCTACATCGCCTGGCTGTGCATCGGCGTCTTCGTCTTCCAGTTCACCCAGAACGCGGTGCAGGCCGGCACCCGGGCGATCTCCGACAACCTCGGGCTGATCCGGGCGCTGCACTTCCCCCGGGCCAGCCTCCCGATCGCCTTCACCGTGATCCAGCTCCAGCAGCTGCTGATCTCCATGGCCGTCCTGGTCGTCACCGTGCTCGCCGCCGGCATCACCCCGGGCCGGACCTGGCTGCTGATCATCCCGGCGCTGCTCCTGCAGACGCTCTTCAACACCGGCATCTCGCTGGTGATGGCCCGGATCGGCTCCAGGACCAGCGACATCTCCCAGCTGATCCCGTTCGTGATGCGCGCCTGGATGTTCCTGTCCGGTGTGATGTTCAGCATCCAGGACAAGATCACCCACTGGCCGCACTTCATCCAGACGCTGATGGCGGCCAACCCGGCGTCGGTCTACATGGACCTGCTGCGGCACGCCTTCGCGCCGGTCATCTACAACCCGCACCAGCCGGTGCACCAGACCCTCCCGCCGCACCTGTGGGCGTACGGCCTCGCGTGGGGCGTGGGCATGTTCGTCGTCGGATACGTCTTCTTCTGGAAGGCCGAGGAGGAGTACGGCCGTGGCTGACATCGAGCTGGGCAAGAACGACATCGTCCGGGACGCGGACGTGGCCCGCGAGCCCACCGTCGTCGTCGACGACGTGCACATCGTCTACAAGGTGCACGGCGCCGGCTCCGGCAAGGGCAGCGCCACCTCGGCGCTGAGCCGCATCATCAGCCGCAAGCGCGCCGCCGGCGTGCGCGAGGTGCACGCGGTCAGGGGCATCAGCTTCACCGCCTACAAGGGCGAGGCGGTCGGCCTGATCGGCTCCAACGGCTCCGGCAAGTCGACCATGCTGGCCGCCATCGCGGGCCTGCTGCCGACGGAGAAGGGCGGCATCTACACCAACGGCCAGCCCTCGCTGCTGGGCGTCAACGCCGCGCTGATGAACGAGCTCACCGGTGAGCGCAACGTCACCCTCGGCTGCCTGGCGATGGGCATGACCCCCGCCCAAGTGAGGGCGCGCTACCAGGACATCGTCGACTTCTCCGGCATCAACGACAAGGGCGACTTCATCTCCCTGCCGATGCGTACCTACTCCTCCGGCATGGGCGCCCGGCTGCGGTTCTCGATCGCGGCCGCGAAGACCCACGACGTGCTGCTGATCGACGAGGCCCTCGCCACCGGCGACCAGGCCTTCCAGCAGCGCAGCAAGCGGCGGATCGACGAGCTGCGCAGGTCCGCCGGTACGGTCTTCCTGGTCAGCCACGACAACAACTCGATCCGCGAGGTCTGCGAGCGGACGATATGGATCGAGGCCGGCGAGCTGGTCATGGACGGTCCCACCGAGGAGGTCGTCAGCCGCTACGAGCGCGGCGAGCGACCGTAGTCTCCGTCACTCACACAGGGGCCGGTCCCGGATCCTCCGGGGCCGGCCCTTCGCGTTGCCCGCCCCTCGGGCGCCCCGGGCCGTCCGCCGCCGCGGGGGTGAGCGCCCGGTGCTCCGGGTGGTGCGCCCTTCTCCGGCGCGCCCGGGCGTGTCAGCCTGGTGGTCTCGGGGGCGGTGTGCCATGCGTGACGCCCGCGCTCGGACGCGTGTCCGAGTCGGGCCGGTCGTGCCAAGCGGTGTAGAACGGGGGAGTGACAGCAGTGTCGGCTTCGGCCCAGCTCAGAGATACGCCAGTGAACAGTTCCGTAGGACAGACCCTGGAGAAGGCGGGCGCGGAGAACTTCCCGGTCGCCCCGTTCTTCCTGCCCGCGGCCTGGCGCGACGACCTGATGGCGGTGTACGGCTTCGCCCGCCTGGTCGACGACACCGGCGACGGCGACCTGGCCGACCCGGCCGCCACCGCCCGCCTGCTCGGGGTCGAGCAGACACCCCCCGCCACCCCTTCGGACCAGTCCGGCCCGCCGACTCCGCAGGAGACCGCCTTCCGGCTCGCCCTGCTCGACGGACTGGAGCAGGACCTCGACCGGGTCTTCGAGACCGCACTGCGCCCCGCCGGCGGTTCCGGGGCCGGTGCCGACCGCCCCCGCCACCCGTTGATGAGCGCGCTCGTCCCGCTGGTCGACCGCCGGGGCCTGACCCCCGAGCCGTTCCGCCGTCTGATCGAGGCCAACCGGGTGGACCAGACCACCACCCGCTACGCCACCTTCGACGACCTGATCGGCTACTGCACCCTCTCCGCCGACCCGGTCGGCCGCCTCGTGCTGGCCATCGCGGGCGTCTCCACCCCCGAGCGGATCGAGCTCTCGGACGCCGTGTGCAGCGGCCTCCAGGTGGTCGAACACCTCCAGGACGTGGCCGAGGACCTGGCCCACGGCCGGATCTACCTGCCCGCCGAGGACATGGCCCGCTTCGGCGTCACCGAGGCCGACCTCGCGGCCCCCTCCGCCGACGGCGCGGTGCGCGAGCTGATCGCGTCCGAGGTCGAGCGGGCCCGCACCCTGCTCGACCGCGGCGCACCATTGGTGGGTACGGTTCGGGGGAGGCTTCGACTGCTCCTGGCGGGATTCACCGCAGGCGGCTACGCGGCCCTGGCGGCCATCGAGGACGCCGGGTACGACGTGCTCGCCCAGCAGGCGAAGCCGGACAAGCGCCGCCTCGCAGCGAAGGCGGCGGCCATCTTCGCGAAGGGAAGGTGAACGCCCGAGTGGCGGCATCACCACTGGCGTCGGCCCAGGTCATGGCGGCGTACCGGTACTGCGAGGCAGTCACCGGGCTGCAGGCGCGCAACTTCAGCTACGGCATCCGGCTGCTGCCCGAACCCAAGCGGCTGGCCATGTCGGCCCTGTACGCCCTGGCCCGCCGGGTGGACGACATCGGCGACGGCGACCTCCCGGACGACCGCAAGGCCGAGGCGCTGCTGCGCACCCGGGAACTGGTGGACGAGGTCCGGTCCGGGGTGGTCGCCGAGGACGACACCGACCCGATCAAGGTCGCCCTGGCCGACGCGGCCCGGCGCTTCCCGATCCCGCTCGGCGGCTTCGACGAGCTGATCGACGGCGTCGAGATGGACCTCAAGGGCGCCGAGTACCAGACCTACGAGGAGCTGAAGGTCTACTGCCGGTGCGTGGCCGGCGCGATCGGCCGGCTCTCGCTGGGCGTCTACGGCTGCGACGACCCGGAGCGCGGGGCGCGCTACGCGGACACCCTGGGCCTGGCTCTGCAGCTCACCAACATCCTGCGCGACCTGCGCGAGGACGCCCTGAACGGCCGTACCTACCTGCCCGCCGAGGACCTGGTCCGGTTCGGCTGCGAGCAGGGCTTCGCACTGCCCGAGCCGCCGCTCGGCGCGGACTTCACCGGCCTGGTGGCCTTCGAGGCCGCCCGCGCCCAGGCGGCCTTCGAGGAGGGGCTGCGGCTGCTGCCGATGCTCGACCGCCGCAGCCGCGCCTGCACCGCCGCGATGGCCGGGATCTACCACCGGCTGCTCGGCCGGATCGCCGCAGACCCGGAGTCGGTGCTGCGCGGCCGGGTCTCGCTGCCGGGCTGGGAGAAGGCGTACGTGGCGCTTTCCGGGCTCGCCGGGGGGCGTTCTTGATTCTCGCGACAGTTCTGTCACGCTGTGTCAGCGGGGAATCACGAGCGGGCAGTCCCGTGTTGACCGACCGAGTACCGGCTTCAGCGACCGCCTGCGGGCGGTCCACCGACTGCGAGGGGGAGGGCCGATGACCGGGCGAGCCGACGACGCCTGCCCGGCGGCCGTCGTGGTCGGCGGCGGCCTGGCCGGGATCACCACCGCACTGCGCCTCGCCGAGGCGGGCCACCGGGTCACCCTCGCCGAGGGCCGGCCCCGGCTCGGCGGCCTGGCCTTCTCCTTCCGGCGCGGCGAGCTGACCGTCGACAACGGTCAGCACGTCTACCTGCGCTGCTGCACCGCCTACCGGGGCCTGCTGGAGCGCCTCGGTGCCACCCGGCTGGTCCACCTCCAGGACCGCCTCGACATCCCGGTACTCTCCGTCAGCGGGCCCGAGGCCGCCCCGGTGCGCACCCTCGGCCGGCTGCGCCGGGCCGGCCTGCCCGTCCCGCTGCACCTGGCCTCCAGCCTGGCCCGCTACCCGCACCTGTCCCCGGCCGACCGCGTCCGGGTGGTCCGCGGCGCGCTCGCCCTGCAGCGCCTGGACCTCGCCGACCCGGCGCTGGACGGGGTCTCCTTCGGCGAGTGGCTGCGCCGCAACGGGCAGAACGCCGCCACCCAGGCCGCCCTGTGGGACCTGGTCGGCGTCGCCACCCTGAACGCCCGGGCCGACCAGGTGTCGATGGCGCTCGCCGGGATGGTGTTCAAGACCGGCCTGCTCTCCGACCCGGGCGCCTCGGACATCGGCACTGCCGCCGTCCCGCTCGGCACGATCCACCACGACCGGGCGCTCGCCGAGCTGGAGCGGGCCGGCGTCCGGGTGCTGCTGCGGGCCCGGGTGGCCGAGCTGAAGCCGGCCGCGCCGCAGCACGCCGTCCGGCTGGAGGGCGGGGAGCTGCTCACCGCCGAGACCGTCGTGCTGGCCGGCGCCCAGGACAGCGCGGCCGCGCTGCTGCCGCCGAACGCGATCCCCGGGCAGGAGCGGCTGGCCGGCTTCGGCACCGCGCCGATCCTCAACGTGCACGTGATCTACGACCGCAAGGTGCTGCGCCGTCCGTTCTTCGCCGCGCTCGGCTCCCCGGTCCAGTGGGTCTTCGACCGCACCGCGCACTCCGGGCTGGCCGCCACCGGGCTGGGCCGGGCCCACCCGGGCGCCCAGTACCTGGCGCTGTCGCAGTCCGCCGTGCAGGACGAGATCGACCTGCCGGTCGCCGAGCTGCGCCGCCGCTACCTGCCCGAGCTGGGCCGGCTGCTGCCGGCCGCGGCCCAGGCCGAGGTGCTGGACTTCTTCGTCACCCGGGAGCGCACCGCGACCTTCGACCCGGCCCCGGGCAACGGGGCGCTGCGCCCGTCGGCCCGCACCGGGGTTCCCGGCCTGCTGCTGGCCGGCTCGTGGACGGCCACCGGCTGGCCCGCGACCATGGAGGGGGCCGTGCGCAGCGGCCACGTCGCGGCCGACGCCGCGCTCGCCGCGGCCGGCACCCGGGTGCCGGTGGACCGCGGCGACGGGAGGTGGCCCAGGTGACGGCGGGCCCCGCGGCCGGAGAGCCCGCCAGAGCCGACGGGCGTACCGTCGAGCGCATCGGCGCAACCACCGGGAGCGGTCCGGCCAGCCGCACCGGCACCACTCGATTCGACACCGGCCGCACCGACAACACCTGGCCGCCCCGTGCGGTCCGGCACCACGAGGGAGAGGGAACGCACGTGGAGTCACGCACCGGCTTCGCCGTCGGAGGCACGGCGCACGCCGAACCGGTCTCGGTGCCGGAGCTGCTCGCCCGCAGCCGTACGCTCTGCACCCCGCCGCTACGGGCCGCCGTCGCCCGGTTGGCCGCACCCATGGAGACCGTCGCCGCCTACCACTTCGGCTGGATCGACCGGGACGGAACCCCGGTGACGGGGGACGGCGGCAAGGCCGTGCGCCCGGCGCTGGCGCTGCTGTCCGCCCGGGCCACCGGCGCGGCGGCCGAGGTGGGGGTGCCCGGCGGAGTCGCGGTTGAACTGGTGCACAACTTCTCCCTCCTTCATGATGATCTGATGGACGGTGACGAGACCCGGCGGCACCGGGCCACCGCCTGGACGGTCTTCGGGCCGGCCCAGGCGATCCTGGTCGGCGACGCCCTGGCGACACTCGGCACGGAGGTGCTGCTCGACGCCGCGGCGCCCGGTGGCACGAGCGCCACCGACGCCGCACGTGCCGTCCGACTGCTCACCACGGCGACCCGCCGACTGATCGACGGCCAGGCCATGGACGTCGCCTTCGAACAGCGCGACAGCGTCACGGTCGCGGAGTGCCTGGAGATGGAGGGCGGCAAGACGGCGGCACTGCTGGCCGCCGCCTCGGCGATCGGCGCCGTCCTGGCCGGTGCCGACGACAAGGTCTCCGGCGCGCTCCAGCGCTACGGCCACCACCTCGGTCTGGCCTTCCAGGCGGTGGACGACCTGCTCGGCATCTGGGGTGCCACCGAGGTCACCGGCAAGCCCCACTGGGGAGACCTGCGCCAGCGCAAGAAGTCCCTGCCGGTGGCCGCCGCACTGGCCGAGGGCGGAGCGGCCTCGCGTCGGCTCGCCGAGCAACTGGCCGACCCGACGGGACGCGGGGAAGAGAGTGAGCCCGAGCTCGCCGCCCGGGCCGCGCTGATCGAGGAGGCCGGCGGCCGAGCCTGGACCCAGGAGGAGGCCCGCCGCCAGCACACGACTGCCCTCGCCGCCCTGGACGAGGTGCCCATGTCCGACGAGGTGCGTGAGCACTTCGTCGCACTCGCCGAATTCGTGGTGGTACGAGAGAGGTGACGTTACGTTGACAGCAACCGCGGACGGCCGGCTCGACCCTGAGTACGATTCCGAGCCGGTCGCGGTGGGCGACCGCCCCCCGGCCCTGCTGGGCGCGGGGCGGCGGCAGCCCGAGGACACCGGCCAGCTCCGGCCGGCCGGTGAGGCGGACCGCCGACCGTCCGACGCGCGGGAGGCCCTGGCCCGCGCCAGCACCCACCTGCTCTCCCTGCAGTCCTCGGAGGGCTGGTGGAAGGGTGACCTGGAGACCAACGTCACCATGGACGCCGAGGACTTACTGCTCCGCCAGTTCCTGGGAATCCGCACCGAGGAGCAGACCCACGCCACCGCCGAGTGGATCCGCTCCCAGCAGCGCGAGGACGGCACCTGGTCCACCTTCCACGGCGGTCCGCCCGAACTGTCCACCACGGTCGAGGCCTACGTCGCGCTCAAGCTGGCCGGCGACGACCCGGACGCCCCGCACATGCTGGCCGCCGCGCGCTACGTCCGCTCCGCCGGCGGCATCGCCGCCGCCCGGGTGTTCACCCGGATCTGGCTCGCACTGTTCGGCTGGTGGCCCTGGGAGCGGCTGCCCGAGATGCCGCCCGAGATCATCTTCCTGCCCAGGTGGCTGCCGCTGAACATCTACGCCTTCGGTTGCTGGGCCCGCCAGACCATCGTCCCGCTGACCGTCGTCTCGTCCCACCGCCCGGTCCGTCCGGCCCCCTTCGCGCTCACCGAACTGCACACTGACCCGGACGACCCGTACCCCCACCGGCCGCTCGCCCCCGCCACCACCTGGGACGGCCTCTTCGAGCGCCTCGACAAGGCGCTGCACGCCTACCACCGCCGGGCCTTCCGCCCGCTGCGCCGGCTGGCCGTCTCGCAGGCCTGCCGCTGGATCGTCGAACGGCAGGAGGCCGACGGCTGCTGGGGCGGCATCCAGCCCCCCGCCGTCTACTCGCTGATCGCCCTGCACCTGGAGGGTTACGAGCTGGAGCACCCGGTGATGAAGGCCGGGCTCTCCTCCTTCGACCGCTTCACCGTGCACACCGAGGACGGCAAGCGCTGGCTGGAAGCCTGCCAGTCCCCGGTCTGGGACACCTGCCTGGCCACCATCGCCCTGGTCGACGCCGGGGTGCCGGCCGACCACCCGGCGCTGGTCTCCGCCGTGGACTGGATGCTCGGCGAGGAGATCCGCAAGCGCGGCGACTGGGCCGTCCAGCGGCCCGGGCTCGCCCCCGGAGGCTGGGCCTTCGAGTTCGAGAACGACACCTACCCCGACATCGACGACACCGCCGAGGTGGTGCTCGCGCTGCGCCGGGTCGCCCACCCCGACCCGGCCAAGGTCGACGCGGCGGTGGACCGGGGCGTGCTGTGGAACCTCGGCATGCAGTCCAAGAACGGCGCCTGGGGCGCCTTCGACGTGGACAACACCAGCACGCTGCCCAACAAGCTGCCGTTCTGCGACTTCGGCGAGGTGGTCGACCCGCCGTCCGCCGACGTCACCGCGCACGTGGTGGAGATGCTCGCGGAGACCGGCCGCTCCCGTGACCCGCGGACCAGGCGCGGCATCGAGTGGCTGCTGCGCAACCAGGAGGCGGACGGCTCCTGGTTCGGCCGCTGGGGCACCAACTACATCTACGGAACCGGCTCGGTGCTGCCCGCCCTGGTGGCGGCCGGCGTCCCGGACGAGCATCCGGCGATCCGCCGGGCGGTGCGCTGGCTGGAGGACCGGCAGAACGCCGACGGCGGCTGGGGCGAGGACATGCGCTCCTACGACGACCCGGCGCGCTGGGCCGGGCGCGGCGACTCCACCGCCTCGCAGACCGCGTGGGCGCTGATGGCGCTGCTCGCGGCCGGCGAGGGGCCGCAGTGCCGGGCCAACCCGGCGGTGGAACGCGGCGTGGAGTGGCTGGTGCGCACCCAGCTCCCCGAGGGCACCTGGGACGAACCGCAGTTCACCGGCACCGGCTTCCCGTGGGACTTCTCCATCAACTACCACCTGTACCGGCTGGTCTTCCCGGTCACCGCGCTCGGCCGCTACCTCAACGGCGCCCCCGGCACGAGCCGGGCCGACGGCGCCCCGGCGATCGGGGCGGCGCGGTGACCACCGCGCCCCTGCTGGTGCTCTGCGCCCTGGGCCCCGAGGTGTGGGCCCTGCGCGGCGGGGACTGGCGCGGCGCGGCCGGCGGGTCCCCGGTGCTGGTGCGCACCGGGGTCGGCCGGCGGCGCGCCGGGCTGGCCGTCCGGCGGCTGCTCGGCTCCGCCCCCACCGGCTACGGCGCCGTGGTGGTGGCCGGCTTCGGCGCCGCGCTCGGCCCGGGCGTGCTGCCCGGCGACGTGGTCGCCGCCGACGGAGTGCGCGACGCCGAGGGCCACCTGTACCCGCTCGACTCCGGGGCGGAGCTCGGCCGGGCGCTGAAGGAGTGCGGCCTGACCGTGCACACCGGGGTGCACCACACCGCCGACCACGTGGTGCGCGGCCTCGAACGGCGGGCGCTGCACCTCCAGGGTGCGCTCGCCGTCGACATGGAAGCCGCCGCCGTCCTCGCCGCGCTGCGCGAGGTGCGGTCCGCGCTGCCGACGGCCGTCCTACGGGTGGTGGTGGACACGCCCGAGCACGAGCTGCTGCGGCCCGGCACCCTCCCGGCCGGGGTGCGAGCCTGGCGGACCCTGCGGGCGACGGTACCCGCCCTGGTCGACTGGTACCGGCAGGAGCGCGCGCCCGGCTCCGCAGACCTGAACCACCCCACATCCTCGACGCTCCCCCAGGAGGCGAGCTAGCCATGGCCATGCCGTTGCGCCAGACCGTGCGGGTCGGCACCTACCTCATGCAGCAGAAGCTGCTCAAGCGCCGGGACAAGTTCCCGCTGATCGTGGAGCTGGAACCGCTCTTCGCCTGCAACCTCGCCTGCGAGGGCTGCGGCAAGATCCAGCACCCGGCGGGCGTCCTGAAGCAGCGGATGCCCGTCGCCCAGGCGGTCGGCGCGGTCCTGGAGTCGGGTGCCCCGATGGTCTCGATCGCAGGCGGCGAGCCGCTGATGCACCCGCAGATCGACGAGATCGTCCGGCAGCTGGTCGAGCGCCGCAAGTACGTGTTCCTCTGCACCAACGCGCTGCTGCTGCGCAAGAAGATCGACAAGTTCAAGCCCTCGCCGTACTTCACCTTCGCCGTGCACATCGACGGCATGCGCGAGCGGCACGACGAGTCGGTGGCCAAGGAGGGCACCTTCGACGAGGCGGTGGCCGCGATCAAGGAGGCCAAGCGGCGCGGCTTCCGGGTCACCACCAACAGCACCTTCTTCAACACCGACACCCCGCAGACCGTCATCGAGGTGCTGGACTACCTCAACGACGAGCTCAAGGTGGACGAGATGATGATCTCGCCCGCCTACGCCTACGAGAAGGCCCCCGACCAGGAGCACTTCCTCGGCGTCGAGCAGACCAGGGAGCTCTTCCGCAAGGCCTTCGCCGGCGGCAACCGCAAGCGCTGGCGGCTCAACCACAGCCCGCTCTTCCTGGACTTCCTGGAGGGCAAGGCCGACTTCGAGTGCACCCCCTGGGGCATCCCCAACTACTCGCTGTTCGGCTGGCAGCGGCCCTGCTACCTGATGGCCGACGGCTACGTGCCGACCTACCGCGAACTGGTCGAGAAGACCGACTGGAGCAAGTACGGCCGAGGCAGGGACCCGCGCTGCGAGAACTGCATGGCCCACTGCGGCTACGAGCCGACCGCCGTCCTCGCGACCATGGGCTCGCTCCAGCAGTCGCTGCGCGCCATCACCGAGACCATCAGCGGCAACCAGGGCCGCTGATCCGGGAGTTGACCCCAAAGTCGGCACCCCGGCCCGGGCCTTCGCGCCCGGGTCGGCTCCGTCCCCGAACCAGGCCGGGCTCCGTCCCCGGGCCGGGCGGAGGCACCACCGCACCGCTCCGAGTCGTGAGGTGTACCCATGTCACTGCTCTCCCGCGTCACGTCCCCGGCCGAGCTGCGCAAGCTCCCGGCGGCCGAGATCCCGCTGCTCGCCGACGAGATCCGCGACTTCCTGATCGACGCCGTCACCCGCACCGGCGGCCACCTCGGGCCCAACCTCGGCGTGGTGGAGCTGACGATCGCGCTGCACCGGGTCTTCGACTCGCCGTACGACCGGATCGTCTTCGACACCGGCCACCAGAGCTACGTCCACAAACTGCTCACCGGCCGCCAGGACTTCAGCCGGCTGCGGATGCGCGGCGGCCTCTCCGGGTACCCGTCGCGGGGCGAGTCCGAGCACGACCTGGTCGAGAACTCGCACGCCTCCACCGCGCTCTCCTACGCCGACGGCCTGGCCAAGGCCGCCCAACTGCTCGGCCAGCACGACCGGCACACCGTCGCGGTGATCGGCGACGGCGCGCTCACCGGCGGGCTCGCCTGGGAGGCGCTCAACAACATCGCCGAGGCCCGCGACCGGCCGCTGGTCATCGTCGTCAACGACAACGAGCGCTCCTACGCCAGGACCATCGGCGGCCTCGCCAACCACCTGGCCACCCTGCGCACCACCCAGGGCTACGAGCGCTTCCTCGCCCTCGGCAAGGAGGCCCTGCAGCGCACCCCGCTGGTCGGCCAGCCGATCTTCGACGCGCTGCACGGCGCCAAGAAGGGGTTCAAGGACGCCTTCGCCCCGCAGGGCATGTTCGAGGACCTCGGCCTCAAGTACCTCGGGCCGATCGACGGCCACGACCTGGGCGCGGTCGAGCAGGCGCTGCGCCAGGCCCGCAACTTCGGCGGGCCGGTCATCGTGCACTGCCTGACCGTCAAGGGGCGCGGCTACCGGCCGGCCGAGCAGGACGAGGCCGACCGCTTCCACGCCGTCAACCCGATCGACCCGTACACCTGCCTGCCGATCTCGCCCAGCGGCGGCGTCTCCTGGACCTCGGTGTTCGGGGACGAGCTGGTCACCCTGGGCGCCGAGCGGCCGGACCTGGTGGCGATCACCGCGGCCATGCTCCAGCCGGTGGGCCTGGCCCCGTTCGCGAAGGCCTACCCGGCGCGGACCTTCGACGTCGGGATCGCCGAGCAGCATGCCGTCACCAGCGCGGCGGGGCTGGCCACCGGCGGGCTCCACCCGGTGGTCGCGGTGTACGCGACCTTCCTCAACAGGGCCTTCGACCAGGTCCTGATGGACGTCGCCCTGCACGGGCTGGGCGTCACCTTCGTGCTCGACCGCTCCGGGGTGACCGGGCCGGACGGCGCCTCGCACAACGGCATGTGGGACATGTCGATCCTCCAGGTCGTCCCCGGCCTGCGGCTCGCCGCGCCGCGCGACGCCGAACAGCTGCGCGTCCAGCTGCGCGAGGCCGTCGAGGTCGAGGACGCCCCGACCGTGGTGCGCTTCCCGAAGGGGAACGTCGGGCCCGCCGTCCCGGCCGTCGAACGGATCGGCGGGGTGGACGTACTGCTGCGCACCGGGCGGGCGCCGGAGATCCTGCTGGTCGCGGTCGGCGCCACCGCCTCCGCCTGCCTGGACGCGGCCCGGCTGCTGCTCGCCGAGGGCTTCACCGCGACCGTGGTCGACCCGCGCTGGGTCAAGCCGGTCGACCCGGTGCTGCCCGAACTGGCCGGCGCCCACCGGCTGGTGGTCACCGTCGAGGACAACGGTCGTACCGGTGGCGTCGGTTCGGTCGTCGCCCAGGCGCTGCGCGACGCCGACGTGGACGTGCCGGTGCGGGTGCTCGGCCTGCCGCAGGAGTTCCTCGACCACGCCTCGCGCGGGGAGATCCTGGAGGAGGCCGGGCTGACCGGGACCGGGGTCGCCGCCCAGACCGCCGTCTTCGCCAAGAACCTGCTACCGACCCGAGGAGCGAACCCGCGCCATGCCGGCTGAACCAGACCGCCCCGCCTTCGACCTCGCCGCGCTGATCGCCGAACGCGGCGGCGAGCGCTACGAGTTGCAGAGCCGCTACCTCAACCCGCAGCTGCCGCGGATGCTGCACACGATCGGCTTCGACAAGTACTACGAGCGCGCCCGGGGTCAGTACTTCTACGACGCCGAGGGCAACGAGTACCTCGACATGCTGGCCGGCTTCGGCATCTTCGCGCTCGGCCGCCACCACCCGGTGGTGCGCTCGGCGATCCAGCAGGTGATGGACCTCGACCTGCCGGACCTGGTCCGCTTCGACTGCTCGCCGCTGCCCGGCCTGCTGGCCGAGCGGTTGCTGTCCCACGCGCCCGGACTGGATCGGGTGTTCTTCGGCAACAGCGGCACCGAGGCGGTGGAGACCGCGCTCAAGTTCGCCCGGTACGCCACCGGACGCCGGCGGATCCTCTACGCCGACCACGCCTTCCACGGACTGACCACCGGCTCGCTCTCGGTCAACGGGGAGAGCGGCTTCCGCAAGGGCTTCGACCCGCTGCTGCCGGACACCGCCATCCCGCTCGGCGACCTCGGCGCACTGGCCAAGGAGTTGAAGCGCGGCGACGTCGCGGGGCTGATCGTCGAGCCGATCCAGGGCAAGGGCGTCCAGGCGCCGCCGCCCGGCTGGCTGCGGGCCGCGCAGGCACTGCTGCACGAGCACAGGGCGCTGCTGATCTGCGACGAGGTGCAGACCGGTATCGGCCGCACCGGCGTGTTCTTCGCCTACCAGCACGAGGACGGCGTGCTGCCCGACCTGGTCTGCGCGGCCAAGGCGCTGTCCGGCGGGTACGTGCCGGTCGGGGCGACGCTCGGCAAGAGCTGGATCTTCGAGAAGGTGTACTCCTCGATGGACCGGGTGCTGGTGCACTCGGCCAGCTTCGGGTCCAACGCCCAGGCCATGGCGGCCGGGCTGGCGACCCTGGAGGTCCTGCGCGACGAGCAGGTGGTGGAGAGCGCCCGCAACGTGGGCGACCACTTCCGCGAACGGCTGGCCGCACTGGTGGACAAGTACGAGCTGCTCGCCGAGGTGCGCGGCCGCGGGCTGATGATCGGGATCGAGTTCGGCCGGCCCAAGTCGCTCAAGCTGCGCACCGGTTGGACCGCGCTCCAGGCGGCGCGCAAGGGGCTCTTCGCGCAGATGGTGGTGGTGCCGCTGCTGCAACGGCACCGCATCCTGACCCAGGTGTCCGGGGACCACCTGGAAGTGATCAAGCTGATCCCGCCGCTGATCATCACCGAGCGCGACGTGGACCGGTTCGTGGACGCCTTCACCGACATCATGGACGAGGCCCACCGGGGGAGCGGACTGATGTGGGACTTCGGGCGGACGCTGGTCAAGCAGGCGGTCGGCGGCCGCTGAGGCCCGGAAGACCGGTGGCACGGAGTGGGAGGTCGACCGGGCCGACTTCCCACTCCGTGGGAGACACCGCGTCAGAGCTCGGTCCGGCGACGCCGGATGACCACCATGAGATCGACGGCGGCGAACAGGGTGAGCAGTCCGCAGGCCACGGCGAAGCCGGTGAGGGTGCCCCGGCTGGGTGCGCCGTAGGCGGGCGAGGCGGCCGCCCAGATGGCGAAGCCCACCGTCGCCAGCGCGAACAGCGGCGTGAAGACGAGCGAGAGCAGGTAGCGGAGCTTGAGGTCGCTGCGGGCGGTGGCCGGCTCGGTGCCGCTGCGCCATCGTCGCGGGGTGGTGGTGCGCATGCCGTTCACCTCCGGACCGCGTGGGTCGGGCTACGATTCCAGCGTACGTCCGAGGAGGCGAGCCGGGGAGGCGCGATGTCGGGTTCGGGCGCGGTGGGGGCGGGGGCCGGTGGGGCGGGCTCGGGCGCGGGCGCGGCGGGCCAGGACGGTGAGGGGTACGCGGGGCTGCGGATCGCGCGGGCCCGGGAACTGGCCCGGCGGCACGGCTGGGCGTCGGTCCGGGTGCTGGAGCCGGGGGACCTGATGACCATGGAGTACCGGCAGGGGCGACTCAACCTCGCGGTGCGGGACGGTGTGGTCGAGCGCAGCTGGGAGGGGTAGGTCCAGCGCGCCCGCGGCGCGGACTCGGCTCGCCCGGTCCGGTGCGGTCCGGCCCGTCCGATTCGGTGCGGCTCAGGCTCAGCAGGGCAGGTGCCGGCGGGCGAAGCGCCGGCGCAGCCGCTGTTCGGCCGTGGCGACCAGCGGTTCCAGCAGCGGCAGGGAGAGCAGGACGAGCAGCCCGGCGGCCCAGCCGGCCAGGACGTCGGTGACCCAGTGGGTGCCCAGGTAGACCGTGGTCAGACCGATCGAGCAGGCGGTGGCGGCAGCGATCAGCGCGCCGGTGCGCCGCCAGCGGACGGCGAGGTAGGCGAGCACGCCCCAGGTGACCACCGCGTTGGCGGTGTGGCCGGAGGGGAAGATGGTGCCGCCGGAGAAGAGTTCGGGCGAGCCGACGTACTGGGCGTAGTGCGGGCCGAGCCGGCCGGTGACGATCTTGACCGCGCCGACGGTGACGTTGAGCAACAACAGCGCGATGGCCATGACCAGCAGCGGACGCAGCCGGCCGAGGCGGCGGGCCCGCCAGCCGAGCCAGGCGAAGGCGGCGATCGCCGAGGGGCCGCGCTGCCCGGCGACCACCCAGGTGTCGAGCAGCGGCTCCAGCCGGGGCCACCGCTCGTAGGGGCGCAGCAGGCGGACCGACCAGTCGAGGTCGACCAGCGCGGTGTTGAGCAGGACCCCGGCCAGCACCAGCAGGTAGCCGGCGAGGGTGACGGCGAGCAGGGCGGCCCGCCGCCGGCTCATCGGCGGCCAGCCGGGTTCGCGGGGGTCGGACCCGACCGGGGCGAGGGCGCGCCCGGGGGCGAGGGGGCGTTCCCGGAGACCGGTTTCGGTGCTCCGGCGATCCGGCTCCTGGCGCGGAAGGGGAGCAGGGGTACTTCTGGATTGCACGGGGCGACCTTACCCAGCCGGACAGGGCTATTCCGGTGGTAATTGTCATTTACCCGGGAAATCGACAATTGGGTCGACCCGGGATGGTCCGGGGGGTGATTTCCACTATTCCGGCATCGAAAGTCAGTGTGGTCGTCGAATGATTCTGCAAAAGCCCCGGTAAAGGGAACGGAGTGGGAGGCCGGTGCGCTCGGCTTCCCACTCCGTGGTAACCCTGTGTAGGTTCCGTGCTCAGTCGAGGGGGCCGCCCGCGACGTAGATCACCTGGCCGGAGACGAAGCCGGCACCCTCGCTCGCGAGGAAGGAGATGGTGTGGGCGACGTCCTCAGGTCGGCCGACCCGCTGGACCGGGATCTGAGAGGCTGCGGCCCGCTTGAAGTCTTCGAAGTCCATGCCGACCCGGGCGGCGGTGGCGGCTGTCATGTCCGTGGCGATGAAGCCCGGGGCGACGGCGTTGGCCGTGATGCCGAACTTGCCCAGCTCGATGGCCAAAGTCTTGGTGAAGCCCTGGAGGCCGGCCTTGGCGGCCGAGTAGTTGGCCTGGCCGCGGTTGCCCTGGGCCGAGGACGAGGACAGGTTGACGATGCGGCCGAAACCGGCGTCGACCATGTGCTTCTGCACCGCGCGGGTCATCAGGAAGGCGCCGCGGAGGTGAACGTTCATGACCGTGTCCCAGTCGGACTCGGACATCTTGAAGATCAGGTTGTCGCGGAGTACGCCCGCGTTGTTCACCAGGACGACCGGGGCGCCGAGCTCGGCGGCCACGCGGCCGACGGCGGCCTGGACCTGCTCGGCGTCCGAGACGTCGGCGCCGACGGCCAGCGCCTTGCCGCCGGCGGCGGTGATCCGGTCGACGGTCTCCTTGCCGGCCGCCTCGTCCAGGTCCAGGACGGCGACCGCGTAGCCGTCGGCGGCCAGTCGGACGGCGGTGGCGGCGCCCAGGCCGCGGGCGCCGCCGGTGACGACGGCGACCCGGGGGGCGGTGCTCTGCTCGGTCATGCTTGCTCTCGTCTCTCTCGGGGGTTGCCTCCGGGGAGAGCCCCCGGAGAGGGTGGCCACACCCTACCGGCGGGTAGGGAGGGCGGCCAGGGTGGAGAGACGCAGGTGACGGTGGGTAAGGACCGGCCGGTCGGCTTTCTGCCGAGAACGGGTTACTGCAAGGCCTTCGCAGTCCGTAAATATGCCAATGTTGCCGAACCTGCGTCTACTATCCGCCCCTGCCTGCCAGCAACGGCCCGCCGTTTGTATAGTGTCCGCCAGCAGCCACCGGCTGCACGGCTGGAGCGCCCTCCCTCATAGCTGGACGCCCACTCGCCGTTACTGCCCCACCCGGGTGTCCCACACACACCGGGTGTGACATCGGGACGGATACATGGTGCTGGGGGAGATCCCGACAACCCGCGTGTCTGCGCGACTTCAGCAGTCGCCCGGACACCTCATTCGCGTGGCACAGCAGGTTCACACCCGCTTGTGGTCCGAACACGTCGGAGCCGATCTCACGGCTCCGCAGTTCGCCGTGCTGCTGGTCCTGGCCCTGGAGCCGGGTGCGGACCAGCGGACGGTCGGCGAGCGGGCCTCGCTCGACAAGGCCACGATGGCCGAGATGGTCGCGCGGCTGGTCCGCCGCGGCCTGGTGCTGCGCAGGCGCGACCCGGCCGACGGCCGGCGAAAGCTGTTGGCCCTCTCGCAGAGCGGTGCCCAGGCGGTGCGCGAGGCCACCGGTGGTGTGGTCCGCGTGCAGCGCGTCCTGTTCGAGTCGCTCTCGGCGGAGGAACAGGTCGAGATCGTCCGGGTGATGGCCAAGATAGCCAGGCTGGAGCCCGCGGCGGTCGCCGTCATCGCCGACGCGCGGCCGATACTGGACGCCCAGCGGGCGATCGGCTACCTGATCAGGGTGAGCCAGCAGGTGCACACCAAGCTCTGGTCGGAGCACGTGGGGGCCGAGCTGACGGCTCCGCAGTACGCGGTGCTGGACGCGCTGGAGCTGGAACCGGGCGCCGACCAGCGGACGGTCGGCGAGCTGGCCTCGCTGGACAAGGCCACGATGGCCGAAATGGTCAGCCGGCTGGTGCGCCGCGGTCTGGTGCAGCGCCGGCGCGACCCCTCGGACGGACGGCGCAACCTGCTCTCGCTCTCACCGGCGGGACAGGACCTGCTGCACCGCTCGGCCGCTGGGGTGGCCGAGGTCCAGCGGCTGCTGCTGGCCCCGTTGGAGGAGGGCGAGCACGAGGCCGCGCTCGCGCTCATCGCGAAGGCGGCCAGGCTCTAGGTCAAGATTTCGCCGCAGTAGCCAAAACGATTCGCCAAAACGCTGAGGGTCCATGGTCGTGGGCTTTGGCGGATCAGGGTACGCCGAAGACCGCCCGCACCCTCGGGGTGCGGGCGGTCTTCGTGTGACCGGCCGTCAGGCGGTTCGGTGGCTCGGGGGCCGGGCCCCCGAGCCGGGCGTCAGTTCCAGTCGAAGTCCTGCGGGTCCGGGCCGATCCGCTTGCCGGTGGCCACGGCGGCGATCGCCGCGAGGTCCTCGGCGTCCAGCTCGAAGCCGGTGACGTCCAGGTTCTCGCGGATCCGGGACGGGGTGACCGACTTCGGGATGGCGATCACACCGCTCTGGAGGTGCCAGCGCAGCACCACCTGGGCGACCGTGCGGCCGTGCTTCTCGGCGATCTTCACCAGTGCGGGCTCGGCGAGCAGTTCCTTGCCCTGGCCCAGCGGGCTCCACGCCTCGGTGGCGATGCCGTGCTCGGCGTGGAAGGCGCGCAGCTCCGTCTGGGGGAAGTACGGGTGCAGCTCGACCTGGTTCAGGGCCGGGGCGACGGAGGCCTCGTCCAGCAGGCGGGTCAGCTGCTCGGTGCCGAAGTTGGAGACGCCGATGGACTTGACCCGGCCGTCCGCCTTCAGCTGCTCGAAGGCCTTCCAGATGTTCAGGAAGCTGCCGTGCATCGGGCGCGGCCAGTGGATCAGGTACAGGTCGAGGTGGTCGAGGCCGAGCTTGGCCAGCGAGGCGTCGAACTCGCGCAGCACCGCGTCGCGGCCCTGCTCGCCGGACCAGTCGCGGGTGCCCGAGTTCCACAGCTTGGTGGTGACGTAGAGGTCCTCACGGGCCACGCCGCCCGCCAGGGCCTCGGTGATCGCCGCGCCGGTGCCGGCCTCGTTCTCGTAGATGGCCGCGGTGTCGATGGAGCGGTAGCCCGCCTCGATCGCGGTGCGGACGGCCGGGGTGGCCTCGGCGTCCGGGACCTGCCACACGCCGAAGCCGAGCTGCGGGATCCGTGCGCCGTCGTTGAGGGTGACGGTGGGGATGGTGCTCACGGGAAGGGATGCCCTCCTGATTGTCCTGTTGGTTCCAGTGGGGGCAACTGGTGCCCAGGTGCGATTGTTCCCGCCGAACGGGCGAATCTTGGGTGAAGCTTTGCGGGGGTTTGCCCCGGGGTGACCGCCGGCTGACGGTGCGCCCGGGACCGCCCTGCTGGGGGACGTGCGGGGGCGTGGGGGAGCGTGCGGGGCCGGCGTGCGGGGGGCGTGCGGATCCGGTGCGCTCGGCGGTGGTGAAAAACCTGTTGCGCGGATCACAGGGAGGTTGGCAGGCTCGCGGCCATGACCTCCTGACTTTCCGGGCCCTTCGTGCCCATCCCGTCTCCGTCCGGTGTCTCCTCCGGACGCATCGTCGACGTCGCGCCGCCGCCGTGCTGCCGCGCCGCGCGTCCTCCGCCCGTCGGCTCGGGCCGTCCTGCCGTCCCGCTGTCGTTCGGCCGCTGCCCGTGCTGTGCGCACGTCACCGAGGCGTTCCGTGCGCCCTGCTCCCGTACTCCCGTGCCTCCCCCGTACCCCTGTGCCCCCGTGCCTTCGCACCCGCGCACCGCTCGTATCGGAGTGTCATGCTGCTCACCCCTCTGCCGCTGGCCGACCCCGGCAGTCCCGATCTCTCCTCACCCCTGGCCTTCCTGCGTTGGCTGCAGCGCAGCCAGCGGCGCGGGCAGTTGCTCGCCACCTGCTGGACGCTGATCGAGATGGGGTGCCAGGCCGCCCTGCCGATACCGCTCGGGTACGGCGTGCAGGCCGCCGTGGACGGCGATGCCGGCGGGATCCGGCGGGCCGGCGGGCTCCTGCTCCTGCTGGGTGCGGGCGCCGCGCTCGGCGCCGTGCTGACACATCGTCAGGCGGTTTGGAACTGGATCCACGCGGCCACCCACGTACGGCAGTTGGTGGCCCGGCAGGCCTCGCACCTCGGGGCCGGCCTGTCGCGCCGGATCGCCACCGGCGAGGTCGTCGCGGTCGGCAGCGGGGACGTCGAGCGGATCGGCTGGTACGTCGAGCTGGTCGCCCGGCTCCGCTCCGCGGTGATCGTCTGGCTGGCCGTCAGCGCCACGGTGTTCACGGTCGATCCGGTGCTCGGGATCGGCGTACTGCTCGGCGTCCCGGTGCTGGCCGCCTCCGTCTGGCCGCTGATCGGGCCGTTCGAGCGGCGCTACGAGCAGCAGCGCGCCCTCGGCGGCAAGGCCACCGAGCTGGCCGCCGACACGGTCGCGGGGCTGCGGGTGCTGCGCGGCATCGGCGGCGAGGAGCTGTTCCTGGAGCGGTACCGGGCGGCCTCCCAGGAGGTCCGGGCGGCGGCCGTCCGTTCGGCCCGGATCTGGTCGCTGATGCAGGCGCAGCAGGCGCTGCTGCCCGGCCTGTTCGTGGTCGGCGTCACCTGGTACGGCGCCCGGCTGGTGGCCTCCGGCGAGCTCGCCGTCGGCACCCTGATCGCGGTGTACGGCGCGACGGCCTTCCTGGCCGCTCCGCTGCGCATCCTGGGCGAGGCGGCGCACGCCTGGAGCGTGGCCCGGGTCTCCGCCGGGCGGGCCGTCCGGGTGCTCTCGCTCAGCCGGACGGGCGGCACCGCCGAGGCCTCGCTGGTCCGGCCGGACAAGGCCGACCTGCACGACCCGGCGAGCGGGCTGACCGCGCGGGCCGGCGAGCTGACCGCGGTGGTCTGTGGGGACCCGGACTTCGCCGGGGCGCTGGCCGAGCGGCTCGGCGGCCACGTTCCGACGGCCGAGGGCGAACGGGAACAGGCCTCGGTGCGGCTCGGTGGCACCGAGCTGGACGCGGTGCCGCTGGCCGAGGCCAGGGCGGCGGTGCTGGTCCACGACAAGGAGCCGGTACTGCTCTCCGGCACGCTCGCCGAGCTGTTCGACATCCCGTCCTCGGGGCGGGTCCCGGCTCCCGCGGCCCTGGCGGCGGCCCGGTCCGACGACGTGCTGGAGGCCCTGGTGGAGGGCTCGCCGGAGTGCGGGGGAGACCCGATGCGTGCCCGGATCACCGAGCGCGGACGCTCGCTCTCCGGCGGGCAGCGCCAACGGCTCGCCCTGGCCCGCGCACTGCTGGCCGACCCGCCGGTGCTGGTGCTGGACGAGCCCACCAGCGCGGTGGACGCGCACACCGAGTCGAGGATCGCGTCCGGGCTGCGGGACACCCGGGAGGGGCGCACCACGGTGGTGTTCGCGACCAGTCCGCTGCTGCTCGACCAGGCGGACCGGGTGGTGCTGCTGCAGGAGGGCCGGGTCGTCGCGGCCGGGCGGCACCGCGAGCTGATGCGGACCGAGCCGGCCTACCGGGCCGTGGTCACCCGCGACGAGGAAGCGGCCCGTCCGGTGGGTGAGGCCGTATGAGGACCGCCGTCAACTTCCCTGCCACCCACGCGAGGAGTACGTCATGAAGCCCCCCGTCCAGGAGGAACAGGGGCCGGCCACCACCCTGCCGGTCGGGTCCCCGGCCGCCGTGCGTGGGTACCTGCTGCTGCTCGCGCGGCGGCACCGCGCCGGGTTCTCCGCGGTGGTGACGCTGCACTCGGTGGCCACGGTGGCCGGGCTGGTCGGGCCGTGGGTGCTCGGGCGCCTGGTCGAGTCGCTGGCCACCGGCACCGCCGGGTCCACCGTCGCGGTGGCGGTCGCCTGGTACCTGCTGGCGCTGGTGGCGCAGGCGGCCTTCACCGGCTGGTCGCGGATGCGCGGTTCGGTGCTCGGCGAACGGGTGCTGGCGGACCTGCGGGAGGACTTCCTGGTCCGCTCGGTGGCCCTGCCGACCGGTGTGCTGGAGCGGGCCGGCACCGGGGACCTGGTCTCCCGGGGCACCACCGACGTCGACCGGCTGGACAAGTCGGTGCGCGAGGCGGTGCCCGAACTCGCGGTCGCCGTGGTGTCGTTGCTGCTGGTGGTCGGCGCGCTGCTGGTCACCTCGCCGCTGCTCGCGCTGACCTCGTTGGTCGGGCTGCCGCTGCTGCTGGTCAGCTCCCGCTGGTACTTCCGGCGTGCGCCGCAGTCCTACCGCAGCGAGTCGGCCGGGTACGCGGCGGTGAGCAACGTGCTGGCCGAGACGGTGGACGCGGGGCGGACGGTCGAGGCATTGCGGCTGGGCGATCAGAGGGTCCGGCTGACCGACCGCAAGCTGAGCGAGTGGCTGGCCTGGGAGCGGTACACCCTGTGGCTGCGCTCGGTCTGGTTCCCGACCATCGACGCGGTCTACACCTCGGCGGTGCTCGCCACCATGGTGCTCGGCGGGCTGTTCACCCTCCGGGGCTGGATCACCGTGGGCCAGTTGACCACCGGCGTGCTCTACGCGCAGATGCTGACCGGCCCGGTGGACCTGATCCTGCGCTGGTACGACGAGCTCCAGATCGGCCAGGCCTCGCTGGCCCGGCTGGTCGGCGTGCGCGAGGTGCCCGAGCACGAGGGGGACGAGTCCGCCCGGCCGGACGGCCGTCGGGTCGAGGCGAAGGACGTCCGGTTCGGCTACCGCGAGGGAGCCGACGTCCTGCACGGGATCAGCCTGGACGTCGCCCCGGGCAGCCGGGTCGCGCTGGTCGGGCCGTCCGGCGCGGGCAAGTCCACCCTCGGCCGGCTGCTGGCCGGGATCTACGCCCCCGGCCGCGGCAGCGTGACTCTCGGCGGGGCGGCGCTGGCGCGGATGCCGGCCGAGCGGGTGCGTGCGGAGGTCGCCCTGGTGAACCAGGAGCACCACGTCTTCGTCGGCACCCTGCGGGACAACCTGCGGCTGGCCGCGCCCGACGCGGACGACACCGAGCTGCGGGCCGCGCTGGACGCGGTGGACGCCGGGTCCTGGGTGGACGCCCTGCCGGAGGGCCTGGACACCGAGGTCGGCTCCGGCGGCACCTCGCTGACCCCGCCGCAGGCCCAGCAACTGGCCTTGGCCCGGCTGGTGCTGGCCGACCCGCACACCCTGGTGCTGGACGAGGCCACCTCCCTGCTGGACCCCCGGGCCGCCCGCCACCTGGAGCGCTCGCTCTCCCGGGTGCTGGAGGGCCGGACGGTCATCGCCATCGCCCACCGGCTGCACACCGCGCACGACGCGGACGTGATCGCCGTGGTCGAGGGCGGGCGGATCAGCGAGTACGGCAGCCACCCGGACCTGGTCGCGGCGGGCGGTCCGTACGCGGCGCTCTGGCGGTCCTGGCGGGACGAGCGGTAGCGGCCGAGGCCGCGACCGCGGCTGTCCGGACCGATGGTCCGGAATTGGGTCGGAGCGTTTCAAACCCGTACGGGGCCGGATTGCCCCGTACGGGTTACTCCCTGACCCGGAAGGGCGCGTAACCGGGCAAATCAGCCGTCCGGCCCGCAGACTGCTCCGGTGACCAAGACTTCAGGCGGCTCGTCCCGCTCCTCGCGCGGTGAGATCGGCGGGATTCCCACGCGCTACATCGGGATCGGCGTCATCGTCATCCTCGCCGTGTGGTTCCTGTTCGCCAACCTCGACAAGGTCAAGATCCAGTTCTGGGTCTTCACCGTCACCGCGCCGCTCTGGATCGCGCTGCTGGCCACGCTGATCGCGGGCGGCGTGCTGGGCTGGCTGCTGAAGGGACGGCGCGACAGGTGACCACAGCCCCCGGGCAGGCCCCGATCGGCGCCTCGTCCTTCACCCCACTGATCGAGATGCGCGGGGTCAACAAGCACTTCGGGGACCTGCACGTGTTGCAGGACATCGAGCTGACGGTGGGGCGCGGCGAGGTCGTCGTGATCATCGGCCCGTCCGGCTCGGGCAAGTCCACGCTCTGCCGGGCGATCAACCGGCTGGAGTCGATCGAGGACGGCACCATCCTGATCGACGGCCAACCGCTGCCCGAGGAGGGCAAGGGCCTGGCCAGGCTGCGTGCCGAGGTCGGCATGGTGTTCCAGTCCTTCAACCTGTTCGCGCACAAGACCGTGCTGCAGAACGTCTCGCTCGCGCAGATCAAGGTCCGCGGTCGGCCCAAAGCGGAGGCGGACGCCAAGTCCCGCGCACTGCTGGAGCGGGTGGGCCTCGCCGGTCATGCCGGCAAGTACCCGGCGCAGCTCTCCGGCGGGCAGCAGCAGCGGGTCGCGATCGCCCGGGCGCTGGCGATGGACCCCAAGGCGCTGCTGTTCGACGAGCCCACCTCGGCGCTCGACCCCGAGATGATCAACGAGGTGCTGGACGTCATGCGCCAGCTCGCGAGCGAGGGCATGACGATGGTCGTGGTCACCCACGAAATGGGCTTCGCCCGGGCCTCCGCGAACCGGGTGGTGTTCATGGCCGACGGCCGGATCGTCGAGGACCGTGCCCCGGAGGCCTTCTTCAGCGCTCCCGAGAGCGATCGCGCCCGGGACTTCCTGTCCAAGATCCTGAAGCACTGAGGCGGCGCCGTGAACCGTGAGACGACGCCCGCGGCAAGGCCCGCGACGACGTTCGTGACGAGGTCTGCGGCGACGTCCGTGACGCCGCCCGTGGCGAGGCCCGCGGCGCGGCCCGTCGCGCGGGCGGGGAAGCGCGTGCTCGCCGCCGCCCTGCTGCTCGCCGCTCTGGTCGCCGGCTGCGGCAAGCCCGGCACCCCGCCGCCCAAGGGCCCGCAGCCCAGCGCCCTGCCCAGTTACCAGGTGCAGGACGCCTCCGCGATCACCGGCTCGCCGACCCTGGACGCCGCCCGCCGCCGGGGCCACCTGGTGGTCGGCGCCAAGGAGGACCAGCCGTACCTGGGCCAGCGGAACCCGGCCACCGGCGAGTACTCCGGCTTCGACATCGAGATCGCCAAGATGGTCGGCGCCTCGCTGGGCTTCCCACCGGACCGGATCGAGTTCAAGACCATCGCCTCGGCCAACCGCGAGACCGCTCTGCAGAACGGCCAGGTGGACTACTACGTCGGCACGTACACCATCAACGACAACCGGAAGAAGCTGGTCGGCTTCGCCGGCCCGTACTTCATCGCCGGGCAGTCGCTGCTGGTGCGCAAGAACAACGACACCATCCACGGTCCGGAGGACCTGGACGGCAAGAAGGTCTGTTCGGCGGCCGGCTCCACGTCGTACCAGCGCATCCAGTCGAAGTACCCGAAGGCCAAGCTGATCGGCTACGACACCTACTCGGCCTGCGTGGACAACCTGATCGCCAACCAGGTCGACGCGGTGACCACGGACAACGCGATCCTGCTCGGCTACGCGGCCAAGGTGCCGGACGAGCTCAAGGTGGTCGGCCCGCCGTTCTCGACCGAGCCGTACGGGATCGGGGTGCCGAAGGACGACACCGTGCTGCGCGGCGCGATCAACGACGGGCTGGAGCACCACATGCAGAACGGCGACTGGACGAGGGCCTTCGAGGCGACCCTCGGCCTCTCCGGGGAGCCGGCGCCGAACCCGCCGCAGATCGACCGGTACTGAGAGGGCCGCGCCGTGAAAACGCTGACCGACAACTGGTCGACCTACTGGGAGGGGTTCCTCGGCACGCTCTCGCTGTTCGTGGTGGGCGCCGTGCTGGCGCTGGTGCTGGGCGTGCTGATCGCGGGCTTCCGGGTCTCACCGGTCAAGCCGCTGCGGGTGTTCGGGACCGCCTGGGTGACGGTGCTGCGCAACACGCCGCTGACCCTGCTGTTCTTCATCGTGGTGCTGGGCCTGCCCCGGTTCGACATCACCCTGCCCTTCTTCACCTTCGCGGTGCTCGCGCTCGGCTGCTACACCTCGGCCTTCGTCTGCGAGTCGATGCGCTCGGGCATCAACACGGTGTCGCCCGGGCAGGGCGAGGCGGCCCGCAGCCTCGGCATGAGCTTCGGGCAGACGATGGGCCTGGTGGTGCTGCCGCAGGCGTACCGCTCGGTGGTGGCGCCGCTCGGCAGCGTGATGATCGCGCTGGCGAAGAACACGGCGATCGCCGGTTCGTTCAGCGTCACCGAACTGCTGGGCACCTACCGGACCATCAACGAGCTGGGCTACGGCATCGTCTGGACCTTCGTCTGGATCGCCGTCGGCTACCTGATCATCACCCTGGCCATCAGCGCCGTCTTCAACCTGCTGGAACGACGAGTGGCGGTGTCCCGATGACCGTTGAATCCTCGGCGCTGTACGACATCCCCGGCCCGAAGGCGATCGCCCGCCACCGGTTGTACGGCGGGATCGTGCTGCTGCTGATCGCGGCGGTGGTCGGCTGGGTCGTCTACATGCTGTTCCACACCCAGCAGTTCACGTACGGGAAGTGGATGGCCTTCGAGTACCGGGGCGTGCAGGAGTTGCTGCTGCGCGGGCTCGGGAACACCCTGAAGGCCTTCGGCTGGACGGTGCTGTTCGTGCTGCCCTTCGGCGCGCTGTTCGCGGCCGGGCGGCTGTCCGACCACCGGGTGGTGCGCTGGTCGGCCACGCTGGTGGTGGAGTTCTTCCGGGCCATGCCGGTGCTGGTGATGATCTTCTTCGTCTTCGTCGCCCTCAAGGTGCAGCCGCTGTGGGCGCTGGTGACCGGGCTGGTGCTCTACAACGGGTCGGTGCTGGCCGAGGTGTTCCGGGCCGGCGTGCTCGCGGTGCCGAAGGGGCAGCGGGAGGCGGCGTACGCACTGGGCATGCGCAAGACCCAGGTGATGACGTACGTGCTGGTGCCGCAGGCCAACCGGGCGATGCTGCCGGCCATCATCAGCCAGCTGGTGGTCGCGCTCAAGGACACCTCGCTGGGCTTCCTGATCACCTACGAGGAGTTCCTGCACGCGGGCAAGCTGATCGCCACCAACCTCGACTACGACCTGCCGTTCATCCCGGTGGTGATGGTGATCGCACCGATCTACATCGGCATGTGCCTGCTCCTCTCGTGGCTCGCCCGCTTCGTGGAGCGGCGCAGCCGGCGCAGCCCGAGCGCGCGTGGCGGGGCGCCGGTCGCCACGGCCGGGGTGTCGATGGGGCTGCCGCCGTCGGCGCAGCAGTGAGAAGGCTGGTTCGGGGCTGAACCATAGGTGCAGGTGGGGTCGGGGTCGATACCTCCAAATTCCTCTTATGATTCTCGGGCATCGAGGCGAGGCGGCAGCGGGGCTGATGCGCCCCTGCGATGACGTCGATGCGGGACCGAGGACGGACGAGCGGGTGGGAGGGATCATGGAGCCGGTGTTCGATTCGCGGCACATCAGGACGTTCCGCGAGGTCGTCCGGGCAGGCTCCTACTCGGCCGCCGCCCGCGAACTCGGCTACACCCAGCCCGCCATCACCCAGCACATGAAGGCGCTCGAACGCACCGTCGGCGTCCCGCTCTTCACCCGGGAGGGGCGCGGACTGCGGCTCACCGAGGCCGGCGAGGCGCTCTCCCGGCACGCCGAGCTGATCCTCGGCAGCATGTCCGCCGCCCAGAAGCAGCTCGCCGCGCTCGCCCGGCTGCGCGCCGGGCGGGTGCGGGTCTGTGCCTTCCCCAGCGCCAACGCCACCCTGATACCCGAGACGATGGCCCGGCTGCTGGCCGAGCACCCCGGCGTGCGGGTCGAGCTGCTGGAGGCCGAGCCGCCGGACTCCGTCCAGCGTCTGCTGCGCGGGGAGTGCGACATCGCGCTGGCCTTCCGCTATCCGGGCGGGGCCACCGAGGTGCCGGACGGCCTGGACGAGATCCCGCTGATGGAGGACCTGCTCACGGTACTGCTGCCGGTCGGGCACCCGCTCGGGCGCCGGCACGCCGTACGGCTGGCCGACCTCGGCGGCGAACGCTGGATCGCCGGCTGTCCGCGCTGCCGGGCCAACCTGCTGCACGTCTGCGCGGAGGAGGGCTTCGCGCCGGACATCGTGTTCTCCACGGACGACAACCTCGCGGTGCAGTCGCTCGTCGCCGCCGGGGTCGGGATCGCGCTGATGCCGGCGCTGGTGCTCTCCTTCATGTGCCACCGCAAGGTCACCGGGCGGGCCGTCGAACCGCACCTGCGGCGGCAGGTGAGCGCGTACGTACTGCGCGAGCACCGCCGGATCCCGGCCACCGGGCTGGTGCTGGACCACCTGCGGCAGGCAGCGGCGAGCCGGGTGGGGTGCTGACCGCCGATCGTCGGCAGGTGGCCGCCCGGCTGGTGACTGCCGACTACTGACATATAAGCGTTGACGGGGAGGTTGCTTATAAACCCTCCTTGGACGTGATGGGTCGGTAGGCCCGAACCTGCTGGTATGACACCCCCAGCCACGGTCGGCAGCGACCGGCTCACCGAGCGGATGACCGCGCTGATCAGTGAGATCCGCGCCGTCGTGGACCGCGGACTCCCGCCCGAGCTCACCGCCTACCTGGTCGGCGAGCGCCTGGCTCCGCACCTGCACGCCGACCAGGACGGGCCCGACGCGCTGCTCACCCCCGCCCAGCGCGAGGGTGACCCGCAGCGCTACCGCCAGCACGTGCTGCACGCCGAGGAGGACGGCAGCTTCTCCGTCGTCGCCCTGGTCTGGCTGCCCGGACAGCAGACCCCGATCCACGACCACGTCTCCTGGTGCGTGGCCGGCGTCCACCAGGGGCAGGAGAGTGAGACCCGCTACCGGCTGGTCTCCGACGGCCGGACCGCCCGGCTGGTCGAGACCGAGCACGTGGCCGGCCCGGCCGGCACCGTGGCCGCCTTCGCCCCGCCCGGCGACATCCACCTGGTGCGCAACTCCTGTAGCAGCACGGCGATCTCCATCCACGTGTACGGCGCGGACGTCTCGCGGCTCGGCACCAGCATCCGGCGGGTCTACCGGCTGCCCGCCGACCAGCAGCGGTGAGCGCGGCGTGACACTGATCCTCCGGCACCGCATCTCCGGTACCCGCTCACTGCCCCCGATGCGCGGGGACGCCCCCGGGCTGCTGCTCGCGGCCCTCGGGGTGGCCGCCGCCCTGGGCGTCCACGCGCTGGTGCCGGCCGTGCCCGAGCTCACCGCCGCGGTCGTGCTCGGCATGGCGGCGGCCCACCTGCCCGGGCTGCGCCCGGTGGTCCGCGGGATCGCCCGGCCGGGGCTGTCCACGGCCGGGAAGCGGTTGATGCGGCTCGGGATCGTGCTGCTCGGGCTCAAGCTCAGCCTGGACGACGTGCTCGGCCTCGGCTGGGCCACCGTCGCCATGGTGCTCGCCGTGGTCGCGGCCACCTTCGCGGGCACGCTCTGGCTGGGCCGGCGGCTCGGCCTTCCCGGGGACCAGCCGCTGCTGGTCGCCACCGGGTACTCGATCTGCGGGGCCTCGGCGATCGGTGCGGTCAGCCAGGCGGCGGGCAGCGAGGAGGAGGACGTCGCGGCCTCGGTGGCGCTGGTCACCCTGTGCGGGACGCTGGCGATCGCCGTGCTGCCGTTGCTCCAGCACCCGCTCGGGCTCGGCGAGCTGGAGTTCGGGCGCTGGGTCGGGGCGAGTGTGCACGACGTCGGACAGGTGGTCGCCACCGCGCAGACCGGCGGGTCCGGGGCACTGCGGGAGGCGGTGCTGGTCAAGCTGATGCGCGTGGTGCTGCTGGCTCCGCTGGTCGCGGGGGTGGCCGTCGTGGTGCGGCGCAACCTGCGGGCGGCGCGGGTGGCGGCTCCGCTGGAGGCTGCCGTGGCGGCTCCGGTGGCGGGCGGTACGGGGCATGTGGCGGGCGGTACGGGTCATGTGGCGGGCGGTACGGGTCATGTGGCGTCGGAAGCGAACTCGGGCTCGGGTTCGAGGCCGGGTGAGAAGTCGGTGAAGGCCGGCAGTCGTCCGCCGATCGTGCCGCTGTTCGTGGCGGGGTTCCTCGCGATGATCGTCCTGCGGACCACCGGGGTGCTGCCGGAGCGCGTGCTCGGCCTGGCCGCGGACGCCCAGGGACTGCTGCTGGCCGCTGCGTTGTTCGGTCTCGGCAGTGCGGTGCACCTGCCGACCATGGCTCGTACCGGCGGGCGGATCGCCCTGCTCGGGCTCGGATCCTGGGTGGTCGTCGCGGGCGTCTCGTACGCGGGGGTGCTGGTCACGACGTGACGGACCCGGGGACGGACTCGGCTATTGTCGGGCGGGTGTCCGCCCCGCCCGTACCGGGGTGGTCCCGCAGCCGAGTTCGCCCGAGTCCGCCATGGAGGACGGATGACCACCGCACTGCCCGAACGTGACGGCCACGAGGCCGTCGTCACGCTCGACCGACGGGAGGGCCCGTACGGTGAGGTGGTGCTCCGGCAACGCGGTCGGGACTTCGAGATCATCGCCAACGGCTGCTTCCTGATGGACACCGCCGACGGGCGCTCGGAGCGGCTGCTGATCCAGGCGGCGCTGGACGAGCTGGACCGTACGGGCGGGCCTGCCGAGCGGCCGTCGGTGCTGATCGGGGGCCTCGGGGTCGGCTTCTCGCTGGCGTACGCGGCGGCCGAGCCGCGCTGGGGCCGGATCGCCGTCGTCGAGCGGGAGGCCGCGATCATCGACTGGCACCGGACCGGCCCGCTCGGCGCCTTTTCGGGCGGTGCGCTGGACGACGAGCGGGTCGAGGTGCTCCACACCGACCTGCTGGAGTACCTTGCGGCGGCGGACGGCGAGCGCTACGACGCGCTGTGCCTGGACATCGACAACGGGCCGGACTGGACCGTCACCGAATCCAACGACGGGCTGTACGGCGCGGACGGGCTCGCGGTGCTGTGGCACCGGTTGCGGTCGGGCGGGGTGCTGGCAGTGTGGAGTGCGCAGCCTTCGCCGGCCTTCGAAGAGGCGCTGCGGACGGCGGGGTTCTCCGACGTGGTGACGCACGAGATCCAGGTGGCCCGGGGGGTGCCGGATGTGGTGCACCTGGCCCGGCGGGCGGGCTGAGGGCGGACGCGGACCGGATCGGGGTCGGGCGCGGGTCGGGTTCGGCCGGGTTCGGGCTTGATGGGTGGGGCCGGAGTGCGGGTGGACCCGGCGGTGGTGGCCGGTGGTTGCTGCCGCGTGCGTCAACTTCGATCGGCAGTGGGGCAGTCGGGCGGCAGGCTGGCGGTGGGGTTGGGTGACTGAGAGCGGGAGTCCCTCGGAGCGGATCGCGGCCGAGCTGCGACGGCGCATCGCGGCAGGGGAGTTGGCGCCGGGGGCGCGGGTGCCGTCCACCCGGCGGATCACCCAGGAGTGGGGCGTCGCGATGGCCACGGCGACCAAGGTGCTGAACCGCCTGCGGGAGGAAGGGCTCGTCCGGGCCGTCCCCGGGGTGGGCACGGTGGTGGCAGGGAAGCCGGCCCCGGCGGCCGCCCGGTCCCGGGAGCCCCAGCGGGCACAGCAGCAGGTGTCCGAACCGGCGTCGCAGCGGGAAGTGCGGCCGGTGGCGCAGCCGGCCGGAGGGCGGCGGGTGCGGACGGGCGGCGAGCGTGACCTCACGCGGGAGCGCATCGTGGCGACGGCCGTCCGGGTGGCCGACGAGGAGGGGCTGGTGGCGCTGTCGATGCGCCGGGTCGCGACCGAACTCGCTGTCGCAACGATGTCGCTCTACCGTCATGTGCCCGGCAAGGACGAGTTGTTGCGGCTCATGATGGACGTGGTGTTCGGCGAGCAGCCGCTGCCCGAGCTGCGGGCGTCGGACTGGCGGGAGGGGCTGGAGACGATCGCGCGGCTGCAGTGGCGGATCTACCGGCGGCATCCGTGGCTGGCCTCCACGATGTCCTTCACCCGGCCGGTGCCGGCGCCGGATGCCGCGCTGCACACCGAGCGGTCGATGGCCGTCCTGGCGGGGCGGGGACTGAGCTGGGAGGAGATGGCCCAGACGTCCGTCGCCCTGGCTGCGTTCGTGTGCGGGCTGGCCGTTCACTTCGAGCGGGAGGCGCAGGCCGAGCAGGACAGCGGGCTGTCCGCGGACGAGTGGATGGAGCGGGTGGGCGACGAGGACCACGGGCGGCTGATGGCGGATCCGGAGCGGTTCCCGATGTTCGACGCGCTGAACCGGGGGCCGGAGATCGACCTGAGCCTGGAGGCGCTGTTCGAGTTCGGGATGGCGCGGATGCTGGACGGGGTCGGTCTGGTGATCGAGCGGCGGGGCGGTGCGGACAGGTGACGGCGAACAGGTGACAGGCAACAGGTAACAGATTTCAGATTTCGTTCGCTGAAATCTGAAATCCGTCAGCTGTCATCTGTTCGCCGCGCAGCCGCGTTGCCGCCGCAGTCGCCCCCCGGCCCCCGCCCGGCTCAGCCGAACGGGCGGCTCTCCGGCGCGGCATCCGCCTCGTCCGCCGGCTCCGGTTCGGCGGTCGGCAGCTCCGGGAAGCCTCCGAGGGCGAAGGGGTTGAAGTCCGGTGGCGGGATCATCACCGGCGTGCCCTTGCTCGGAGCCGGCTCCTCCACGTCCCCGCCCCGCCCCGAACCCTGCTCCGTCACTTCCGCGGCGACGGGCGGAGCCTGGGCCGGGATGACGGGCGGGGCCGACGGCGGCGGCGGGACGGCCGGGCCCTGGGCCGGGAGAGTGGTGCCGAACGGATCGGGCTTCTGCTCGGCCGCGACCGTGGTGCCGAACGGGTCGGCGACCGGAGCGGCCCCGGCGGGCGGTGTTGCGGGCGCGTCACCCGACACGTCCGGGATGCCCTCCATGGTGAAGGGGTTGAAGTCCGGCGGCGGGACCATCACCGGGGTGCCCTTCGGACCGTCCTCGGCACCGGGCGCCGCGTCGTCGCCGCCGTCGGCGGGGACCTCCGCGACCGGTGCGAAGGGGTTGAAGTCCGCGGGAGGCACCCGTACCGGCGTGCCGCGAAGGTGCACCGGCACCTCCTCCGGCTCCTCCTCCACGGCGGAAGCAGGAGCCTGTGCTGGCGCCGGAGCCGGGACCGGAGCCGGAGTCGGAGCCGGGACCGGAGGCGGAGCCTGGGCCGGGACCGGCGCCGGCACGGCAGCCGCGGCGCTCGGGGCCGGTACTCCGTCCCAGCCGAACTGGATGCTCTTCAGCAGCTCCGCGAACGCCTCCGTGTACAGCTCCCAGTCCTCCGGCCGCGCCGTGGACAGCTGCGCGCACAGCACCGTCCCGCCGTCCGGCAGCGGTACGAAGGCCTGGACGGCCGAGGTGACCACCCAGCGCCGCTGCCCGTCGGCGGCCAGCGGCCCGGGCACCGGGACGGTGCGGCCCTCGACGAGGACGGCGGCCGGCCCGGCCGGCAGTAGGACGGTCCACACCTCGGCGTGCCGCCGGACGGTGGCCAGTTCGGTGGCGAGCGGGGTGATCGGCAACGGGTGCCGGGCGAGCGAGACGACCAGGGTGGCGTCCGAGGTGCGGTCGTCCAGCTCCAGGGCGCAGACACCGGCGTACACGACGCCCGCGTCGCGGATCAGGTCGGCCAGGGTGGCGGAGATCACCGCGAAGTCGCGCCGCGGCTCCGGGCCGGTGGCACTGAACAGCTCCTCGGCGACCTCGGTCAGGTGCCGGGCCAGTTCGTCGGCGGCCGCCACGGTGGCCGGGGCGGCACCGCCGGCCCGGCCACCGCCGTCGGACAGCGGGGGCAGCGTACGGGCGGAGACGCCGGGCGGACCGCCCGGGGAGGTCAGCGAGTGGAAACCGGGCGGTACGACCAGCCGGACCTCGGCGCCCGCACCGGTGGGCAGTTCGACCGGCTGCCGGGTCTGCTGCCCGGCCGCCAGTGCGGCCAGTGCGGGGGCGAACGGCGGGCGCAGCTTGGCGTCGGCGAACTCGCCGGTGACCGGCAGCTGGAACAGCGCGGCCGAGGTGGTGCCCCGGTCGGCGATGGCACCGCGCACCGCGCCGCCGCCGTACCGGGTCTGGAGCGCGGCGACCACCCGGTCGGTCAGCCGCGCACCGGTGCCCGGACGGGCGGTGCCCGCGGTGGTCACCGTGCCGAGCCGGTCGAGGGCGGTGTGCACCGGGCCGTTGGGGGCCAGCGGCAGGCCGAACAGTGCTTCGGCGGCGGGGTGTTCGACCGTCCGCAGGGCGCTCAGCGAGGCCGCCGGGTGGCGCGAGGTGTGCTCGTCGAAGAGGGCGTCGGTGAGGGTGCCGAGGGTCGCGCAGACCTGCTCCGCTGCCGCGAAGGGATTGGCCTCCGCGCTGAACTGGACGTCCTGGGTCAACTGGTGAGCCCCCCGCTCTGCTCCGTCTACCGTCGGTGGTTCGGGTGGGACCGGGCCCGCCGCGGCGGCGCGTCGTCAGATCCCTGCTCATTCCTATCAGAGCCCACCGTCCTGACCGAACCGCAGGATGACCGGATGATCACTCGGGCGACCGCCGCCCGATGACTCCGACGGCCGTTCCGACGACCGCTGCGGTGACCGCGCCGGTCACTCGGCGGCGGCCCCGGTGGCCCGCGCGGATCCGTCGTCAGGGGTGCCGGCGGCGAGCGCGGTGACCGCCTCGACGATCCCCGGCACGGCGAACAGCCCCGCGAGGTCCCGCACCAGGCGTCCGGTCGGGCCGTCCGGGTGCTCGTCGGCGAGGAAGGAGGCGAGTTCGGCGGCGAGGGCAGGCTCGCGGGCGGCGGTGAGGGTGAGCGCCGCGACGAACTCCTGCACCAGGTGCAGCTGGAGCTCCTCCAACGGCACCGAGCGCTCCGCCAGCCACTCCAGCGAGGTGATCTCGGCGTTGGCGATCCAGGCCCGGACGGTCAGCCGCAGCCCGACGCTCGGCGCGGGGACGGCCAGGTGGGTCAGGATCTGCTCCTGTGCGGCCCGGCGCACCTCGTCGATCACCGCAGAGGTGCCCGCGCTGGCCGCCACCGAGCCGCCGCGCAGCAGCGCGGCGAAGCCCGGCCCGTGGCTCTGCACGAAGTCCAGGTAGCGGCCCATCACCCGGTACAGCCGCTCCGACAGGGGCCCCTCCATGGGCTCCTCGAACCGGGCCGACAGCTCCTGCCCGGCCCGCCGCAGCGACTCCTCGTACAGCGCCTGCTTGCCGGGGAAGTAGTGGTACACCAGCGGCCGGGAGGCACCCGCGGCGGCGGCGATGTCGTCGATCGACACCTCCTCCGGCGGCCGCCGGCTGAACAGCTCCAGCGCCACCGCGATCAGCTGCTCCCGCCGCTCGTCCACGCTCAGCCGCCGCCGCGGCCGCTCGCCCGCCGCCCGGGCGGATGCGGAGGTCCGTGCTGCGCGGTCGGCCGTCGGTGACGGCGTACGGGAGGCCATGCGCGCCACCCTAGTTCGTCGACGGCCCTCCGGTGGAGCCAGGGGGCCTGCCGTTCCGCCCACGCTCCGCCCCCGGATCCCGAGGTCGTGGTGGCGCTATGCGGACCGGAGGTCCAGGTAACGGCGGTAGGCCTCGACGCCGTCGGGGACGAAGGCGTCATGGGTGAGGCGGTCGGCGAGTTCGGCGGGGGTGAGCCAGGCGTGCCAGGCGACCTCGGATTCCTGCGGGGAGACCGGGCCGTCCCACTCGGCCTCGTACGTGTCGCACCACCAGGAGAGCCGGTCCTGCTCGAAGAGGAACTTGAACAGGGGGCGCGGGGTGATGCCGCGCACGCCGAGTTCCTCCTCCGCCTCGCGGACGGCGGCCTCGGCGTAGGTCTCGCCGGAGCCGACCACGCCGCCGACGAACATGTCGTACGCGCCGGGGGCGAACAGCTTGGTGTCGGTGCGGCGGTGGACGAAGATCCGCCCGGCCGGGTCGCGGACCAGGATGAAGACGCAGCGGTGGGTGAGCCCGCGTCGGTACACCTCGCCGCGCAGGGCGGTCCCGATCACGCGGTCGTGCTCGTCGACGATGTCCAGCAGTTCCTCGGCAGGGTTGGTCATGGGGGACAGGTTAGGGTTTCCGGGCTCGGTTCGAACGGATTCGATCGAAGAAGATCGAGAACGAGCGCGAGTGGCACGAGAAGTAGCGGAACTGGTCGAGGACGGCGCGCGGTGGTGGATATCTGGGGCGAGACGGCCGAGGGGTTCGAGCCCGTACGGGCGGCTTTCGCGCGGAACTTCGCCGACTACGGCGAGCTCGGCGCGGCCTTCGCCCTGTACGTGCGCGGCCGCAAGGTGGTCGATCTGTGGGGCGGCGACGCCCGGCCGGAGGTCGGCGGCCGGCCGGCGCCCGCGGTGCCGTGGACGGCGGACACCGCGCAGGTGCTGCGCTCGGTCACCAAGGGCCTGACCGCGACCACCGCCCTGCTGCTGGCCGAGCGCGGCCTGCTCGACCTGGACGCACCGGCGGCCTCGTACTGGCCGGAGTTCGCGGCGGCCGGCAAGGGCCGGGTACCGGTGCACTGGCTGCTCTCGCACCAGGCCGGGGTGCCCGCGCTGGACGCGCCGCTGCGGCTGGAGGACGTGCTCACCTGGGAGCGCGCGGCCGCCGCCGTCGCCGCGCAGACACCCGCCTGGGAGCCCGGCACCGCGCACGGCTACCACCCGTACACCTTCGGCTGGCTGGTCGGCGAGGTGGTGCGGCGGGTGAGCGGCCGGACGATCGGCCAGTACTTCGCCGAGGAGGTCGCCCGGCCGCTCGGGCTGGACCTGTGGATCGGGCTGCCGGCCGGTGCCGCGCCCCGGGTCGGCAAGCTGGTCGACCTGCCCGCCCCGGAGGCGGCCCGGACCGGCCCGAGCGGGCTGCGGCTGCGGCCCAAGCAGGCCGTCCGGGACGCCTACCAGGACCCGGCCTCGCTGACCGCCCGCTCCTTCGCCTCGGTGCGCCCCGGCGTGGACCTCAACGACCCGGCCGTACAGGCCGCCGAGATCCCCGGGGCCGGCGGCATCGGCACCGCCCGGTCGCTGGCCCGGTTCTATGCGGCGCTGATCGGTGCGGCCGACCGCCCGGACGGCTCCGGCGCGCTGCTGCCGCCGCTGCTCGGCCCCGAGGTGCTGGCGCGCGCGGTCGCGCCGGCGGTGAGCGGACCGGACCGGGTGCTGATCGTCAACTCGACGTTCGGCCTGGGCTTCTGGCGGCACGGTCCGACCGCGCCGATGGCCTCCCCGGCGAGCTTCGGCCACCCGGGCCGGGGCGGTTCGCTGGGCTTCGCCGACCCCGACCTGGGGCTGGGCTTCGGCTACGTGACCAACGGCATGCAGCCGGGCGTCACCGGGGACGTCCGCTCGCGGAACCTGATCCGCGCGGTGCGGGGGTGCCTGGGGCTGTCCTGAGCCCGGGGCTGCCGTGCCCGGCCGGGCCGCTGCGCCCGGCGGTCCCGCCGAGCAAGGGCGTCCCGCCGAGCAAGGCCGTCCCGCCAAGCCAGGGCGTCCCGTCGAGCCCGGCCGTCCGGTTACGCCTGGCCGGTCTCGAAGCGGCTGACCTTCCCGCCGTCCACGGTGAAGCGCCAGGCGGTGCGCATCTCGCCCCAGGTGTCGTTGGTGAAGTTGGCGACCAGCGCGCGGCCGCCGTCGGATTCGGTCTGGACGTCCATCCGGCCGTGGGCGGTGAAGATCTCGCGGTCGATCCAGTCCGCCAGGTCCCGGTCGGAGCCGTCGTCGGACATGGTCGCGCCGTCGGTGAGCAGTCCGACGAAGGCCTCGCGGTCGCCCGCGTTGATCGCGGTGACGACGGCGCGCACGACGGGGTCGCTGAGCTTGGCGGTGGCGATGGTCACGGGGGACTCCCGGGGAGGGTGAGGGGTTCGGGAGTCCTGTCTACGGCGTTCGCGCGGGCCGTCCGGGCATGTCGGCGGCGCGTCGGGAAAATGTCGGGGATTCATGTGCTTGGATCCCCGGAAGCGGTGATTCGCCCCGGAGCCCGCCACGGGGAGTGGCGAGGGAGCGAGAGGTCGCAGTGGGCCTCCCGCTCCGCTTCCGCCGAGGGTCCGGTGACCTCCGGCGGCCTCGGTGACCTCCCGGGGCGTCGGCGGCCTCCGAAGGGCCTAGAAGAAGCCGACCGCGTCGGGGGAGTAGCTGACCAGCAGGTTCTTGGTCTGCTGGTAGTGCTCCAGCAACGCCTTGTGGTTCTCCCGCCCGATGCCGGAGTTCTTGTAGCCGCCGAAGGCCGCATGTGCCGGGTACGCGTGGTAGCAGTTCGTCCAGACCCGGCCCGCCTGGATGGCGCGTCCGGCCCGGTGGGCGGTGTTGAGGCTGCGGGTCCAGACGCCCGCGCCGAGCCCGTACTGGGTGTCGTTGGCGAGGGCGACGGCCTGGTCGAAGCCGTCGAAGCGGGTGACCGAGACGACCGGTCCGAAGATCTCCTCCTGGAAGACCCGCATCGAGTTGTCGCCCTCGAAGACCGTCGGCGCCACGTAGTACCCGCCGGCCAGCGCGCCGCCGAGGTCGGCCCGCTCGCCGCCCACCAGCACCTTGGCGCCCTCGGCCTGGCCGATCTCGAAGTAGGAGAGGATCTTCTTCAGCTGTTCGACGCTGGCCTGGGCGCCGACCTGGGTCTCGGTGTCCAGTGGGTCGCCCTGGCGCATCGCCCGCACCCGCTCCAGACCGTCGGCGAGCAGCCGTTCGTAGATCGCGGAGTCGATCAGCGCGCGGCTGGGGCAGGTGCAGACCTCGCCCTGGTTGAGGGCGAACATCGCGAAGCCCTCGACGGCCTTGTCGTAGAAGGCGTCCGAGGCGGCGGCGACGTCCGCGAAGAACAGGTTGGGGCTCTTGCCGCCGAGCTCCAGCGTGACCGGGATCAGGTTGTCGGCCGCCGAGCGGGCGATCAGCCGGCCGGTGGTGGTCTCGCCGGTGAAGGCGAGCTTGCGGATCCGGTTGCTGGCGGCGAGCGGGGCGCCGGCCTCCTCGCCGAAGCCGGTGACGATGTTGACCACGCCGGGCGGCAGCAGGTCCGCGGTCAGCTCGGCGAGCAGCAGCACCGAGGCCGGGGTCTGCTCAGCGGGCTTGAGCACCACCGTGTTGCCGGCCGCGAGCGCCGGGGCGAGCTTCCAGATCGCCATCAGGATCGGGAAGTTCCACGGGATGATCTGGCCGACCACGCCCAGCGGCTCGTGGAAGTGGTACGCGACGGTGTCCTCGTCCAGCTGGGAGAGGCTGCCCTCCTGGGCGCGCAGCGCACCGGCGAAGTAGCGCAGGTGGTCGACGGCGAGCGGGAGGTCGGCGGCCAGCGTCTCGCGCACCGGTTTGCCGTTCTCCCAGCTCTCCGCGACGGCCAGCTGCTCCAGGTTGGCCTCCATCCGGTCGGCGATCCGCAGCAGGACCTGCGCCCGCTCGGCGGCCGGGGTGCGGCCCCAGGAGGGGGCGGCGGCGTGGGCCGCGTCCAGGGCGGCCTCGACGTCCTCGGCGGTGCCGCGGGCGACCTCGGTGAACACCTCGCCGGTGACCGGGGTCGGGTTGCCGAAGTACTCGCCGCGCGCGGGCGGCGTCCATCCGCCGCCGATCCAGTGCTCGTACCGGGAGCGGTAGGCGACGATGCTGCCGGGGGTGCCGGGGGGCTGGTAGACCGTCATGCTCGGTCTCTCCTCGCTGTGTCGGGCGCCGCCCGGCACGGCTCGGGCTACGGGCGGCGCGCCGGACCGCCCGTTCAGGGGCGGTCCGGCGGAGGGTTCGGACACGCAATCGGGCCGGCGTCCCACCGGGGCGCCCGCCGTCGAGCACGATAGCCGCCGGGCGCCCGGCGCGGCTACGGTCCGTACGCCGGACCCGTACGGAGGGTGCGCCTTCCGGCCGATCTCGCGGTGCTCCGCGCTGCCACGGATCGGGTCACTACCGGGTGCCCCGGATCGGAGCACTGCGGGCGTCCCGACCCGGAGCACTGCGGCCGCCCGGACCGGATCGCCGCGGGGTGCGCATTGCGGTCGCGCCCCGGCGACGCGCCGCCGCGCGCCGCCGTACGTCGGCCGGACTGCTCCCGGGGCGTGCCGCCGCGCGCCGCCGCGTGACCGGGGGCGACACTCTCGGGGCACGCGGCACGCGGCGCGCGACCGTCGGGCGGCTCCGGGTGCGCGCCGGTCAGACCGCTTGGTACCGGCCCGTACGGGCCTCCCAGCTGAGGTAGCCGGCCAGCCAGGTGAGCAGTCCGTCCGCGTACCGCTGGGCGATCGTGCGTTCGATCCGGGAGAGGCCCAACTCGCGGTGGACGCCCGGCAGTCGGTCGCGCAGCTCGGCACAGCGGTCGACCATCAGCTGGGCCTCGGCGATGACCGCCGCGCAGGCCTCCTCGGCCGAGCAGCGCCGCTCCCGCTGGACGATCATGACCAGGTTGTTCACGTCCCCGCGCGGCGCCTCCAGCGGGTAGGAGCGGACGTCGTTGCTGAGCGACGGTATGTCGGCTGCCAGCTGGCGCAGTTGACGCAGCACCGGGTGGTGCAGGACGGCGGCCGGGACCTCGAACTGGCCCAGGCGTTCGACCATGTCGAAGATGGTCTCCATCGCCGCGGTGCCCCGTCGGAGCTCCAGGTAGCCGTCCCGGTCCGGCGGCCGGGTGGAGATCCGGCCGGCCGCCTCGGCCGGGTGGCTGGCCAGGTAGTACTCCCAGTTGTAGGCCGCGCGGGCCTGCCAGCGGGCCGGCATGCCCTGCACGCTGCGGTCCCACAGGTCGGCGAAGGCGGTCTCGATCGCGGAGCCCTGGTCGGGTGGGGCGCCGTGCAGGACGGCGATCAGCCGTTCGCAGATCGGGGCCACCTCGGTGGGACGGCGGCCGAGCGGGCCGTCGAACTGGTCGTCGAAGAGGAAGTAGAAGCCCATCAGGTCGGCGGCCAGGGCGAGTTCGTCCGGGCCGGCGTCCGGATAGCCGAGCGCGGCGAGGTCCACCACCTCCCAGTGCGCGTAGCCGGGGTGGTCGGCGTCGGGCAGCAGTGGGTGGCGGATCAGCCAGTCTCTGTGCAGTGCGGTGGCGTGCCGGCCGTGCGAACTGCGGCGGTGCGGGAACGGAATCTGAAGTGATGTGTCGTCAGACATCGGACTCCCGGTGCAGCGGAGGGTGGGGGCGCTTTTTGTTCGAGCACTGATGGTGGGGGGAGTTGACGCGGCGAGACGCGGACGGTGAGGGTGGAATTCGCAAGATCATCTGCGCCTCGAAGGCCGTAGGGTATCTGATGTAATGATTGGATGTTAGGGATACAGGGCAATTGCCATCGGCAAGTCACCCGAACCCTCACCGTCCGCCCCAGCCTGCACGAATGCCCCACGGGGAGGTCCGCTCGGCGCTAATCTCGGCTCCACGCAGTGATCGAGCTGTGACGCGAGTGGGCGAGGCGGAGGCGCGACGGTGACCGAGCAGGAGAACGTACTTCGGGCGGGTGCTGGTTCCGCCCGCGACGGTGACGGTACCGCGCCCCGGGTGCGGCTGCGCGACCGCGATGCCGAACTGCGCTCGGTGGAGGCCGCCGTGGAGCGGCTCTGCCGCGGATTCGCCGCCGGCGGTACCGAGATCGGTGACCTGCTCGCCTTCTCCGGCCGCCCCGGCATCGGCAAGACCAGCCTGCTGCACGAGGTCCGGCGAATCGCCAAGCTCCGCGACGGTGCCACCGTGCTGTTCGCCCGAGGCGGCGAACGGCAGTTCAAGGAGCCCTACCACGTGCTGCGCCAGCTGCTCCAGCCCGTGCTCAGCGACCTGGATCCGGACGTGTTCAGCCAGGTCATGGGCACCTGGGAGGAGGTCGTCGGACCGGCCATGGGCCTCAAGCAGCCCAAGGCCGGCGCCCGCCGCCTCGACCCGCAGGGCGTGCGCGACGGCCTCGACTACGTGCTCACCCAGCTCGCGCCGCGCCGCGCGCCGATGGTGATGATCGTCGACGACCTGCACTGGGCGGACGGGGAGTCACTCTCCTGGCTGACCAAGTTCGCCGTCCGATCGAGTGAACTTCCCGTCCTGCTCGTCTTCGCCTTCCGAGAGGACGAGAACGACTGGCCCACCGGGACGCAGGACTTCCGGCGGGACGTCCTCGCGCTCAAGGGCCGCAAGCACGAGCTCAACCGGCTCACCCTCAGCTCCGTCACCGACATGATCCGGGCCGAGCTCGGCGACAAGGCCGAGGACGCCTTCTGCTACGAGTTCTGGAACGTCGTCAACGGCAACCCGTTCGAGGCCAACGCCCTCCTCGACCAGGTCCGCGACCAGGAACTCGAACCGGTCGAGGAGAACTCCCGGCAGCTGCGCGAACTCGCCGTCGACGCCACCGGGATGACCCTCAAGAGCTGGCTGGACCGGCTCGGCGCGAGCACCCTGCGCTTCGCCTGGGCCTGCGCGATGCTGGGAACCGACATCCGGGTCGACCTCGCCACCCGGATCTCCACCCAGAGCACCGAGGGCGCCCGCGAGTCCATCAAGCAGCTGCGCAAGCAGCGCGTGCTGACCCAGACCCCCAACGGGAACCTGGAGTTCGTCCACCCGCTGATCGCCAGCTCCATCTACAACACCATGCCGGACGCCACCCGACTCGGCATGCACGGCATCGCCGCCGCCGAGATCGAGAACGCCGGACTCGGTCTGCTCGCCGCCTCCCGCCACCTGGTCGAGACCCACTCCGGCGAGGGCGACGACCGGATCGTCAAGAAGCTGCGCCGCGCCGCCGTCGAACACCAGCTGATCGGCGCCCCCGAGGCCGCCCAGCGCTGTCTGCACCGCGCGCTCAACGAGCCGCCCGCCGACGAGATCAAGGCCGAGGTGATGTACGAACTCGGCTGCTCCGCACTGCTCACCGACCCCGTCGCCACCGTCAACCAGCTCAAGCTGGCCCTCGACCCCGACGAGGTGCCGCTGCGCCCCGCACTGCGCGTGGACGCCACCTTCCGGCTCTCCGAGGTGCTCGCCCACGCCGGTGAGCTGGGCCAGGCCGCCGTGGTCTGCCAGAAGGAGGCCCAGAAGACCGTCGACCCGGCCGGACGCCAGCGGCTCCAGGCCGCCTCGTTCATGTGGCACGCCTTCCGCAAGTCCGAGGAGGACGGCCCGGGCCGCTCCCTCCGGCTCGGCGAGATGTGCCGGAGCCTGAGCGGACGGGAGGCGGCCGACCGGGCCGTGCTCGCCATGCGCGCCTGGGACCTCACCCTGAGCGGCGCCCCCTCCACCGAGGCGCTCGCGCTCGCCGACGAGGTCCTCGACGGCGGTCGGCTGCCCAAGGGCCTCGGCTGGACCGACACCACCTGGGGCTTCGAACTGCCCTCGATGCTCGGCCTGACGTACATCTACAACGACCGCATCGCCCAGGCCGAGCGGCTGGCCGCGGACGCCATCATCCAGTTCGAGATCGCCGGTTGGAGCGGAGCCCACCGGGGCTTCGCTTACTTCCTGATGGGCCTGGCCCGGTTCCGCCGCGGGCTGCTCGCCGAGGCCGAGGACTTCCTGCGCCGGGCGTACCGCATCTCCGAGCGGATCAGCGAGAAGCTGCCGCTGGCCTGGGACGCGATCGGCGTGCTGGTCGACACCCTGATCGCCCGCGGCCGGGTCGAGGAGGCCTGGAACCTGGCCAACGACTTCGGCTTCCACCCGCCGTACCACGCGACGGCCATGGTGCTGCCGGACGCGGCCTCGCTGTACGGCAAGCTGCTGGTCGCCAAGGACCGGTACGCGGGCGCGGCCGCCGCGCTCACCGAGGCGGGCGCCCAGCTGGAGGTCCGCGGCTGGCGCAACACGGTCTGGGCGCCCTGGGCCGGCCACCTCGCCATCGCGATCGCGGACGACGAGCCCGAGCGCGCCCGCGACTACGCGCAGAAGGCGGTCCGGGACGCACGTGCGTTCGGCACCGCCTCGGCGATCGGCAGCGCGCTGCGCCTGCAGGCCCGGATCGAGGACGGCCGGGCGGCGGTCGAGCTGCTGGAGGACGCCGTGGCGTACCTCGGGCAGTCTCCGGCCGGCTACGAGCACGCCGTCGCGCTGGTCGACCTCGGCGCCGCGCTGCGCCGGGTCGGGCGGCTGGAGGACGCCCAGGAGTACCTGTACCAGGGCATCGAGCTGGCTCAGCACTGCTCCGCGGAGGGGCTGGTCGACCGGGCCCGGCGGGAGCTCGCCAACTACGGCCTGCGGCCCAACCGGCTGGGGCTGCGGGACTTCCGGGACACCCTGGAGACGCTCAGCAGCGCGGAGTGGGAGGTCGCCAAGCGGGCGGTGCAGGGCGTGCCGCCGCAGCGGATCGCCGACGAGCTCGGGGTGCCGATCGGCCTGGTCAACCGTCGGCTGGCGGCGGTCTACCGCAAGGCGGGCAGCGGGCCGGACGGCCTGGCCTCGGCGCTCGGGCTGCCGCAGCAGCAGCGGGACGCGGGCCGGCTGGAGGACCTGGACGACTAGGCGCGGCCGGAGCCGATGCCGGGCGAGGCGTCGGGCGCCCGGCAGTCGGGTCCGGCGTCCCGGTGGCGGGTGTGGCGCCCGGTGGCGGGTCCGGCGCCCGGTGGTCGCGCAGGCCGCCCGGTGGTGGGCGGCGGCGCGTAGGGCGGCGTGTGGGTTCGTGGAAGCGCCCCTGCGGCCGCCGCCGTCGCTAGGCTGACGGGCACGGGGCTGCCGCGGCGACCCCTCGACGGACCCGGAACCGGGCGCCCGCGGTGACGCGGCCGCCAGTGAGGAGCAGGCCAATGGCGAGCGAGGCCACCAGCGTGCGGCAGGAACCCCTGGACCCCTCGGGCGCCGGCGCCGCCATCGAGCGCTGGACGCTCACGGCAGGCCCGTACGAGGCGAGCGTGCTCACCCTCGGCGCGACCCTGCACACCCTGAGCGCGCCGGACCGCTCCGGCCGCCCCGCCCAACTGCTGCTGGCCACCGACCGGTTGTCCGAGATCCTCGGCCCGGCCCGGCACTACGGCACAGTGGTGGGCCGGTACGCCAACCGGATCGACCGCTCGTCGGTGCCCATCGACGGCGAGGAGCACCAGCTCGCCCCGACCGGCGGCGGCATGACCATCCACGGCGGCCCGGACGGCTTCGCGCACCGGATGTGGGCGGCCGAGCCGGTCGCGGGCGGGGTATGGTTGGCGCTGCACAGCCCGCACGGGGACCAGGGCTTCCCGGGCGCGCTGGACGTCACCGTCACGTACACCCTGGACGCCTCCGGCGAGCTGGTGATCGCGTACCGAGCCGTCACCGACAGGCCGACCGTCGTCAACCTGACCAACCACGCTTACTTCAACCTTTCGGGTGAAGGCAGCGGCGACGTCCTCGGCCACCTGCTGACGCTGGACGCCGACGAGTACACCCCGGCCGACGAGCGGCAGATCCCGTACGGCCGGACCGAGCCGGTGGCCGGCACGCCGTTCGACTTCAGGGTGGCCACGCCGATCGGCAAGGCGGTGCACGACGAGCACCCCCAGCTGGCCGGGCCCGGCGGCTACGACCACAACTGGGTGCTGCGCGCCCGGCCGGCGGACGGCAGCCCGGCGCGGGCCGTGCTGCTGGAGGACCCGGTCAGCGGCCGCACCCTGGAGGTGCTGACCACCGAGCCGGGCATCCAGGTCTACACCGCGAACAAGTTCCAGGGCGCGGTCACCGGCGCGAGCGGCGTCCCGTACGGGCCGTTCGCCGGGATCGCGCTGGAGACCCAGCACTTCCCCGACTCCCCGCACCACCCGGCGTTCCCCAGCACGGAGCTGCGGCCGGGGGAGGAGTTCCGCTCGACGACCGTGCTCCGGCTGGGGGCCGATCGGTAGGACCGGCTGGTAGGGCGGCTGGTAGGAGGGGCGGCCTACGGCCGCAGGTCGCGGCGCATGCAGAGCCGTGGCCAGCGGTCCAGGCCGTGCTCGGCCTCCTTGCGGCGGATCTCACGCAGGCCGGGGGTGAGTTCCTCCCCGGCGAGCGGGCGGAAGCCGCAGCGGGCGTAGTAGGGGGCGTTCCAGGGGACCTCGGCGAAGGTGGTGAGGGTGAGCGCGGGGGCGTCGGCGGTGTCGGCGAGGTGCTCGATCAGCGCCCGGCCGACGCCGCGGCGGGCGTGGTCGGGGTGCACGGAGACCTGCTCGATGTGCAGCGCGCCGTCCACCGGCTCGGCCAGCAGGTAGGCGGCGACGGTGCCGTCGGAGGCCTCGGCGACCAGGGCCACGCCCTGCTCCAGGTAGTGCGCCAGCTCCTCCGGCGCCGGGGGCTCGTCCTCGGCGATCTCCTGCATGCCGATCGCGGCGAAGGGTGCGCCGGCGGCCCGCTCCAGCTCGGCGAGCAGTGGAAGTTCGTCCCTGGTGACGGATCTGATTCGCATGCGCCCAGTCTGCTGCAGTCCGATTTCGGCCACGCACGGTGGTTTCGTCAGCCAGCTCGCGGAGGGGTGAATCGGACGAACCTGGGCAATCTGCGCCGCTGTCAGCTACCGTGCGGCAACGTCCAGGACACGCGGGCGTAACGATCGCCGTTTCTTGCAGAAACTTGCTGCAAGGACTTTCCGTCGCTCTTACGCCGCTGTTAACTTCCTTCCCGAGCCCGACGGCAGCAACGGTGCGGTCGGCACGAGGCAGCCATTATGCGCCTGTCTCCGAACATCTCGGGCACCCCCACCCTCCCAAGGAGTTCTCATGCGGCGTGGCATCGCGGCCTCTGCCCTCGTTGTGGCCCTCGCGGTCTCGATGGCTGCCTGTGGCAGCAGCGGCTCCAGCTCTGACGGCAAGGCCGACGGTCCGGTCACCCTCACGTACTGGGACACGTCGAACGCCACCAACGAGGCGCCGAACTACCAGGAGCTCGTCAAGAAGTTCGAGGCTGCGAACCCGAACGTCAAGGTCGACTTCGTCAACGTGCCGTTCGACCAGGCGCAGAACAAGCTCCAGACCGCCATGGGGGCCAAGGGCGCTCCGGACGTGTTCCGCTCCGAGGTCGGCTGGACCGCCGCCTTCGCCAAGGCCGGCTACCTGGAGCCGCTGGACGGCACCCCGGCCGCCGCCGACACCTCCGCCTTCCAGCCGAGCCTGATCCAGCAGGCCAAGTACGAGGGCAAGCTGTACGGCGTTCCGCTGGTGACCGACACCCTCGGCCTGCTCTACAACAAGGAGCTGTTCGCCAAGGCCGGCATCACCGAGGCGCCGAAGACCTGGGACGAGCTGAAGACCGACGCCGCCGCCGTCAAGGAGAAGGCCGGCGTGGACGGCTTCTGGCTGAAGGCCGCGGACGGCTACTACGCGCTGCCGTTCCTGTTCGGCGAGGGCACCGACACCGTCGACGCCGCCGGCAAGAAGATCACCATCACCTCGCCGGAGGCCGTCAAGGCCGTCGAGACCTACAAGACGATGTTCACCTCGCCCGGCACCGCCAAGGCCGACGTCACCACCGACGCCTACGCGCACATGATGGACGCCTTCAACAGCGGCAAGGTCGCGGCGATCATCCAGGGCCCCTGGGAGATCACCAACATCTACAAGGGTTCGGCCTTCGCCGACAAGAACAACCTCGGCATCGCCGCCGTCCCGGGCGGCTCCGCCGGCAAGGGCGGCGCCCCCACCGGTGGCCACAACATCTCCGTCTACGCCGGTGCGGACAAGGCCCACAAGGCCGCCGCGGAGAAGTTCGCCGCCTTCATGACCTCGGCCGAGAGCCAGGCGTTCATCGCGCAGAAGAACGCCACGCTGCCCACCCGCTCCGACGCCTTCACCGCCGACGTCAAGGCCGACCCGGGCATCGCCGGCTTCCAGGCCGTGCTGAGCAGCGCCAAGCCGCGCCCCGAACTGCCCGAGTACAGCTCGCTGCTCACCTCGCTGAACACCAACCTGGGCAAGGTCGTCCAGGGCACCGGCACCCAGGACGCGCTGAACACCGTCGCCACCGACTACGCCAAGCTCCTGCCGGGCTTCGCCAAGTAGTCCCTGCGCCCGGCCCGCCGGCTGACGGATGACAGCTGACGAGTGGCGGCGAACAGATGGCAGCGAACGGATGACAGAGAACAGATTTCATCATCTGTCAGTCGTCAGTTGTTCGCCGTCTGCTGTTCGCTGCCGCCCGTCACCTGTCGTCCCCCGGTGGGCCGGGCCGTCGGCTCCCCCGAGAATTCCCCCCGAGAAGGTGCAAACGATGTCAGTCGCCGTGCAGGGCGCCACCGGCAAGGGCAGCCGGGAGCGCGAGCAGCGTCCGGGCCTGCTGGAACGCGTCAAGCGCTCCTACGCCAAGCACTGGTACGCCTACGCGATGATCGCCCCGGTCGTGCTGGTGCTCGGCGTGCTGGTGCTCTACCCGCTCGCCGAGGGCATCTGGCTCACCCTCACCGACGCCAACAGCCTCAACGTGGCCCGCAAGATCGGCGTCAACGAGATCCCGGCGAGCTACGAGTTCGTCGGCTTCCACAACTACGCCGACATCCTGTGGGGCCCCGGCTCGTACGACCGCTTCTGGTCGCACTTCGTCTGGACCATCGTGTGGACGGCGGTCTGCGTCTTCCTGCACTACACCCTCGGCCTCGGCCTCGCGCTGCTGCTCAACCAGAAACTGCGCGGCCGCGCCGCCTACCGGATGCTGCTCATCCTGCCCTGGGCCGTACCGACCTTCGTCACCGTTTTCTCCTGGCGCCTGATGCTCGCCGACGGCGGCGTCGTCAACAGCTTCCTCTCCTTCCTGCACCTGCCCGAGCCGGGCTGGCTCACCGAGCCGTGGGCGCAGAAGGCGGCCGCGATCATGGTGAACACCTGGGCCGGCGTGCCGTTCATGATGATCTCGCTGCTCGGCGGCCTCCAGTCGATCCCGGCCGAGCTGTACGAGGCCGCCGAGATGGACGGTGCCAACGCCTGGCAGCGCTTCCGGTACGTCACCCTGCCCGGGCTGCGCTCCGTCTCCTCCACGGTCGTGCTGCTCGGCGTGATCTGGACGTTCAACCAGTTCAACGTCATCTTCCTGCTGTTCGGCACCGGCGCCCCCGACGCCCAGCTGCTGGTCACCTGGGCGTACCGGCTCGGCTTCGGCCAGATCCCCCGGGACTACGCGCAGTCCGCCGCCTACGGCGTGATCCTGCTGTCCATCCTGATCGTCTTCACCGCCTTCTACCGGCGCTGGCTTGCCCGCAACGAGCAGGCCAACGGCTGAGGCCCCGGACCCAGTTGACCCACGAAGGCAGGTAACCCCGATGAGCACCACCACCGAACTCCCGGCCCGCGCGGCGGCCCCGGCCGCCCGGCCCGCCAAGGTCCGCCGCCGCGGCGAGCGCAGCCCGATGGCCCGGGCGCTGTCCCACGGCACCCTGATCCTGGCCGGCCTGATCGCGCTGTTCCCGGTCGCGTGGATCCTGTTCGTCTCGCTCGGCCCGGACAAGACCGACTACCTCCACCCCGGCGAGATCCTCGGCAAGCTGACGCTGTCGAACTACCAGCACGTGCTGTCCGACACCGACTTCTTCACCTGGTTCGGCAACGCCCTGCTGGTCTCCGGCATCACCACCGTGTTCGGCGTGCTGCTCGCCGCCACCACCGGCTACGCCGTCTCCCGGATGAAGTTCCCCGGGCACAAGCCGCTGATGTGGTCGCTGCTGGTCACCCAGATGTTCCCGATCGCGGTGCTGATCGTGCCGATGTACACGATGCTCTCCGAACTCGGCCTGCTGGACAGCTACACCGGCCTGATCCTGGTCTACTCGACCACCACCGTGCCGTACTGCGCCTGGCTGCTGAAGGGCTACTTCGACACCATCCCGGTGGAGATCGACGAGGCCGGCCGGGTCGACGGGCTCAGCCCGTTCGGCACCTTCTGGCGGCTGGTGCTGCCGCTCGCCCGCCCGGGCCTGGCGGTGGCGGCCTTCTACTCCTTCCTCACCTACTGGGCCGAGGTGCCGTTCGCCTCCACCTTCATGCTCAGCTCCGACAAGTACACGTTGGCCGTGGGCCTCCAGACCTTCGTCAGCGAGCACGACGCCCAGTGGAACCTGATGGCCGCGACCGCGGTGCTGATCGCGATCCCGTCCGCGGCCTTCTTCTACCTGGTGCAGCGCCACCTGGTCACCGGCCTGACCGCCGGTGCCTCCAAGTCGTAACGCGCCGCCACCTCGTCACGCGCCTCCACGCCCCAGCGCCTTCCGCTCCTCTAGTCCCCAAGGGATACCGTCCATGACCCAGAACCTGGCCGACACCTCCCGGCCTGCCGCCGACACCGCTCACGAGGCGAACGTCGGCGCGTCCAGAGGCTGGTGGCGGGACGCGGTCATCTACCAGGTGTACCCGCGCAGCTTCGCCGACTCCAACGGCGACGGCATGGGTGACCTGCCCGGCATCCGCAGCCGTCTGCCCTACCTGCGCGACCTCGGCGTGGACGCGGTCTGGCTCTCGCCGTTCTACGCCTCGCCGCAGGCGGACGCCGGCTACGACGTCGCCGACTACCGCGCCGTGGACCCGATGTTCGGCACCCTGCTGGACGCCGACGCCCTCATCCGGGACGCCCACGACCTGGGCCTGCGGATCATCGTCGACCTCGTCCCCAACCACTCCTCGGACCAGCACGAGTGGTTCCAGCGCGCCCTGCGCGAGGGCCCCGGCTCCCCGCTGCGCGACCGCTACCACTTCTGCCCCGGCAAGGGTGAGCAGGGCGAACTGCCGCCCAACGACTGGGAGTCCATCTTCGGCGGCCCGGCCTGGACCCGCACCGAGAACCCGGACGGCACCCCCGGCGACTGGTACCTGCACCTGTTCGCCCCGGAGCAGCCCGACTTCAACTGGGAGAACCCGGCGGTCGCCGACGAGTTCCGTTCGATCCTGCGGTTCTGGCTCGACATGGGCGTGGACGGCTTCCGCATCGACGTTGCCCACGGCCTGGTCAAGGCCCCCGGCCTGCCCGACCTCGGAGGCGCCGACCAGCTCAAGCTGCTCGGCAACGACGTCATGCCGTTCTTCGACCAGGACGGCGTGCACGAGATCTACCGCAGCTGGCGCAAGATCCTCGACGAGTACCCGGGGCAGCGGATCGGCGTCGCCGAGGCCTGGACCCCGACCGTCCAGCGCACCGCCAACTACGTCCGCCCCGACGAGCTGCACCAGGCCTTCAACTTCCAGTACCTGGGCACCGATTGGGAGGCCACCGCGCTGCGCGAGGTGATCGACCTCTCGCTCGACTCGATGCGCCCGGTCGACGCCCCCACCACCTGGGTGCTGTCCAACCACGATGTCACCCGGCACGCCACCCGGTTCGCCAACGAGCCCGGCCTCGGCACCCAGATCCGCACTCCCGGCGACCGCGAACTCGGCCTGCGCCGCGCCCGCGCCGCCACCCTGCTGATGCTCGCGCTGCCCGGCTCGGCGTACGTCTACCAGGGCGAGGAACTCGGCCTGCCGGACGTCACCGACCTGCCCGACGAGGTCCGCCAGGACCCGTCCTTCTTCCGCCAGGCGGGTCAGGACGGCTACCGCGACGGCTGCCGCGTCCCGATCCCGTGGTCCGGCACCGAGGCCCCGTACGGCTTCGGACCGGTGGCCGGCGGGCCGTCCTGGCTGCCGCAGCCGACCGAGTGGGCCGAGCTGAGCGTCGAGGCGCAGACCGGGGACCCGACCTCCACCCTGGAGCTCTACCGCAGTGCGCTGGCCGTCCGCCGGGCGCAGTCCGACCTCGGCGCCGGCACCGGCGTCGAGTGGCTGGAGAGCCCCGAGGGCACCCTGGCGTTCCGTCGCGGCGCCTTCGTCTGCACCGTGAACACCACCGGCGAGCCGGTGCGGATCGCGGCCCCGGGCACGCTGTTGCTGGCCTCGGCGGACCTCGTGGTGGACGGCGGCGAGACGGTGCTCGCCCCGGACAGCACCGGCTGGTGGGCGGTCTGACGTGGTTGGAATAGGCTCTGGGACCGTGACTACGGCGCGACTCTCAGACATCGCGGCGCAGGCGGGGGTCAGTGAAGCCACCGTCTCCCGCGTGCTCAACGGCAAGGCGAACGTTTCCGCCGCCACCCGGCAGACCGTGCTGGCGGCGCTCGACGTGCTCGGGTACGAGCGGCCGACCCGCCTTCGCCAGCGCAGCGCCGGGCTGATCGGACTGATCACGCCGGAGCTGAGCAACCCGATCTTCCCCGCGCTGGCCCAGGTGATCGAGCAGGTGCTCAGCCGGCACGGCTACACCCCGGTGCTGTGCACCCAGACGCCGGGCGGGTCCACCGAGGACGAACTGGTGGAGATGCTGGTGGACCGGGGCGTGGCGGGCATCGTCTTCGTCTCCGGGCTGCACGCCGACAGCACCGCCGACCACGACCGCTACGCCCGGCTGGCCGGGCGCGGGGTGCCGTTCGTGCTGATCAACGGCTACAGCGAGAAGATCGACGCGCCGTTCATCTCGCCGGACGACCGGGCCGCGATGTGGATGGCCGTCCAGCACCTGGCCGAGCTCGGGCACGAGCGGATCGGGCTGGCCGTCGGTCAGCGCCGGTACGTGCCGGTGCTGCGCAAGATCGAGGGCTTCACGGCGGCGATGTGCGAGGTGCTCGGACGCACCCGGGAGGAGGCCGAGAACCTCGTCCACCACACGCTGTTCAGCGTGGAGGGCGGGCACGCGGCGGCCGGCGCGCTGCTCGACAAGGGCTGCACGGCGATCGTCTGCGGGAGCGACATGATGGCGCTCGGGGCGATCCGGGCGGTGCGGCAGCGCGGGCTGTCGGTGCCGCAGGACGTGTCGGTGGTCGGCTTCGACGACTCGCCGCTGATCGCCTTCACCGAGCCGCCGTTGACCACGATCCGCCAGCCGGTCGAGGCGATGGCCACGACGGCGGTGGACGCGTTGCTGGAGGAGGTCGGCGGAAACGCGGCCCAGCGCGGCGAGTTCATGTTCCAGCCGGAGCTGGTGATGCGCGGGTCCACCGGGGCCTGCGCACGCTGAGCCCCGGCTGCCACGGCCTAACGAACGGGCCCCGGAGGGCGGTTGCTCTCCGGGGCCCGTTCGGCGTGCGCGCGGTCGGCCGTCGCGGGCCGTCCGGCGGTCAGCCCTCCTGGGTGGTGGGGCGGTCGACGGTCAGACGGTGTCCGTCGGCGGCCTCGCCGGTACGGGTTTCGGTGCGGCGGCCGCGGGCCAGGTAGTCGCGCAGGACCAGTTCGACGGCGTCCTGGGGGTTCTTGGTACCGGAGAGCATCATCGCGTCGATCGCGAGGTTCGCGTCGAGGGTGACGGTGACCTGGGCCATGTGACTCCTCCTCGGGTGCAGAGCAGCAGCATGCCCGTTGGGGCGGGGATTCACCACGGGATATGGCGGAACCGCCGGAGGGGGCCCCGGGACCGTCGGCGGGAACGCCGGAACCCCCGGGGAGGAGCGACCAGACTCTCCCCGGGGGTGGTGGGCGGTCAGTGTTCGGATGACGACCTGCGGGCAACAGATGACAGATGTTGAAATCTGTTACCTGTTATCTGCTGTTCGTCATCCGTCGGCTGTCACCGGCTGTCACCGGCAGCCCGCAGGCCGTTGCTCCGTCCTCAGACCCGGCCGGCGAAGTCCGGGGCCCAGTTGGCGATGCTCTGCTTGCGGACGCCCGAGCTCGGGTTGGCGGCCTCGACGTACTTGCCGTTGCCGACGTAGATCGCGACGTGGTAGACGCCGGAGTCCTTGCCGTTGTTGGACCAGAAGAGCAGGTCGCCGGGCTGGAGGCTGTCCAGCGAGACGTGGGTGCTGGCGGCGGCCTGGTCGGCGGCGACGCGCGGGATGGAGATGCCCGCGGCGCGCAGCGCGGCCTGGGTCAGACCGGAGCAGTCCCAGCCGCCGTTGCCGGTGCCGCCGTAGACGTACGCCTGACCGACCTTCGACTCGGCGAAGGAGACCGCGGCGGCCATGCCGCCGGTGGCGGCGGGGGTCTGGGCCTGGGCCTGGGTCTGGGTCTGCGGAGCGGGCTTGGCGGCCGGAGCCGGAGCCGGGGCCTGGGTCTGCGCGGTCGGCCGGACGTTCACTGCACCGCCGTTCGCGGACTGGCCGGGCTTCTGCGAGCGGTCGAACCAGGTGAAGTCCGAGCCGGTGGTGGAGGACTGGTCGGCCCGGGCCTGGCCGTTGCCGCCGAGGGACAGGTGCTGGCCCGGGTAGATGGTGTCCGGGCCCTCGGTCAGGGTGCCGCGGTTCAGCTCGTACAGCCGCTGCCAGCCGCCCTGCACGTTGTGCTGGTCGGCGATCGAGGACAGCCAGTCGCCCTCGACCACGGTGTAGTCCCCGCCCTGGGCCTGCTGCTGGCGCTTCTGGACCCAGTCGCTCCGGCTGCCGGAGGCGGCGGAGCCGGTGGTGGCCTGCGCGTTGTCCTGGGCAGGCGCGGCAGGCGCGGCGGGCGCGGCGGGCTTGGCGGCCGGGGCCTGGGGCTGCGCGGGCTTGGCGGTGGGCTTCGCGGCCGGAGCGGCGGGCTTGACGTTCTGCTGGGCGGGCTTGGCGGCGGACGAACCGGCGGTGGAGCCCGCCGAGGTGTCGACCGACGCGGCGGCGCCGCCCTTGGTGAGGCCCGCCTGGACGGAGCAGACCGGCCAGGCGCCGGGGCCCTGCGAGGCGAGGACCTTCTCGGCGACGGCGATCTGCTGGTCCTTGGTGGCCAGGTCGGCGCGCGCCGCGTAGGTGGTGCCGCCGAAGGCGGACCAGGTGCTGGAGGTGAACTGGAGGCCGCCGTAGAAGCCGTTGCCGGTGTTGATGCTCCAGTTGCCGCCGCTCTCGCACTGGGCGACCTTGTCCCAGGTGGCGACGGAGGCGGCGGAGGCGGTGCCGGAGGTGAGGCAGGGGACGGTGAGGCCGACGCCCGCGACGCCGAGGGCGGCGATCACGCGGTGGGTGCGGCTGGACGGACGAGTGCCGTTGGTGGGCAGCATGAAGACGCGGTCCTCTCCCACGCCTGCGAGGTGAGCTGTCGGATTCGGGCTGGAGTTGCCCGGCCGCGCGGTGGGCGCGGCTTCACCCCTAGCCCTGGACCGTTCCGGAGACCGGTCCGGGGCGACTTACCTGTGGGTCCCCCGCTCCTGCCGTGGTGTGCGTTTTCGCGATGCCAGGACATCCGACGGCAGGACTCGGCGTTGCGGATGAACCGGGTTCGTGTGGTTACGAACGGGGAGCACGTTAATCAGACTTAAGTTCAAACTGCAAATGACTGTGACGTGCATCACGGTTTATTGGGAACTGCCAAAATTGCAGCTAATCATGATCGTAAATGATCGTTTTCAGGCAATGCCATTGCGGAAATCGACAACTGGCTTCGCCTCAGGAGGAGTGTGACGGCGCGTCGAATTGCGGAACGGTGCACTCGGGAGAGTGGGGGAGTGGCCGCGATTCGCGCGCGCGGACAGGCGATCCCCATTTCCTTTCAAATGGCGCCAGAACGGACATTCCATCTCATTGCCGTTCGACTCCCCCGTACGGGACGCGCGTGGCAGGAGGGGTAGAGCGAAGGGTCCGGAACGCAAGCCGTTCCGGACCCTTCGGTGCGCGCGAACCGGCGCGCGGTGTCGACTACTGCCCGGCGGTCCCCCCGGCGGCCGCGTGGGCGCCGCGAGAGCCCTCCACGGCCCCCTCGGCCTCGGCGGCGGCCGCCGCCTCCGCCTCGGCCCGCGCCAGGTCCTCCGGGGACGGCGCGGGCAGTGCGGCCAGGTAGGTGGAGGCGATCAGCTGGCCGACCGACGGGTACGCGCCCAGCGGCGCGGCCGACGGGCAGCCGGTCTCCTCGGCGGCGGTGGCGAGCAGCTCGGAGTCCGCCTCCGGACCGATCACCAGCGGGGCCAGCGCCGGGCGCTGCGAGCCGGTGTCCTTGAGGTGGTTGACGGCCGCGGCCACCGAGCCGGGCACGTCGAGCGCGGCGGCGACGACCGGCACGGCCAGCCGGGCGGCCAGCAGCACGCCGGTGATGCCGGCCGCGGCGGCCGCGTCCTCGCCGCCGACGGTGGTCAGCACCACGCCGTCCGCGGCGGTCGCGATGGCGAACAGCCGGGCGCGGTCGGCCCGGGCCAGCCCGGCCTCGGACAGCCGGACGTGCACGGCCTCGGCCAGCAGCGGGTGCGGGCCCAGCGGGTCGGTGACGGGCGCGCCGTACTCGGCGGCGATCGCGTGAAGCTCGGTCAGGAAGCTGTGCGGGCCGGGGACCAGCGGCACCAGGACGGGCATCGGCAGCCCGGCCTCGGCGGCCAGGGTCAGCAGCTCGGACACGGTGCGGTCCTCGCCGTCGGGGCCCTCGGTGCCGCCGGCGGCGAGGTAGCCGACCGCGGTCTGGACGCCGTTCTGCTCGGTGCGGACGATCGAGAGCAGCTCCTCGACGACCGAACGGGACTCGGGCCCGGCGGTCGCGGGCACGGCGAGCACCAGGGCCGGGGCGCCGGCCGGGATCTCGGGGCGCTCGGGACGACGGTGGCGCCCCCGCGCACGGGAGCCTGGAGTGCGGACGGGCAGTGGCGCGCCCGGGATGGCTGCGGTGCTCATGCCGGAGATCGTAGGACATCGGCCCGTCCGGCTTGCAGTCGGCTGCCGTTCGGGTTTCGCGTGGCCGCCGCGCGGACTCGGTGCGTCTCCGGCGCCGGTCCGGGCGTATTGCCTACAATCCGGACATTCCTCACCCAACCCCCTGGCGGTCGCCGGTGGTTGCCTCGACGTGATCCGAGGGGTCGGGCGTTGCATCTGCGGTGCGTGAGATGTCTCACAGCATGGGGGCGGCTTGACGGAGGGTCACGGGGGTGCGACTCCCGGCATTCGAAGATCAACATTTAGCGGGGAGGCGCTCACGGCCGGTTATCGCGAGCCCGGTGATTCCATCGGCTATGTCCGTTTACGTACCGTCAGGAGAAGGGCCCGTGAAGAGTTCGGGGCTGCGGATAAAAGGCCTCGTGCACCTGCAACGTCCCGTGCTGATGCACGTGCACTGCGGCTATCATCGCGTCAAGTGAGGCGTTGTGCCGGACCGGTACGGGGCCGGTCCGTTCGTTCGGCGGTGCCGGGGGGCGCCGCGCTGGACGACAACTCCGGAGCTCTTCGGGAGATTTCTATGCACGACTCGCAGGACACGCACGGCTCGTACGACACCTACAACGGGATGGCCGCCGCCGATCTTCAGGGGGTGGTCTGGCAGAAGAGCCGGCACAGCAACTCCCAGGGCAACTGTGTCGAGTTCGCGGCCCTGCCGGGCGGCGATGTGGCGATGCGCAACTCGCGGTTCCCGGACGGTCCGGCCCTCATCTACACCCGGGCCGAGATCGCCGCCCTGCTGCTCGGGGCGAAGGACGGGGAGTTCGACCACCTGGCGGTCTGACCGGCCGCCGTGCTCCACCATCGGGGGGCCGTCGTGGGTGCCGACACCACGACGGCCTTTGTCTTTGTCTCCTGAGGATGCCTCTCGTCCGGATGCCTTTCCACCGGATGCTTCTCCTCCGGCGGCCACTTTCCCGGACACCTCTTTCCCGGACACCTCTTTTCCGGACACCTCTTTTCCGGACACCTCTTTTCCGGAGACCTCCTCCGGTCCGGATCCGCCCGGCCGCCCTGAGCCGCTCGCGGGTCCGAGGCGCCGGGAGGCCTCGGCGGGGCCTGGTGGAAGGGCCCGGGGTGTGGTCCTCCCGGGGCTGCCCTCGGCCGGCCGCGCGCCGTGTGGCGCAGGGTCCGTGCTGGGCGCGGGGCCCGTCCTGGCACCGTTGCAGTACTAGGCCGAGCGCCGATGCCGCCCGCCGACGTCGACGGGGCCGTCGAGCGGTGAGCGGCCGCGGAGTTCGGGGTGTCCGTCCAGCGGGGAGCCGCCGACCGCCTCCGCCTCGAACATCGCCCAGACCACCTTGCCGGTGCCCAGCGGATTCCAGCCCCAGGAGCGGCTGAACGACTCCACCAGGTGCAGCCCGCGGCCCGATTCGGCGACGAAGTCGGCCTCCCGGGCGACCGGACCGATGCTGCTCGGATCGCTCACCGCGCAGACCACCTGGGGTGCGCGGTGCACCAGGCTTATTCGGATCGGGAGCCGGCCGTCCGCGGTCGGCTGTATGGGAAAGTCGTACTCGCCCCGGGCGCCGCCCGACGGGTCGGGCCGTGCGCCGATCGCATGCCGGAGCGCGTTGGTCACGAGTTCCGAGGCCACCAGCGCGACGTCGTCGAACAGCTCCGTCAGGCCCCAGCGCTGGAGCGTGGTCCGAGCGAAGTCGCGTGCGGTTCTGACGGCTTCGAAGCGAGGAGCGAGCGTGCAGGTGACCACATGGGGGTCAACCGCCAAGGCCGTACCGGTGCTCATGAAGAGCTCCTCCCATAAGGGGGCGGACACGGCTGGACCCGCCGGGGTCATGCCGGTCACCTCCGACTCGCTCGGCCGCTCGGCCGCCCCCTCGACCAGGCGCGCGCGCACTCGAACGCCCGATGGCGCGGGGGACGCCGTCGGGTCGGTGCACGGAGTCGCGCGTGGGGTCGACGCGGAGCCCGCGGGATTGCCAGGGATGTGCAGGTGCACGTGCACCATGGTGGTGTGCGCTCACTGCAGATGCAAGAGTCGATTCACGTGCAGTCGCACTATTGGCATATGCAAGCGCCGGATGCACGTGCATCCTGGTGCATGGAGTGCAGAACTGATAGGAACATCCGTCAGTATCGGCACCGTGAGCGCTCAACTGATGGCAGACTGTGCGCTGTTTGCCCTAGGTGGAGGTTTCGACCGCATGACCACAGTTCAGCCGGGCGGCGGCTCGATGGTCCGCCGGATCCTCCTCGGCTCGCAGCTGCGCCGCCTGCGCGAGGCGCGCGGCATCACCCGCGAGGACGCGGGCTACGCGATCCGGGCTTCCGAGTCCAAGATCAGCCGCATGGAACTCGGCCGCGTCAGCTTCAAGGAGCGCGACGTCGCCGACCTGCTCAGCCTGTACGGCGTGGACGACGGGACGGAGCGGGAAGCCCTGCTCGGCCTGGTCCGCGAGGCCAACAAGTCCGGCTGGTGGCACAGCTTCAACGACGTGCTGCCGGGTTGGTTCCAGACCTACGTCGGCCTGGAGGAGGCCGCCCAGCTGATCCGCACGTACGAGGTGCAGTTCATCCCCGGGCTGCTCCAGTCCGAGGAGTACGCACGGGCGGTTTTCGGCCAAAGTCGGCCGGTCATCAGCGAGGAGGAGGTCGAGCGGCGGGTCAGCCTCCGGCTGCGCCGCCAGAAGCTGCTGGCCGAGGGCGCCAGCCCGCGCCTGTGGGCGGTCATCGACGAGGCCGCGCTGCGCCGGCCGGTCGGCGGGCCCAAGGTGATGCGCGGCCAGGTGCAGTACCTGATCGACGTCGCCGAGCAGGCCAACGTGGTCATCCAGGTCATGCCGTTCCGGTTCGGCGCGCACGCGGGCGAGTCCGGGGCATTCACGATCCTGCGCTTCCCGGAGCAGGACCTCGCGGACGTGGTCTACCTGGAGCAGCTCACCAGCGCGCTCTACCTGGACAAGCGCGACGACGTCGACGCCTACATCCAGGTCATGGAGCGGCTCTGTGTCGACAGCCTCACGCCGGAACGCACGATAGACCTGCTCGCCTCGATCCTGAAGGAACGCTGAGCCGCTGCCGCCCGGGGCCTGTGAGCACCCTCCCTCGCGAGGCCCCCCGGCAGCCGGTCACCAGGCCGCCCACCCGCCGTCAGCCGCGGGCCGGCGGCCGTTCGCGTTCCGGCGGGGACGGCTGCGGCGGGTGGCCCAGTTCCCACTCCAGGTCGTAACGGCGGAAGAGGTCGGCCCGGATCGGCGCCAGCGGGATCTCGGCGCCCGGCAGCAGCACTCCGATGCAGCCGCCCATCAGCGCACTGCGCAGCACCGCGTGCTCGGCGACCGGGTCGGGTGCGCCCCAGTCCCGCAGCAGCCCCTGGAGGATGGCGCTGAGCTGCTGCTGCTCCGGGTCCTGGACGAAGGCGCCGGTGTCCGGGTCGAGGATCAGCGCCAGGTGCGAGCGCATCACCCGCGGGTGGTCCATCGCCAGGCCGAGCACGGTGTCGATCGCCCGGGCCAGCCGGGCGTCGGGGGATGAGCCGGGTGCCAGTTCCGCCAGCGCGTCGGACAGCGACTGGTGCATCATCCGGTGCGTCGCGGACTGCATGAGCAGCCGTTTGCCGTCGAAGTAGTACGAGAGCAGCCCGCGGGCGAGCCCGGCCCGTTCGGCGATGTCCGTCAGTGTGGTGCCCGCGTAACCGCGCTGGTCAACCAGCTCGACGGTGGCCCGCATGATGCGCTGGCGAGAGCGTTGCCGCATCTCCTCATTGACCGAATCCGCGCGAGGTGCCATCGTGTCTGCTCCGAACGTTCGTTGGCTCTGAGCCAATATACTTGCGGAGCCGACAGCCACCCGAGGAACCGCGTCCCGGCGGACGCTGCCCGGGCGGCCGCCACGAAGACGGCCGGCTCCACCAACACGGGGGTTTGGTGGAGCCGGCGCCATTGCCCGACGGCCCGGAGGCCGGCCGCAGGCGGAGTCGGAGGGTCAGCGCTCGGTCAGGACTTCGGTCCGGGTCGCTGTCGACCCGGCTGTCGGATAGTCGTAATCCGGCACGGACACGGGAGTTGCCCTACGGCGTCGGTCCACCAGGGCGCCCGCACCTGCGACCACCAGACCGACCAGGGCGACCACGGTGACGAACAGCAGCGCCGGCCGGTAGCCGTCCAGCTGGGCCTGCGGACTGTCGCCGCCCGCACTGCCGGCCGTGATCATCGCGGTCGCTCCGGCCAGCACCACCGCGGTGCCGACCTGGATGGCGGTGTTCACCAGGCCCGAGGCCAGACCCTGCTCCTCGTCGGCCACGCCGTCGGTGGCGGCGATGTTCACCGAGGGGAAGGCGAACGCGAAACCCACGCCGAGCAGCAGCATCGAGGGGAGCACCAGGCCCGGGTACGAGCTGTGCTCGTCCAGCCGCAGGAACAGCGCGAAGGCGGCGACCAGCGAGACCAGGCCGATCGGCAGCAGCCGCGCGGTGCCGAAGCGGTCCACGATCGGGCCCATGAAGGGCGCCGAGAGCGCGATGAGGGCCGCGGCCGGGAGCAGCCCGAGGGCCATCTCCAGGGCCGACCAGCCGAGCAGGTGCTGGAGGTAGAGGGTGACCACGAACTGGAACCCGCCGTACGCGCCGGTCATCGCGAAGGCCACCACGTTGGCCCGGGCGACCGAGCCGTTGCGGAAGATGCCGAGCCGGACCAGCGGGTGCGCGGTGCGGCTCTCCACCCGCAGGAAGGCGGCGGCCAGCCCGGCGACGACGAGCAGCGAGCCGAGGGTGCGCAGGCTCAGCCAGCCGGCGCCCTGGGCCTCGGTGACGGTGAAGACCAGCAGCAGCACGGTCGCGGTGCCGGTGATCGCGCCCAGCACGTCGTAGCCGCCCTTGGCACGCTCCTCGACCGGCCGGGGGAGCAGTCGGAGGGCGAAGACCAGGGCGAGCAGCGCGACCGGGACGGGCATCAGGAAGGTCCAGCGCCAGCCGACCTCGGTGAGCAGGCCGCTGAGCACCAGGCCGAGCGAGAAGCCGCTGGCAGCGCAGGTGGTGTAGATCGACAGTGCGCGGTTGCGGGCCGGGCCCTCCGCGAAGGTCGTGGTGATGATGGACAGGCCGGCCGGGGCGGTGAAGGCGGCGCTGACGCCCTTGAGGAAGCGGGCCGCGATCAGCAGGCCGCCGTCGTCGACCAGGCCGCCGGCCAGCGAGGCGGCGGCGAAGACGCCCAGGGCCACCAGGAACACCCGGCGGCGGCCGAGCAGGTCCGCGGCGCGGCCGCCGAGCAGCAGCAGGCCGCCGTAGCCGAGCACATAGCCGGAGACCACCCACTGGAGGGTGGCGGTGGACAGGTGCAGGTCGGAGCCGATGGACGGGAGGGCGACGCCCACCATGGAGACGTCCAGGGCGTCCAGGAACATGGCGGCGCAGAGCACGATGAGGGTGCCCCAGAGGCGGGGATTCCAGTGCAGCCCGCTGGTTGACGGGGCGTCGGGTGGCGTGGCGGTCGCGGTGGTCATGGGGAGGACAGTACATGCACATGCATTCAATGCAAGTGAATTAGATGTGAACGCAATAATTGTTGATGCACGTGCTAGGGTGGCGGCGTGGCTGAACTCGACTCCCCGGCGGAGGCCGGTCTCGTCGCGCAGTGGCGCGAGCTGCTGGCCCGGCATGCCGCCGCGGCCTGCATGCTCGACCGCGAGCTGGGCGACCGGTACGGGCTGGGCATGAGCGAGTTCGAGGTGCTGGAGCGCCTCGTGGAGGAGTGCGGGGGCGGCGGCGGGCATGCGGTCCGGGTGAGCGACCTGGCCCACACCGTCCACCTGAGCCAGAGCGCGCTGTCCCGGCTGATCGCCCGACTGGAGAAGGCCGGACTGGTCACCCGGGCGATGTGCGAGAGCGACCGGCGGGGCATCCTGCTCACCCTCACCGATGCCGGCCGGGAGCGCTACGAGCAGGCCAGGCCGCTCCACCGCGAGGTGCTGGAGCTGACCCTCGGTGACGGGCTCGACCCGGGCTGCGGAGCGCCTGGGGACTGACGGTCGGTCGAAGACGCCCGCGGTGTGCTGCGGGGTCGGCCTCAGAGCAGCGAGTGCAGCCCCGGCGCGGCGGCCAGCAGGACGACCACGGCGGGCGCGGCGAGCGCCGCGACGGTCAGTCGCAGCCGGTGCGGGACGGAGAGCCGCGGACGGCCCGCGAGCAGCCGGTCCACCCGCTTCGGCGACTGCGCCAGGCCGGGCGGACAGGAGCCGAACACCCCACGGTCCAGGTTGAGTTCGGCCAGTGCGAGGGCGGTGGTGTGCCGGCCGTGCCGACGGGCGGCCCGGTCGTCGGCGGCCAGCTCGACCAGCTCCGCCACCTGGTCCCGGAAGGCGCTGAACACGCCGACGCCGGGGAATCCGGAAGCGAGCGCCTGGGAGAACTGCTGGAGCCAGTGGTGCCGGGCCCGGACGTGGCCGCGCTCATGGCTCAGCACGGCGGCCAGCTCCCGGTCGGTCAGTTGCTGGAGGGCGCCGGTGGTGACCACCAGCCGGGAGTTCGGCCCGGGCAGCGACCACGCCTCCGGGCGGACGTTCTCCAGCACCACCAGCCGCTCCCGGCGGCTCCGGGCGGTCTCGATGGTGTCAGGCAACTCCGGTGCGCGGGTCGCCAGTTGGGCGTGCCGGCGATCACGCAGCGCCTTGGCCGTGCGGACCTCCCGGGTGAGCGCCAGCACCGTCTGCACCCCGCCCGCGGCCAGCACCGCGGCGCACAGCCGGCCCCAGCCCTCGGCCTCCTGGAGGGCGTACGCCGCCTCCACGCCGTGCGGTGCGCCCGCGAACACCAGCGTGCGCAGCTCCGGCAGGGCGGCGGAGGCCGCCAGCACCAGGCTCAGCGCGCAGCAGAGCAGTACGGCCACCACCAGGCACTGCCACACCAGCAGTGCCAGCACCGGTTCGCGCTCCGCCCAGCGGGCCCGGGCCAGCAGCCGGGGCACGACGGTCGAGAGCAGCAGGCCGAGCAGCAGAAGGCCGATCAGGGCAGGCATCGATGGGCTCCCCGAGTACGCACGGAACGCGACAACGCGCTCCCTGCCAACCTATGCGCTGGCGACGCCCGGTGGAACGGCTTTCGACCGGCCAGTGACCAACGCCACGCCCAGGTGGGGGTCTTGGGGTGCCGGGCGTGGGCAGCTCGCACGGTCGCTGCGCGGTCAACGGTCGTCACATGGTCAGGAGCATGGCGAACATGCCGATGCCCATGGTGAGTCGGCAGGCCTGCGGCAGCCCGGCGGTGCCGACCGCGAGGGTGCCCGCCGGAGTGCGCAGCAGCCGCCTGCCGGCCCAGAGGGTGTACCCGCCGAAGTAGAGGAGGAGCACCCCGGTCAGCACCGGAAGGCCCAGGGTGGCGGACTGGTGGTGCTCGTGGCCGGAGGCGACCGTCATGGCGATGGCCATGTACGTCATGGCGAGCGAGCCGACCGCGTGGTGCAGCCGGTGCGCCCTCCCGGTCGGGGCGTGGGCGGCGGCGAACAGGAAGGCGGCGGCAGGGAGGCCGAAGAGTCCGGCCCAGACGGCGGCCGGGACGGTGGTGCCGGTGACGGCCATCGCGGCCATGCCGAGGCCCATCAGGGCCTCGGCGGCGTCGGACTCACGGGCGAGCGGTCGGTGCGTGCCGTCCGGGGTGCAGGGGGAGCGGCGCAGCCGGACCAGGCAGGAGGTGCCGACGCCGGCGGCGAGGAGGGCGAGGAGCCAGTTGACCAGGGCGGGTCCGTGCAACGGCGGCCTCCCGGGGCGGTGGGGCGCCGGGGCGGCGGACAGGCGACAACGGACAGTGGTCAGCGAACAGATGATGAAATCTGTCCGCTGTTATCTGTCATCCGTCAGCTGTCGTCTGTTCGCCACCCCCGTGCGCGGCGACGGACGTCCGGTCCACGATCACCGCACTCGGCCGGGCACGGCCAGGGCGCGTACAGGGGCGCATGGTGGCGCCCGTCGTTGCGAAAGCCCTGGTCGCGCACCTGGTCGCACGCCCCGGTCGCACGCGGTCACCCACTGCGCCGGCGAGGGTGCTCAGCCCTGGAGTCGCCCCGAGGCGACCACCCGGCTGAGGAACTGCCGGGTCCGCTCCTCCTGCGGATCGCCGAAAACCTGCTCGGGCGGTCCCTGTTCGAGCACCACGCCGCCGTCCAGGAAGCAGACCCGGTCGGCGACCTCACGGGCGAAGCCCATCTCGTGGGTGGAGAGGACCATCGTCATCCCCTGCTCCTTGAGGTCCCGCACGACCGACAGCACCTCGCCGACCAGCACCGGGTCGAGCGCCGCGGTGATCTCGTCCAGGAGCAGCAGCCGCGGCCCGGTGGCCAGTGCGCGCACGATGGCGACCCGCTGCTGCTGCCCGCCGGAGAGCCGGTCCGGGTACTCCTTCGCCTTGGCCGCCAGCCCGAGCCGGTCGAGCAGTTCCAGCGCCCGCGACTCCGCCTCGGCCCGGGCGACCCGGTGCACCCGGCGCGGTGCGAGCGTGACGTTCTCCAGCACCGTCAGGTGAGGGAACAGGTTGTACGACTGGAACACCACGCCGATCCGGCGCCGCACGGCGTCCTCGTCCGCGCGCGGATCGGTGATCTCCTCGCCGTCCAGGAAGATCGCCCCGTCGTCGATCCCCTCCAGCAGGTTGACGCAGCGCATCAGCGTGGACTTGCCGGAGCCGGACGCCCCGATCAGCGCCGTCACCGAGTGCTCGGCCACGGTGAGGTCCACGTCGCGCAGCACCACCTGGCCGCCGAAGGTCTTGCGCACCGACTCCAGCCGGAGCACCTCGTTCGACGTCACACCGCACCTCCCTGGAGCTGGCGGCGGTTCATCCGGCTGGTCAGCCAGTCGGCGAACCGGGTCAGCGGAATGGTCAGCACGATGAACACCAGCCCCGCCACCAGGTACGGCGTGAAGTTGAAGGACCTGGCCGCGATGATCTTCGCCGCGTACACCGCGTCGATCGCGCCGCCGATCGAGACCAGCCCGGTGTCCTTCTGAAGGCTCACCAGGTTGTTGAGCAGCGGCGGCACCACCCGGCGGACGGCCTGCGGCAGCACCACGTACCGCATCGCCTGCGCGTTGGTCAGCCCCAGCGACCGGGCCGCGGCCCGCTGACTCGGGTGCACCGACTCGATGCCGGAGCGGAACACCTCCGACACGTACGCCGAGTACGTCAGCACCAGCGCCGCTCCGCCCAGCAGCAGCGGATCGGTGGTCACCCCGGTCAGCCGCAGCGCCGGCACCCCGGTGATCATCACCAGCAGGCAGATGATCATCGGCAGCCCGAGGAAGAAGTCCACGTACGCGGTGGCGAGCAGCCGCACCGGCAGAAAGACCGGCCCGCGCAGCGTCCGCAGCACCGCCAGCAGCAGCCCGAACAGCAGGATCAACGCCCCGCAGCCGAGCATCAGCTCCAGGTTCAGCCGCAGCCCCTTCAGCACCTCGGGCAGCGCCTGGCGGGCGTAGTCGAGGTTGAAGAAGGTCCGCCGAGTCACCTCCCAGCCGGGGGAGTTGACGACCAGCAGGTAGAGCACGATCGCCGTCGTCAGGGTCGACGCGGTGGCGATCAGCGCCGAGCGGCGGGCCCGGGCCCGCCGGTACGCCTCGCGCGCCAGCCGCCGCTCGGACGGGCGGTAGTCGTCCTCCGCGGCAGGCGCCCCGGTCCGCACCGCCGGTGCCTTGGCGAGCTCCACCGCCGCGGTGTCCGCCGCCTCCCCGCTCAGCCCGGGGCCCAGGTCAGCGCTCACTTCAGCACCGGTGCCGAGACGGCGTCGGAGAGCCACTGCTTCTCCAGCTTCGCCAGTGTGCCGTCGGTGCGCAGCGCGTCCACCGCCTGCGAGACGCAGCCGGTCAGCTTGGAGCCCTTGTCCAGCACCAGGCCGAACTGCTCGGCCTTCGCGGCCGTCTCGAACTGGCCGACCACCTGGGCCTCCGGCACCTCGGCGCCGGTGATGTAGAAGGCGGTCGGCAGGTCCACCACCAGGGCCTCGATCTGGCCGTTCTTCAGCGCGGCCTTGGCCAGGTCGTTGGAGTCGAAGACGGCCGGCCGGGTGTTCGGCTTGATGGTGTCGGTGATGGTCTCCAGGCTCGTGGTGCCGACCTGCGCGCCGAGCTTGGTGTCCTTGAGGTCGGCGATGCTCTTGGCGCCCGCCGCCTTGGAGTTCTTCAGTGCGATGACGGTCTGGCGCACGTCGTAGTAGCCGGAGGAGAAGTCCACCGCCTGCTTGCGTTCATCGCTGATGGACACCTGGTTGATGTCGAAGTCGAAGTCCTTGGCGCCCGGCGAGGTCGCCTTGTTGAACGGCGCGACCACCCAGCTGACCTTCTCCTTCGGGTAGCCCAGCTTCTCCGCGACCGCGTAGGCCACGGCGGACTCGAAGCCCTTGCCGTTCTCCGGCTTGTCGTCGGAGAACCACGGGTCGTACGCGGGCTTGTCGGTGCCGACGGTCAGGGTTCCGGCGGTACGCGTGGCCAGTGCCCCCGGCGCGCAGCCCGCGGCCGACCCGGCCGAGCCCGAGGCACCGGAGGCGGCGTCGGACTTCGAGTCCTGCGGCGCGCAGGCGGTCAGCACGGCCGCGGCGGCGACCAGCGCGGCGATGGGCAGGACGGCGGACGGCTTGCGGAGGGTCATGACGGGGCTCCAGGGAAGGACCGGGCGGGACGGGAACAACGAGGGGCACGGGAGGGCGCGACGGGCGGCCCGCATCCCGGCGGGTCACTTCCCCCCGGTGGCGGCGCCGGAACACACGCGGCATGGTCGGCGTACGGGCCCGTGTCCGCGGCGCCCCCCGAGCCGGATCGGCAGCAGCCTGGTCGGCGGCAACCGGTCAACAACAGCGGCGACAGCGGCAGCAGAGGCCGCGCGCGCGACAGCGACGGCAGACGTGCCGACGGGAGGGCACCCGGAACGGGCTGTCGTGGCGTTCGGCCACCGTGATCACCGCCGGGAGCATGCGGGGAGGTTCGCATCAGAACAGCGCATCTGTCCAGAACATCCAGATCACTGTCCACATGCCGGACAACCCGTCTCCCGCCGAAGGTTTCGGCACGGTAGCGGGGGTGCGCCGGAGTTTTGCCGGTCTGGGCCCCCTTGAACGGGAGAACCTTTCGTACTTATGGTGTCCCCGTTGAAATAACTCCTGTCGAAGTGAGTCCACGATGCAGAATCTTTCGCCAAGGCTCGCTGTGGCGGCCGACGCCCCGGTCTCGACCCTCGCCGGCCACCCGGCCTGGCTGCGCCTGAAGGAGGCCGTCGAGTCGCTGCGCCCGCTCCAGTCGAAGGACGGCTCGATCGACCTGGCCGCCGTCCAGCGGCACACGGTCGACCCGCTGGTCGCCACCGTCCGCGCCGCCGTCCAGGAGCTCGCTCCGAACTTCCCGCACGACGCCGCCTACCTGGCCGCCGTCGACGCGGACCTCGCCAAGTGGGCCGACACCGGCTACCGCGAGCCCGACTTCCTGGACTCGCTGCTCGCCTTCCAGCCCGCCGACCAGCGCGAGGACGGGCTGGAGCACCTGGTCGTCTTCCCGATGTACACCCAGAACGGGAACCCGAACCGCAACCTGGAAGCCGTTCTGCTGCGCGTCGTGTGGCCCGACTGGCTGGCGGAGCTGGAGCGCACCCGCTTCGACAACCCGATGTTCGTGCCGATCACCTTCACGGACTTCACCGCCGGATACGACACCAACTCGGCCGTGCTCTTCCCCGAGACGGTCGCCGTGCGCAAGGCGCCGGAACGTTTCACCTGGGGCGGCATCTTCTGCGACCGCGAGGCCGCCCGCTTCCGCGCCGTCTCCACCAGCGCCGTCCAGCAGCTCGGCCTGGAGATCCCGGCCGACGCCGAGGGCCTGCTCCAGGACCAGCAGCGCGCGCAGGAGACCTTCGTCCTGTGGGACCTGATCCACGACCGCACCCACAGCCACGGTGACCTGCCGTTCGACCCCTTCATGATCAAGCAGCGCAGCCCGTTCTGGATGTACGGCCTGGAGGAGCTCCGCTGCGACCTCACCACCTTCAAGGAGGCGGTGCAGCTGGAGACCGAGGGCAACCCGCACGCCCGCGACGTCCAGTACGCGGTCCTCTTCGACCGCCTGTTCCGCTTCCCGGTCTCCGGCGACCGGGTGCGCAACTACGACGGCATGGGCGGCCAGCTGCTCTTCGCCTACCTGCACAAGCACGACGCGCTGCGCTGGCGCGACAACCGCCTCACCATCGACTGGGAGCGCGCCCCGCAGGTCACCAACGCGCTCTGCGCCGAGATCGAGACCCTCTACCGCGACGGCATCGACCGGCCGAAGTCGGCCCACTGGATCGCCGCCTACGAGCTGGTCTCCCGCTACCTCACCCCGCACCCGGCCTCCACCTGGGCAAAGGGTTCCGAGGCCCTGCCGCTCGACATCACCGACGGCAAGGCCCTCAACAAGGCCCTGTGCGACGCCGTGCTCCCGGACGAGTTCCCGCTGAGCATGTTCTACGAGGCCCTCAACAAGAAGCTGAGCGGCGTCATCGCCGCCACCGCCGGCATCACCGGCGCCGGGATCCAGGGAGCCGCCGCGTGACCACCTCCACCAACGCCCCGCTCGCCGGCAAGGTCATCGCCGTCGCCGGAGCCAGCGGCCCGGCCGGCCGCGCCGTGCTGCGCCGCCTCACCGCTGACGGCGCCACCGTGATCGGCGCCGACATCGACGCCCAGCGGCTGGAGTCCGCCCTGGACGCCACCCGGGTGGCCGTCCGCGGAGCCAAGGTCAGCGGCCAGGTGATCGACCTGCTCGACCCGCAGGAGGTCCACGACTGGGCCGACCACCTGGAGTCCGAGCACGGTCACGTCGACGGCCTGTTCCACCTGGTCGGTGGCTGGCGCGGCAGCAAGACCTTCTTCGACACCCGGCTGGACGACTGGGACTTCCTGCACGACACCGTCGTGCGCACCCTCCAGCACACCTCGCTGGCCTTCCAGCCCGCGCTGGTCCGCAGCACCGCCGGCCGTTACGCCATGATCTCCGCCGCGGCCGCGCACAAGCCCACCGCCGGCGGCGCCGCCTACGCGGCCGCCAAGGCCGCCACCGAGGCGTGGACCCTCGCCATGGCCGACTCCTTCAAGAAGGAGACCACCGACCCCGAGGGCGAGCCCACCGCGGCAGCTGCGATCCTGGTCATCAAGGCGCTGGTCAGCCCCGAAATGCGGGCCGAGAAGCCGGAGGCGAAGTTCGCCGGCTTCACCGACACCGCCGACCTCGCCGGACACCTGGCGGGCCTCTGGGACCGCCCCGCAGCAGAACTGAACGGACAGCACCTGTGGCTGACAGCCCGATGACCGACCTCACCCGTACGGACGCGGTACGGCGGCACGACCCCGCCGTCCGCGGCTTCGCCAGCGACAACTACGCCGGCGTGCACCCGGAGGTCCTCGCCGCGATAGCCGTCGCCAACGGCGGTCACCAGATCGCCTACGGCGAGGACGACTACACGGCCCACCTCCAGGACGTCTTCCGCCGCCACTTCGGCGAGAAGGCCGAGGCCTACCCCGTCTTCAACGGCACCGGCGCCAACGTGGTCGCCCTCCAGTCGCTGCTCCCGCGCTGGGGCGCGGTGGTCTGCGCCGAGACGGCCCACATCCACGTGGACGAGGGCGGCGCGCCGGAGAAGATGGGCGGTATCAAGCTGCTCACCGTCCCCACCCCGGACGGCAAGCTCACGCCCGAACTGCTCGACCAGCAGGCCTGGGGCTTCGGCGACGAGCACCGCGCGCAGCCGCTCGCGGTCTCCATCACCCAGAGCACCGAGCTCGGCACCCTCTACACCGCCGACGAGATCCGCGCGATCACCGAGCACGCCCACCAGCTGGGCATGCTCGTCCACGTGGACGGCTCCCGCCTGGCCAACGCCGCCGCCTCGCTCGGCCAGCCGCTGCGCGCCTTCACCACCGATGTGGGCGTCGACGTGCTCTCCTTCGGCGGGACGAAGAACGGCCTGCTGTTCGGCGAGGTCGTGGTGGTGCTCAACCCGGAGCGGGTGCGCAACATCAAGTACCTGCGCAAGACCTCGATGCAGCTCGCCTCGAAGATGCGCTTCGTCTCGGTCCAGTTCGAGGCGCTGCTCTCCGGTGACCTCTACCTGCGCAACGCCGGCCACGCCAACGCGATGGCCAGCCGCCTGGAGGCCGCGGTCCGGAAGATCGACGGCGTCGAGGTGGTCCGCCCGGTCCAGGCGAACGCGGTGTTCGCGATCCTCCCGCGCGAGGTGAGCGAGCGACTCCAGAAGCGCTACCGCTTCTACTTCTGGAACGAGCACACCGGTGAGGTCCGCTGGATGTGTGCCTTCGACACCACGGAGGCCGACATCGACGCCTTCGCGGCGGCCATCGCCGAGGAGATGGGCCGCGCCTGACGGTGCTCGAACAACGGATCGTCCCGTCCTGCGACCCGCAGGGCGGGACGATTTGCATGTGGCGGGCCGGTCCCCGTACAGTTCCGGAGTCGCCGCGGGAGACCGGGACGGCAAAGCGGAAAGCGAATCCGATGAATGAAACTCCGATAAACGGAGCGGAAAGCGTCTGATAAGCTGGAAACACGAAAGAACGAAGCCCGGAGGGTCCGCTGGAAGGCGGTCCGAAGGAAGCGTCCGTTCCT